>NZ_JAEPMO010000083.1 GCF_017643905.1 Marivita sp.
CAATCGCGTCTAGAGCGCTGACGCGTCCTTGCGGGCTCAATCGATCTAGTGGCAGTCCACACGCGGTGCGCATTCAGGGCGTGTCGCGTGGCAATACTTTACTGATCTAGCAGGACGGCGCGGCGTCGCGTTGTAATTTGAATTCGGACCGCGCAAGCGGTCCGACCGTTTGGGGGGCCAGCCCCCCAAACCCCCCGGCATATTTGCAAAAAGAAGAAGATCAGGCGCGGCGACGGCGACCACCGCCCGCGCGGCCCTCACGTCCACGACCTTCGTGACCGGCTTTCGGCGGTTGGCGGTTGAAGGCAATCCATGCACCGCCGCCTTCGTCATTGTTGGTCAGGAAGTTGGCCGCACGGATGGCCTCCATTTCCTTGCCCGGGCGCGGTTTGGTCGAGCCCAGACCAAACAGGATGCAGAAGGCTTCATCGTCCATATCGTCGGGCAGCACGATGCCAGCAGCCGCCACTTCCGCGCGCTTTTCCGCAATTTTGGTAGGGCCAACGGGTAAGGCGACCGGGTTCATGATGGCGGATGTCATGCCAGCGCCCATGGCCATCGGCAGGAAGGCGTTGTTGATGCCGTGACGGTTGGGCAGGCCAAAGCTGATATTCGACGCGCCGCAGGTGGTGTTGACGCCTAGTTCCTCGCGCAGGCGACGCACCAAGGTAAAGACCTGAAGACCGGCGGTGCCCATCGCGCCAATCGGCATGACCAGCGGATCAACCACGATGTCATGCGCAGGGATGCCGAAATCGGCAGCGCGTTCGACGATCTTTTTCGCCACCGCAAAACGCACATCCGGGTCTTCCGAAATGCCAGTGTCATCGTTGGAAATCGCCACAACCGGCACGTTGTATTTCTTGACCAGCGGCAACACCAGCTCCAGACGTTCTTCCTCGCCCGTGACCGAGTTCAAGAGCGGGCGGCCTTCGGCGGCGGCAAGGCCGTTTTCCAGCGCGCCGGGCACAGACGAGTCGATGCAGAGCGGGCAATCGGTGACGGCCTGAACGCGCTCGACCAGTTCCTTCATCAATGTCGGCTCGACAAAGTTGTTGTCGGCGTAGCGCGGGTCTTCGGCCATCTTGTTCGAGAACACGGCGCCCGAATTGATGTCGAGGATGTTGGCGCCTGCGGCGACCTGAGCCAGCGCATCGGCCTCGACCCGGCTGAAATCGCCGCGTTCGAGTTCCTCGTTCAGGATCTTGCGGCCTGTCGGGTTGATCCGCTCACCGATCACGCAGAACGGCTGATCGAACCCGATGATGGCGGTTTTGGTCTTGGACTCGACAATCGTGCGGGTCATGCGGCTACTCCTTCAATGCGGGCCAGAATGTCCGGCAGCGCGGGGTCTGTGAAATCCTCAATGGTCATCTTTGCGCCAACGGCGCGGAGTTCGGCGTCGCTCAGCGCCGAGCGGACACCGATGCTGTAGGCACCGGAGGCTGCGGCGGCACGCATGCCGGAAGGGCTGTCCTCGAAGGCGATGCAGGTCTCGGGCGACTCTCCAAGCAACTGCATCGCGGTCAGATAGGGCAGCGGATGGGGCTTGCCATGCGCGCATTCCTCGCCGATCACGATCACCTCGAACCGATCGCGCAAGCCGATGGCACCCAGCATTGCTTCGGCATTTAGGCGCATGGCGTTGGTCACCACGGCCAGTTGCCAGCCCTGCGCCTGCGCGTGATCCAGAAACGCCGTCAGACCCGGTGCTTCGGGGTAAGGCGAGGGCAGACGGTCGCGGAACTGTGCCTCTTTCCACTCGCTCAAACCCTGCGGATCCGGTTCGTCCGGCAGATGTTCTGCAAACACATCGACATTCAGACGGCCATGCACCTGCTCGATATAAAAGCCGTGCGGAATTGCCAGCCCCTGCGAGGCCCACAGCTCGGTGAAGACGGCCTCGTGAATGGGGTCCGAATTCAGCATGGTGCCGTCGAGATCAAAAAGCAGGGCTGGCATCAGGTCAGATCAGTTCGCGGCGGCCGGTGCAGTGCCAGCACCACCGTTTTCGATCGCCCAGGTGGCGTTGGTCTTGATCCCGCCTAGCGGGAAGAAATGCACCTGTTCAATGTTGAAGTCAGGGTTCTTGGCTTTGTGTGCGGCCAGTTTGGTCAGCACCTCTGTCGGCTCGTAGGGCAGAAGCAGCTTGGACACGTCCATCGCGCGTTTCTGCAGAACCTTGAGTGACGGGCCAACACCGCAGGCGATGGCGAACTTGATCAGGGTCTGCAGCTTGGCGGGGCCAGCGATGCCGATATGGACGGGCAGTTTGATGCCAGCGGCAGACAGGTCGTCGACCCATTTGATGATCGGGTCGGCGTCAAAGGCGAACTGGGTGGCCAGCGCCATCTTGGCATCGGTGCGTTCCGAGAACGCCTGCTTCCAGCGCAGCGCGTCTTCGACGTTCTTCATGCCGCCATTGGGGTCGATGTCCTTGTTGCCTTCCGGGTGACCGGCGACATGCAGACGCTTGAAGCCCGCCTTGTCGAACAGACCGGTTTCCATGAGCTGCATCGAGCTGTGGAAATCGCCGTGCGGCTGGTTCACGCCACCCGCGAGCAGCAGCGCCTGATCGACACCCGCTTCGCCCTGGTAACGGGCAATCCAATCGGCCAGTGTCGCTTCATCTTTGATGATGCGGGCCGGGAAGTGCGGCATGACCGGGTAGCCATCGGTGGCCACGCGCTTGGCCGTGGCCACCATGTCTTCGATTGGTGTGCCCTCGATATGGGCAATGTAGACGCGGGTTCCGGGAGCCAGCAATGCGCGGAAATCCTCGACCTTCTCGGCGGTGCGCGGCATGACCTCGATGGAATAGCCCTTCAGGAAGGCTTCCATTTCGGGCGTGGTGCCGTTTTCGACAGTCTCGCGCTTGCGGAAATTCAACAATGCCATGATGGCCTCCCTCAGGGTCATGGGGGCTTACGCCCAGCCTTCGTTATCAATCAACGCCTTGAGGCGTTCCTTGTCGTATTCCGCATCAATGCGGGCCGCCTCGGCAGAGCAGACCTCTTCGGGGTCCCCCTCGAGCTCGTAAGGCGCTGCCTTGCGCCATTCGGCGAGGTAGCTGTCGGTATCGGATGCACCGATCTTCATCGCTGCGCGGTCAATCGCCTGCTCGAACCGTTCGGGCAGTTGGGCCTTGGCGCCACGACGGCCCTTGCCCACGATCACCTGAGCCGGGATATCGCGCCAGTAGACAATCGTGACATCCGGCATGTCGTGATTCCTTCGTTTCGCTTGCGTTTTCGTAATGGAGGCCATGTCCCACAAGAGTGCAAATTTCGACGTGTCCGCTTCCGTCTGCGACGCGAGGCGACATTAGGTCAGGACAAGGCGAATGGCGATGCTTTTGCAGGTCCAAAATTCTCAGGCTTTGCATGAGGCCCTCTCATAACTTTACCTTGGTGCATCACGAAACTTGCGCCGCAGTCAAAGCGGGCTTAGGGTTGAGGCAACTTACATATTCGGAAGGCGCGAAGTCATGGCGCCAAAGCGTCCCAAAGGTGCGGGCGCATTCCCGAAACCGGTAGAGAGCCCCGCGCCGTCACGGCCCGACCCATCCGAGCTTTATGCCGCGCTGGATCTGGGCACAAACAGTTGTCGTATGTTGATTGCCCAGCCAAAGGGCAACCAATTCCATGTTGTCGACAGTTTTTCCAAATCCGTGCAGCTGGGGGCAGGTCTTGAAAAGTCCGGCCGTCTGAGTCGTGCGTCGATGAACCGGACCATTTCCGCGCTGCGCGTGTGCCAGCAGAAGATTCGTCGCCACGAGGTGACGCGCATGCGGTTGGTCGCGACAGAGGCCTGCCGCCGGGCGCACAATGCACGGGATTTTATCCGGCAGGTCAAACGCGAAACCGGACTGAACCTCGAAATCATCCAGCCCGAGGAAGAAGCGCGTCTGGCGGTTATCTCCTGCGCGCCGCTGGTCAGCACCAAGACCGAGCAATTGCTGGTGGTGGACATTGGCGGCGGGTCGACCGAGCTGGTCTGGATTGACCTGACGGCTGTGCCAGCGTTCGAGCGTCCGCGCGCAATCATGCGGTTGCATGCAGGTTTTCATACCAAGGACAGCCCGTTTCCCGCCGCCCGCGTCGTGGACTGGATCAGCGTGCCCTTGGGGGTTGCGACGCTGCGCGATCAGTTCTCGGACGTGGAAAGTGATTCAGCCCGCTACGCCCTGATGAGCTGGTATTTCGAGGAAAACCTGGCCGAGTTTGCACCTTACAAGGACGAGCAGGCGCGCGAAGGGTTCCAGATCGTTGGCACCAGCGGCACGGTGACCACTGTCGCGGCGAGTCATCTGGGTCTCAAACGCTACGACCGGACCAAGGTGGATGGGTTGCGGATGACGTCGGACCAGATCGAAAAGGTGATCTCGAATTATCTGGAGCTTGGCCCCGAAGGACGCCGTGCCGATCCCCGCATTGGGCTCGACCGTCAGGCGCTCATCATGTCTGGCGCGGCGATCCTTCAGGCATTGCTGCGCTGCTGGCCGACCGACCGGCTGTCCGTCGCAGACCGGGGACTGCGGGAAGGCTTGCTCTATGCGCAGATGTCAGCGGATGGGGTGCTTGAGGATGGTCCGTTCTAGGGTCAGCCCAAAAGGCTGATCACCCTCCGCAGCGCCAACTCGTAGCCTTCGATACCGAACCCGGCGATCACGCCTTCGGCGCGGGCTGAAACGTAGGAATGATGCCGGAACGCCTCGCGCTTGTGGACGTTCGAGATATGGACTTCGAACACCAGCCCTTCATAAGCCTGAAGCGCGTCGTAGATCGCGACAGAGGTGTGGGTGAACGCGCCGGGATTGATGATGATGGCTTCAGATTCGTCACGGGCCTGATGAATCCAGTCGATGATCTGGCCTTCGTGGTTCGACTGCATGGATTTGAGATCGAACCCGGCAGGTTTCGCCAGCGCCTCGCAGCGGTTTGCCACGTCGTCCAAACTGTCCGCGCCATAGATTGCGGGTTCCCGCTTGCCCAGAAGGTTCAGGTTGGGACCGTTGATCAGAAAGACGGTTTTGGACATGGGATACTCCGCACTTGTTGCCCTAGCTGTGCCAGCTTGCCGGGGTTCGTGCAACCCGCCGCGTGTTTAGGACTAAAGGTCCAACGCGGCCTGTGTGATCGCATCCGGAGTGAACGGCATCCTCCGCAGGCGCAGCCCTGTGGCAGCAAAGATCCCGTTGGCAATCGCGGCAACCGTGGGGCCGGGTGAGGCTTCACCCGCGCCGACAGAGCGCTGGTCTGGGTGGTTCAGGAGCGTGATGTCGAAGTCGGGCACATTGTCGAAGCGGATCACCGGGTAGCTGTCCCAGTCGCGCGAGGTGATACCGTCGCGGTCCCAGGTCACCTGCTCGTAAAGCGCCCAGCTTGCCGCTTGCATGACGCCGCCTTCAAGCTGCGCCTGCAGGCCATCGGGGTCGATCACGCGGCCGGCATCCGCCACCAGCGTCACGCGGTGCAGTTTGACCTCGGCTGTGTCCGTGACAGCGAGATCGATGGCCAGACCAACGCGGGTCATCGCGTTCTTGTACTGGGCATAGGCGATGCCTCGCCCCATTCCTTCGGGCACGGGGGGCAGGCAATGTTCCAAGGCGTCCAAAACCGCCAAAGCGCGTGGGTCGCTCAGATGCGCGCGGCGGAAGGCTATGGGGTCTGCACCGGCGTGGCGGGCCAAATCGTCCATTGTGCTTTCCAGCGCAAAAATATTGGCGACGGCCCCAAGGCAGCGCATGGCGGATGTGCGGTGCGGCAGGCCCTGGACAAGGTTCTTGACCAGACGTGTCTCGGGGATGTCGTAAACCGGATCAAGATTCCGATGCATCCCCGCGTGGTTGCCCATGTTGGGCGGCGCGATATAGGGCGCCATCGCCTCTGCGCGAAACCTGTTGGCCAGCAGCTTTGCCGGACCTGCGCGGTTCGGGCCGGGACGGGGCCTGCCGCGATGGGTGTCGCTGTGCGCTTCGGCGGAAAGCGCAGCGATGCGGCCATCGGCCAGCTTCGCATCGACCTGAACCGCCATCGCGGGGGCATAGGGTTCCCAGGCGTGTTCGTCCTCGCGTGACCATTTCAGCAGGATCGGAATGTTCGGATGCGCCAAGGCGATACAGGCGGCCTCGCAGGCGGCATCGTCCGCGCCATTGTGACCGTAGCAGCCGGAGCCTTGCACATGGGTGATCTCGATCTGGTCTGTGGCAAGACCAAGACTGTCGGCAATCGCCTCGCGCAATGGGTAGATGCCTTGGCTGTGGCTTTTTACGAAAAGACGTTCGCCGGTCCATTCCGCCAGCGCCGCCGACGGAGCCAGCGCGCCGTGCATCTGGTAGGGGCGTTCGAACCGACCGCTGAGGTCCGGGGCGTCGAGCGGTTCCGGCACCGGGGCGTTTTGCGGGGTACCATTGACCACCGGAAAGCGCTGCGCGTTTTCGGGGGCCAAATGGGCAAACACATCGGTTTCGGGCAATCCGCCACCGCTGTCCCAAGTGCAGGCCAAACCGAGCCGTGTCGCTGCTTTGACGACAGCCCATTCCCCGGGGCCGGTCACCGCCAGAAAACTACCATCCCGCACGACATGAAGACCATCGCCTGTGATCCGGTCCAGCACCGCCTGGTCGATGTCCTGAAGGCTGGCGCGCACATGGGGCGGGCTGACGCGGCGCGCGTGCCACATGCCCGGAAGATCAATGTCGTGCAGATAGGTAAAGCGCCCTGTGACCATGTCGGCGATGCCGCGCATGTCAGGGGCAGGGAGCGTGTCCGGGATGTGCCGGGGCAGATCAGGATCTATGGCCAGATCGGGCGGCAGATCTTGGGCCAGGCTGAACAGGTTGATCCGGATGTTGGTGCCGGGGCGGTGGATGTACCCGTCCTCAAATGCCCAATCCGATGGGGTGCCACCATGTTGGTTGATTGCCGCATCCAGAAGGTGCTTGCGCAGGGTCGCGGCGGCGGCTGCAACGGCCCCGCCAGATTGTTCGATGGAGTTGCTGCCCGAGGTGATGCCCTCGTCAGGAGCGTGACCCGTGCGAACAGCCGCGACATCCAGTTGCGACAGGGGCAGCGCCAGTTCCTCTTGCACGATCCGGACCAGCGCGGTCGAAATGCGCTGACCGATATCCACCTTTCCTGTGTGGATCAGAAGTTCATCGCCCTGCGGCGTTAACCAATCAGAAACAAGAGGATACGCGTCAATGCTCATGTGTCCGCAGCCCGTTTTATGGCGCTTAGAACACGCGGATGCGACCCACAGCGGCACAGATGCGGGGTCAGGGCGGCTTTGGTGGTTGCGCTGTCCGGTGCCGGGTTTTCGGACAGAAGCGCGGTCGCGGCCACCACCAGCCCGGAGGTGCAATATCCACATTGCGCGGCGGTCTCTTCAATGAACGCCTGCTGCACGCGCTGGCCGATCTCTGTCTCGGCGATGCCCTCGATGGTGGTGATGTCCTTGCCGTCGAACACCTCGACCGGTGTCACGCAGGACAGCACAACCTTGCCATCCACCATGACCGCACAAGCGCCGCATTGCTCCAACCCGCAGCCGAGTTTTGTGCCTTTGAGCTTGAGCTCATCCCGCAGGACATAGACCAACGGAGTGTCCGGGTCTGACGTGATGTCGTGCCGTGTTCCGTTGATCGTCAGGCTCAGGCTCACGTTGTAACACGCTCCCATGTGATCTGGACATCCACATCCGCCGATTTGAACAGGTTCATCACCGGGCAGCGGTATTCCACGTTCCTTGTGAGCCTGTCAAAGCGTTCCTGCGGTTCGTCGGTGTGTACGCGGATGCGCAGTTTGACCCAATTGAAATACGGGCGCACGCCCTTCACGCCCCGACTGCCACGCTGGTCAACCTCGCCATCCGCTTCCATGTCGACAGCGGTATAGGCAAACTGCATCGCCTCGGCGCAGCGGTTGATGATGACGCCCTCGCAGCCAAGCAGTGAGGACAGCGTCATTTCCAAAGGAGTCGGCCCGGTGTTCGATTCCTTCTCATCGGTGATGACGACATGGTTGCGCACCATCATCACGGATCGGGTGGAGGCCTCGTTCCGAGCGCTGACGCGGCGGATGCCCAGCGCCTTGGTGTTGGGGTCGACGCTGGGGGGCAGGAGGTCGTTGTCGCTCACAGGCTCATCTCCAGAATGTCGAGGCCCCGGTTGCGGTCCAATACATAGATCAGGCCATTATCGTCTACATCGACATCGTTCGACTGCGGCGGTGCGCCAGTGGGGCCGGGTTCCATGAAATGCGCCACTTCGACGGGCAGGTGCGGATCGGCCACGTCCAGCACCCGCAGACCACCCGCGAACCACGTGACATAGATCAGCGTGCTGTCCAGCTTTTCGCGGTACTGATGCCCGCCAAAGCGCACACCCGCTTCGCCGACCCAGGGGCACAGCCGTTCTGACAGGTCCCAGGCTGCGATGGGTTCCATGTTGTCCAGATCGGTCACATCCATAACCCAGATGAAGCCGTGCAGACGCCCCGGTTTGTGGTCATGTTCCTCGTCAATGGCGATGGCATAGCGGCGACCGTTGATGGTCTGTTCCAGCGGCATGACGGTGTGGGTTGGTTCCGGGATTCCCTTGGGAAAACGGTAGCTGCCCTTGAGCGTCGGCTTGGTGATGTCGGTGGCATCCAGCACGCGAATGCCCGCATGCCAGACTGCCGCCCAAAGCTCATCCCCGCAGCGCATCGCATGGTGCAGACGGTGGCTGTAGCCGACACCCGTGGGGGGTTCGCCATTCGCCACGTGCTGCCCCGGCATATGCCAGCGCGACACTTCAGTGGGGTTTGTCGGATCGGACAGGTCATAGATCACGAGGATGTTGCCGACATACCCTTCCATCTCGGTCGAGATATAGGCGTAGTTGGCATCCATATCGAAGCGATGCACGCCAAAGCCATGTGTCTTGACGTAGGACAGCAGCCTGGGCGCGGTCTTGTCCGAGATGTCCCAGACGCGGAAGCCGCCGCTGTTGTAGCCTCGTGCCAAAGCCTCTTCCAGGACGGGGATGTCCGACAGCTTGACCGCAAGACGTTCTGCGACCTGGTTGTCTGACAGACCTTCGGCACGAAGACCTCCAATCTTGTCGCCTTTGCGCAGGAAATGGCGGCGGTCCATTTCGACATTGGTGATCATCAGGTCACCGACCACCTTGACCTTGTGGGTGTGCGACCACTCGTCCGGCGGCGCGACATGGGACACCACTTTAGGGTTGGTGGGGTCGGACACGTCGATGATCGACGTCCCCATCGGGGGCTTCATGTGGCCGACATAGGCATAGCCATCGCGTACCACCACTTCGCCGCCGCCTTCAATGTCAAGATGGCCCAGCCGCCGGATGTTGCGGGACAGCTCGTATTCGACTTCGCGTTTCATTCTGCAGGCACCTCGAGTTTGCGTTTGCGCCGCATGCTGAACACCATGGGCAGGATGATCGACAGCGCGAAGGCGACCCAAAGGATGTTGCCCAGCGTGGACGAGAAAAGAACCATGATGTCGCCATCCGATTTCTTGAGCGACCACAGGAAATACTTTTCCAGAAGCGGCCCAAGAATGACCCCGATCAGGATCGCAGCCACGTGGTACCCGGTGCGCCGGGCGATATAGCCCAGAACCCCGAAGGCCAAAGCGAGGTACATGTCGAACATGTATTCGCGCGGGACAAACCCGCCGACCAGCGTGAAGCTGATAATCATCGGCGCGAGGTAGATCGTCGGGATCGTAGTCACGTGGCTCATGTAGCGCGACAGTGGCAGGATCGTCAGGAACATGAAGACGTAGCTGACCGCCATCGCCATGAACATGCCGTAGCCGACCGTGGGCTGGTTCTCGAACAGCGACGGGCCAAAGCTGACGCCGTGGAACTGCATCACCACAAGCATGATCGCCGCCGTCGCCCCGCCGGGAATGCCCAGCACCAGCAGCGGCACCAGCGTGCCGGAGGTGACGCCATTGTTGGCGGATTCAGGTGCGATCAGGCCTTCTGGATGGCCGGTGCCGTATTTCTCGGGCGTCTTGGAGAAACTGCGCGATTGTTGGTAGGCCACGAAGCTGGCAATGGAAGCACCTGCACCGGGGATCACGCCGATGACCAGACCGATGATAGAGGTCCATACGATATGCACCCAGCGGCTGAGGGCGATCTTCACGCCTTCGAACGTGTCGCCCCAGTTGGGGGCCTTGGGTTCGCCGTCATGGTTCACGATCACGCGTTTCTCGATAATGACGAACGCTTCGGAGACCGCAAAGAGGCCGACAAGGGCAGGGATCAGGGGCACCCCGTCGTAAAGTTCAAGGAACCCGAACGTGCCACGCGGTGTGGCATAGACCACGTCGGTGCCGATGGAGCCGATCATCAGGCCGAGGAAACCCGCGATCAGGCCTTTGACCATGTCCTGTGCCGCAATCGACGCGATCAGGGAAATGCCGAACAGCATAACCACGATCATTTCGACCGAGTGCATGTAGAACCCGACCCGCGCAAGGATGGGCATGGCCGCCAAGGCGATGATCGTCGTCAGAAGACCGCCGATACAGGAGGCCACAAAGGAAATCGCCAGCGCCTGCTGACCCTTCCCTTGTTTGGCCATCGGATAGCCGTCGAGCGGTGTGGCCGCAGCCCCGGCGGTGCCGGGGATGTTGACAAGAATGGCCGGAATGCCCGCCCCCATGCGCGCCGCGCAATAAAGCGAGATCATGAAGACCAGCCCGGATTGCAGGTCGAGTGCGAGAGTCAGCGGCATCAGGATGATGATCGTGTTCGCCGCCGAGAACCCAGGAATGCCACCGACGATCAGGCCAAGGAAAATCGTCGGGATGATGATGTACCAGTAGCCGAGCGTTTCAAAGAACACTTCGGTCAGGATCGAGGCTGTGCTGCTATCCATTGGCCAGCACCGCCTTCATCGTGGTTTCGAACCAGCCGCGCGGGAAGCGTGCGTCAAACGCCCAGATGAACACTGCCCAACCGGTCAACGCCATCGCCGCCGAGATCATGGTGATGAACACCGCATTCTTGCCACGTGCGAGGATCAGCATGCTGACCGCCAGAAACAGGAAGGTGGTCAGGGTGAAGCCAAGCGTGTCAATCAGGGCGACATAACCGACAGTGGTGAGCAGAAGACCAATCCGCCCGGTGCGGAAGTCGTCCATCGTAAACAGGTTTCCGAATCCCAGCGTGCCTTCGCCGCGGCTGAGCCATATGGCGCAACGAATGAAAAAAATCGCGCACACAAGCAGCAGGATGCCTCCGATCATGAACGTGCTGACCTGCGCCGTCCAGGGAGAGTTCCAGATCGTCATGAAGAAGTAGATCGTGAAGCCCACCGAAAGGATGGGGATGACAAGCTCTCCGCCAATCTGGCGCGGCGGTTTGTGATGCTCGGATGACATGATGTCTACGTCCTGTCTGCGGAGTGAGGTCCGGGAATGGACCGGCAGGCGCGGTGCGCTGCCGATCCGGTTGGCAGGTGTTACGCGCCGCTGAGTAGCGACTTGTAGCGCGCGCCCAGTTCGAGCATCGCGGCCTTCTCGGCCTCGCATTCCTCGACCCCCGCATAGACGAGGTATTCGGGCTGTCCCTTGGACGCGATATAGGCTTCCATCAGGGCCGGGTCTTCGTGGGTTTCCTTGAAGGTCCTAGTCAGGACCTCGAAGCGGTCTGGGTAATCGTCCACCGCTTTCTTGTGGATGCCGAAGGCGCGGGTGGAGAGCATTTCCGGCAGGTCCATGTCGTAGGCGTCATTGATGCTCGGTGCATTGTCGAGCGCCTCGCCAACGATGTTGTTGCCGAAGACAAGCAGTGTTTTCACCGCATCGCCAGCCGCGATCACCGACCCCGATGTGAGGACGGAGAAATCGACCTCGCCGGTGACGGCACCGGCGACGGTGCCCTTGCCGCCCTGTAGCGGGATCAGGTTGAATTCAAGACCCAGCTTGTCACCCAACGCCAGCAATCCGATCGACGCGGGGTGCGCCATGCGGCTGGTGCCGACATTAAGCTTGCGGGTCTTGGCCGCCGCAATGATGTCGTCCATCGTCTTTAGCGGGCTTTCGGCACCCACGAACAGGCAGCAGGGGTCTTTGTCGACCTGACCGAAATAGATGTAGTCGTTGATGTCAAAGCTGGGGGCCTGCATCGCCCAGTTGAGCACTTCGGGTCCGATATTGCCGAAAAGCAGGTTGTAGGCATCTGGCTCGGCCTTGCCCATGTAGATCTCATAGCCCACGCGGCCGGATGCGCCCGGATAGAAGCTGGGTTCGAATTCAACGCCTAGGCGGGTTTTCCAGACGCTCGAGAACGCGCGGAAGTTGCGGTCTGCGCCGCCGCCTTCTGCGGTGGGGATGTAAACGCTGAAGTTCCGCTCGGGGAATGAGCTGGCACGCAAGAGGCCGGGTGTGGCCAGCGTGAGCGTTGCAGCAGCGGCGCCTGTTCCAAGCAGGGCGCGGCGGGTGATCGTTGGTTTCATGGACATGGTTTCCTCCCGTTTTCATGTTCAAGTTCACACGCGCTGATGATGGTCGCCCGCAAAGATCGCGCAGTGTCTTTGCAGGTTAGTCACGTCCTCCAGTCGGCAGTTGCGCCGTATCGGTGAAAAAGATGTCGGCGGATCCGGCATAGATTAGCCGGGCTGCGAGCAAGGTCAGAATGACGTTCAGGATGATCCTGAACCGTCGGTCGTCGATTTTCGCCAGCATCACACGTCCGGCCAGCGTGCCCAGGACACCGGCAACGATCAGCAGGATGATCAGCCCGGCCCAGATGCTGAACGCAAAACCCAGAATGCCGAAGGCGACGGTCTTGAGCAGGTGCTGCAGCGTCATGAACATCGCATGGGTGGCAACATGGGCATGGCGATCAAGATCCTGTGCCTTGACATAGGTTGCCACGAACGGCCCGGTGCCGCCGAAGAACATCGTCAGAAAGCTGGAGAATACGCCCGTGACCACGCCGGACCTCTTCAGAAAGGCGGGTGGCTTGGCAATGACGGACCACAGGATAAAAAGACCGACACCGATCTGGATCCAGCCCGCCTCGAGCTGCACCACAAGAGACCCGCCGAGAACAATACCGATCAACGCCCCGATGGCGAACGGCCCCAGAAGGTCAAAGCGCATGTAGCGAGTCATGATCGCGGCGCGTCCTGCGTTCGAGCCCAGTTGCACCAATCCATGCACCGGAACGATGGCCGCTGCGGGCAGAAGCGTCGCCAATACCGCCAGCATCACGGCACCGCCGCCGATGCCGAAGGCGATGGTGATGAAGGAACTGGCAAAGCTGACAGCAAGCAGCGCGCTTGCTGTCGGCCATCCTAATCCTGCGTGCCACATCTCCATCATCTCAGGTATCCAGAACCGAAGGATGGAACAGGCTTTTCGGCGCAACCGGACCGGCAGCGAGGTGCTGATCCAGCGAATAGCGGCAGATCGCGTCGATCTCGGCCATGTTGGCGGCGCAGCCATAGCTCCAGTAATCAGGGCCCATGCTGGCCAGCGTCCGCTCCATCGCGGAATTGAGCCAGGGCAATGTCATGCGGTTGGCATTGCCAAGCCAGACCGAGCGCAGCCGTGCCATGGCAATGTCTCGGGATTGCACGAAGGCGTCATAGAGCGCGCGCGGCAGTTCGGGGTATTGCTCGGCCACGGATTTGCGGATGCCGATCAGATGCATGATCGGGAAGAAGCCGGTCTTGGCGTGATAGGCTTGTTCGGCCGCCTCGAAATCAAGGATCAGGCGGACAAGGTCCGGGTTGCCGTCCAAGAACGCCTGTGGTGGCTTTGGGGCCAGCAACCCATCGATCTCTCCACGCAAAAGCATATCCTGAAGCGTGTCGCCTTCTGTGATCGGCTCGACCACCATGCCTTCGGGCAGCGCCAGTTCCAGCCGTTCGCGCCGCACACCTTCATCCAGAGCGCCTGTGCGCCAGTGGATGTCGTCGCAGGCCACACCGTATTCATCCGCCAGAATACCTCGCATCCAAAGGGCGGCGGTCATCTGGTACTCCGGTACCCCAATCCGGCGTCCGGCAAAATCGGCCGGGCTTTCGATGCCGGACCCAGCGCGGGCAAAGAACCCGCTGTGCCGGAACGCGCGGCTGACGAATGCGGGGATCGCGGTGTAGTCCGACCCGCCACGCGACAGTTGCAGCACGTAGCTGGACACCGACATTTCGGTGATATCGAACCGCGCTTCCTGCACCGCCCAAGGGAACAGCTTGGAGGTCGGGTGGATATGGCTTTCGAGCGTGACGCCGGGCACCGTGACGCGCCCCTCATGCAACGCCATAACGCGGTCATGGTCCCAGGTCGCCAGTGTCAGTGTCAGTGTCAGATGACTCACGCGGTTTCTACCTCCATTCCGATCACCGCTTGGCCGCGTAGTAGGACACGCGCCGTTCGAGGTAGGCAAGAAATTCCGAAATCGTGAAGGCCAGCGCGAAAAGCACGATCAGAACCGCCCAGAAATGCCCCATGAGGAAGTTGGCCGAGTAGAGTTCGAACAAGGCGCCAAAGCCCACGATCGAGATCAGAAGCTGTCCGATGATCACACCTTTGACAGCCCGGATGATACCGATCCGCACACCGCCGAGGATCTCAGGCAGGGCGGCCCAGAAGTAGATCTTGAAGAACGCGTCAGTTGGAGATGCGCCAAAACTGTGCGCCATTTCCACCAGCGACCGGTTGATCTGACGGACCCCGGCGCGGGAGTTCAGGATGATGATCCAGATCGCGAACAGCGTTGTCGTGATGATGATCGACTTCATACCAAATCCGAACAGCACCATCAGAACCGGCACCAGCGCGGTCAGCGGTGCGCTCAGGAACACGTTGACCCAAGGCAGCAGCAGTTCGTCCAGCAGACGGCTTTTGCCCATCAGGATACCCGTGGGGATGCCGATCACAATTGCGAAGAATACCCCGGCAAAGAACGCATATGCGGTTTCGAACAGGGCTTTCTGGAACGCGGCTGTTCCAAGGATTTCGAACAGGGTGCCAAGAACTTCGCTCAGCGGTGGGACAAAGAATGTCACGCCCGCCTGACCCACGATCTCCCACAAGAGACCCCAGAGCAGGAGCGACGACATTCCGGGAAGACGGTATCCAAAGACTGTCATGATGCCCGCCTCATTCCACGTAGGTTCTGAGGGACGCCCAGATTTCATCCACGATATCAAGGTATTCCGGGTCGCGGCGAATGTTGTCGACGCCTTTGTTCCGGAAACTTGAGGGGCGGATGATCTCGGACACGCGGCTTGGGCGTGGCAGCAGGATTGCGATCTGGTCGGACACGTAGACCGCCTCTTCGATCGAGTGGGTCACGAAGATGAAGGTCTTGTTTTCGTTCTGCACCAGTTGCAGCAGATCTTCCTGAAACTTGCGGCGGGTCTGCTCATCGACGGCTGAAAACGGCTCGTCCATCAACAGCACTTGGGCGTCCACAGCCAAGGCACGCGCCAGACCCACGCGCTGGCGCATCCCGCCGGACAATTCGTGCGGATAGGCGTTTTCGAATCCAGCGAGGCCGACTTCCTTGATGTATTTCTCGGCGCGTGCTTCCCGTTCCGATGTCGCCACACCGCGCATTTCCAACCCGAAGGCCACGTTGCGCAACACGGTGGCCCAAGGCAGCAGCGCGAAGTCCTGAAACACGAAGGCACGGTCGGGGCCGGGGCCAGTGACCTTTTTCCCGTTCACCTCGACCTCGCCTGAGGTGGGCTTCAGCAGGCCCGCAATGATCTTGAGCAACGTCGTCTTGCCGCAGCCAGACGGTCCCAGCAACGACGTGAGCTGACCGCGCGGGAACTCCAAGGACATGTTCCGCAGCGCCTCGACATCTCCATAATTCTTGGAGATGTTCCGAGCGGAAACCGCGCTTTCGAACGAGGCGGAAGCGGCTGGCGTGATCGTTTCCTTAGTTTGAGACATAGTCACGTTGGTTTCCTTTGAAGAGAGTGGTCTCGACCTTTTCGAGCAGGTTCAGGAACAGAACCGCGAGCAGGATGATCGAGAAGATGGCGGCGTACATGCTGGGGTAATCCGCGATAGAGCGGCTGTAAGTGATGATGTCGCCGACGCCTGTGGGTGTGATTTTCAACTCGGACAGGATCGCGCCGATAAAGCCCGCAGAGATGCCAAGCCGCAGGCCCGCAAAGATCACCGGCGATGCGGCGGGAATGACGATACGCAGGATGATTGCGGTTTCGGATGCAAGGAAAGAACGCCCCATTTCCTTGAACGGTTCCGGTGTGTTGCGAACTGCGCCGCTGGTGTTCAGCACAATCACCGGCATAGCCATGATACAGACGACCAGCACCTTGGAGGTCAGACCAATTCCGTAGGCCAGGACCAGCAGCGGGATCAGTGCGGCCAAAGGCGCGGCCTGCATAACGATGAAGATGGGCGAGAACAGCCAGTCGAACGTGTTGCTCAGGCCAACCCAAAGGCCGATGGCGATGCCCAGAACGGCGGAAATCGCGACGCCGATGGCTAGCGGTTTCAGGGTTTCGGCATAGGCTTCGAAGATACTGCCATCCAGCGTCATCGCCAGAAGCGCGCTCATGGATTCGAGGAAAGTCGGAAAGGCGAAGCTGACAGGCACACGGCCTGCGATCTCCCATGCGCCGAACAGGATCACGGCGGAGAGCAGCTTGAGAAGCAGGGCGCGGTTTGGCATTTGGCGGAGTCTTTCAGACTGCAAAGAGACAGATCCGCTGCGCGAAGGACCCGCGCAGCGGTAGCACAGAGGCTTACTTCATCGCGGCATCAAGCGGGGCGAGATACCAGAAGTCCTCAATGTTCAACTGGTCCGGTGTGCCTTCAAGCTGACCGGCGGCCGAATACCACTCCATGTCGGCCATCGCGGCTTTGCGGCCACCACCGTTGGGATCGTAAAGGCCACCTTCGACCGCATCCGCATAGAACCCGTCGAGTTCAGCAAGGATTTCGGCCGGAAGCTGGCCGATGGGGCCGTCCGGATTGGTTTCGCGGCGAATGATCGTCGGATCCTTGGCCATGTCCTGCCAGACACTGACCAGCGCATTGACGAAGATCGAAACATCTTCTTCGTTTTCCTGAATCCAGTTCAGGTTGCCGAAAAGGGCTTCGTCGCTGGCATCAACTTCAAACATTTCCAGAACGTTGAAATTTCCACCAGCTTCGCTCCGCATCAGCTTGTTCTTGTTGGACAAATCGATGATGGTTGCATCTGCGCGCCCACCCAGAAGGGCTGCAACGCGGTTTGAAGACCCCGGCACGTAAGACCGTTCGCCAAACGTGATGCCAACACGCTCTTCGATCACGTTTGCAATCGAGTCCGTGCCGCCGCCGCGCGAATGCAGCAGGATCGGTTCGCCGTTCAGATCCTCAAGCGAGCTGTATTTCTTGGTCGTGACCGGGAAAAACTTGAGTTTGGACAGCTGGAAAATGATCCGCAGCGGCGCCTTGGAGCGCTGCATGGCCGCATAAGGCGTGCCAAAGCCGATATCCATCTGGCCGCTCAGCACGGATTGGATGGCAAGCTCTTCGTCCGAGAACGCGGTCCATTCATAGTCCAGACCATTGGCCTTGGCCCGGTCCAGCGCCACGAAGAACGCCGCAAGCTCGTCTGACGGGGTTTCCGCAAGCGCGATGCGGATTTTCTCGGCCTGTGCCGGTCCGGCACTGAGGCCAATGGCAGAGGGCAGTACCAGAGCCGCGACGGCGGCTGCCTTTAGAAAACGAAACATGTGTCTCCTCCCTGAGATCGTGTTGATCGTCGTCATGTGCGGGGCGTTTTTGTTGTTTCTGTCCCGCGGGTTGTGCTCTTGTCTTCAGGCCTCCCCAAACAATCTTGCAGAGACCGAACCGAGATGCGCGCGCATGGCCTCCTGAGCGGCCTTGGGGTCGCGCGCCTCGATGGCGGCGACAATGGCGTCATGTTCGGCAAAGCTCGAATGGGTGCGCGGCGGACGTTCTGACGTGCGAATGACCATGTTCCACGCAACGGCGCGCCGAACGGCGTTCAGATGGTCGAACAAGGACAGCAACAGCACGTTGTCCGTCGCTTCGGCCAGAACGCGGTGAAAATTGTCATCCTGCGCTTCGTATTCGTCCCAGTTCGGTGCTTCGGTCGCGAGGTCACGGGATCGCTTGAGACGCCGAACCGCCTCTTCGGACGCGTGCAGGGCGGCTTCGCGGGCAATGGCTGGTTCCAGCGACAGGCGGGCCCGCATCAGTTGCACGGGTGTGACCTGCTGGCTGAGCAGTTTGAGGTTGCTTGGACCAGACGTGACATTGGGCGACGCGATGAACGTGCCTTTTCCGACGTGACGCCAGATCGCCCCTTCGTGTTCCAGAGTGTCCAGCGCCTTGCGCAGTCGGGCACGGGTCACATCAAGGCGCACAATCAGATCCCGCTCTGATTCGAGCCGGTCACCGGGCTTGTATCCCCCTTCGGCAATGTAGGAGCGCAGTTTGGAAACCACGTCATCCGCATCCACCGTGACAGAGTTCATGAGCACGACTAGGCCCTCACATTGGTCAACCAATTTCCACCAATTTGGCGCTTCTGGTCTGACGGTAAGCCTAAATTGGGCGATCAATCAATGATTTTTCTTGCATTTCGCTGGGTGGTCTAGAATTGATTTACGCACGGCGCTGAGCTAATCCACCCTAAGCCTTCAAAAAATCCGGAGAACCGCATGACCCAATACGCAATCGAAACGCCGCCTGTCGTGGCACTTCCCGTGGCCGGGCAGGATACGATGTTTCCGGTCCGCCGGATTTACTGCATCGGTCGCAACTATGCGGCTCATGCGATCGAAATGGGTTATGATCCGGACCGCGAAGATCCGTTCTTCTTTCAGAAAAATCCCAACAATCTCAGTATGTCGGATGCCTTTCCTTATCCACCGCACACGTCGGATGTGCACCATGAGGCAGAAATGCTAGTGGCCTTGAAGACGGGCGGGACCAACATTCCGGTGTCGTCGGCGCTCGACCATGTGTTTGGCTACGGACTGGCGCTCGACATGACGCGGCGCGACTTGCAGGGAATCGCCAAAAAGGCAGGTCGCCCATGGGAGATCGGCAAGGCGTTCGAACAGTCTGCGCCCTGCGGACCGATTCACACCGTGGAAGAGGTGGGTCATCTCGACCAGGGCCGTGTCGAACTCAAGGTCAACGGCGAGGTGCGCCAGGAAGGTGACCTGAACCAGATGATCTGGAAGGTGCCGGAAATGATCTCGTACCTGTCCGAGTATTTTGAACTGGCCCCCGGTGATGTGATCCTGTCCGGCACGCCGTCCGGTGTGGGCCCGGTGGTAAAGGGTGACACGATGGAGCTGAGCATCGACGGATTGGGCAGCCTGACCGTTACCGTCATCTGAGAATGCCGCATAATTGATCGCTTGCGCATCCGCCGCCGACAACCCGGCAGCGGATGCTGGCGCGTTTTCAAAGGATGGGTATTCTGCGGCCAGACGGACCGACCGGCACCCAACGACCGGACCGGCCGCAATCAAGGGAGAATTTGCAATGCCAAACCGGATCGACAGGCAGTCTGAAGGGGTTTTCATTATCGCCGCCACGCCTTTTGCGAGCGACGGCGCGCTGGATTTGGACAGCACCGACCGCATGGTGGATTTCTATCTCGACTGCGGTGTGACGGGGATGACGATCCTTGGCATCATGGGGGAAGCCCCGAAGCTGTCTGGCGAAGAATCGACTCGCTTTGCCAAGCACATCCTCGACCGGGTCGCAGGCCGAGTGCCGGTGGTGGTCGGGGTCACTGGTGCCGGGCTCGACAATATGGCGCGGCTCTCGCACAGCGTGATGGATACAGGTGCCGCTGGCGTCATGGTGGCCCCGATGCCGGGACTGGCCACCGAGGTAAAACTTAAGGGGTATTACGCTCAGGTCTGTTCCGCTTTGGGGTCGGAGGTGCCGGTCTGTGTGCAGGACTACCCGCAAACCACAGGCGTGCAGTTCAGCGTGGAAACCATCCTGCAGCTCACCCGCGACCACGACCAGATTGTCATGCTCAAACACGAGGATTGGCCTGGGCTGAACAAGCTGTCCCGCGTGCGGGCCGAGAGCGGCACCGCCGACACACCGCGTCTGTCCATCCTGACGGGCAACGCCGCGCTGTTCCTGCCGCAGGAACTGGCGCGCGGGGCGGACGGCGCCATGACCGGCTTTGCCTATCCCGAAATGCTGGTGCAGGTCGTGGAACGGCATAAGGCAGGGGATGTGGACGGCGCGGAAGACCTTTTTGACGCCTACCTGCCGATGGTCCGCTACGAGCAGCAGCTTGGCATCGGCCTCGCAATCCGAAAGGAAATCCTGCACCGTCGGGGTGTCTTGGCAGCACCCAAGGTGCGTGCGCCGGGGCCGTCGATGACGAAGGCGGACCACGAAGAGCTAAGCCGCCTGATGGACAGGCTGGATCGCAAGCTGGCCGCTTTGGGCGTATTTTGTTGAAAAACTCTTCCTTGATCGAAGTCTGAACTGCTGATTCAATTCCTGAAATCGAGGGGGAGAACCGGCGATGATGGGACCGAGGCAGGAAGCACAGGCGGCGCTGTTCTATGAGTTTTCGCTGGAAA
>NZ_JAEPMO010000125.1 GCF_017643905.1 Marivita sp.
GCTGACGCAAAGGAAGGCGCGGAACAGCTGATGCTGCTCGAGCTGGGCCGCAATGACGTGGGGCTCGTCGGCAAGATCGGTACCGTGGCCCCGACCGAGAAATTCATCATCGAACGCTACAGCCACGTGATGCACATCGTATCCAACGTGGTGGGCGAACTCAGCCCCGACCATGATGCGCTTTCGGCCCTTCTGGCGGGCCTGCCCGCAGGCACGGTATCCGGCGCACCCAAGGTCCGCGCGATGGAAATCATCGACGAGCTGGAGCCGGAAAAGCGCGGCATCTATGGCGGCGGTGTCGGCTATTTCAGTGCGGGCGGCGACATGGACATGTGCATCGCGCTGCGCACGGCGCTGGTGAAGGACAAAAAGCTCTACATTCAGGCAGGCGGCGGTGTCGTTTATGACAGCGATCCCGAAGCGGAATACCAGGAAACTGTGCATAAATCGAACGCGATCCGCCGGGCCGCCGCAGACGCCGCACGATTCACCGGCAACGGCAATTCCTGACCGGAATCGCACATACAGTCCATCTTCTTCGGTTTTAAAGTACTTCGGGGGCTTTGGGGGCAGCGCCCCCAAGCGGCTTTGCGACCTGCAGGGTCGCAAAGCCTGAACCTGTGCGCCAAAGGCGCTCAAATCAACTTGAAGATGCCCGCGCAAAGCCTTGCAAACGCTCGATCATGGCCCGCAGACCATTGGACCTCTGCGCCGACAAGTGGTCGTTCAATCCCAGCCGGCCCAATTCGGCCCGCGCGTCGATGGCGGCGACCTCGGAAGGCGGTAATCCGTTGTAGAGCTTCCGCAGAACCGCGATCAGGCCGTTGACGATCATCGCATCCGACTCGCCCTCGAACCGGATCACACCGCCTTCGATCTGCGGGTGCAACCAGACCTGACTGGCGCAGCCATCAACCTTGGTGGCCGGAACCTTCAGGGCATCGGGCAATGGCTCCATCGCGCGGCCCAGTTCGATCACCATCCGGTAGCGGTCTTCCCAATCGTCCAGAAATTCGAAATCTTCGACAATCTCTTCAAAAGCGGCGCTCGCCATGGCGGTCTCCGGATGCGTGTCCTGTGTTCCCCGAACACCTAGGCAGCGACGGCGCAAAGGTCCAGCCCGGGCTTCGCGCTTTTCAACAGCGGCGCAATCGGTTACGTCGAAGACAGACAGGCAGAGGGACCGACCATGCGCATACCCGTGACGCTCTTGATCCTTGCAACCGTGATGTTGACGGGCTGCGCAACCATCAGCGAGTCGCGCTTGAACCCGTTCAACTGGTTTGGGTCAAGCGAACCCGATCCAGCGGCTGCGGACGTGGCCAATGCCAAGGTCAACCCGCTGATTCCCGCCCGGCGCGCCTCGATCTTCCGTGACGACGGTCCCGAAGTTTTCGCCGGTCGCCCGATTGCCGAAGTCACCGAACTTCTGGTGGAACGCCGTCCCGGCGGGGCCGTGATCCGTGCCACCGGTCAGGCTGACCGCCTTGGGCCTTTCGATGTCCAGTTGATCGCCGATGAGGCCGCCAGTGTCGACGGCACGCTGGTTTACGACCTGAAGGCATTGCAACAACCGGGGCCCCGCAACACCAATCCGCGCGCGCGTCAGGTCACCGCAGGGCTGTGGATCACGGATCAAAGCCTTGCGGGCATCCGCACCATCACCGTACGAGGCGCGAATAACGCCCGCAGCGTCCGGCGTTGAAGCGGTTTACAATTCGATGATCTGAACCTGCTTGCCCTTTGCGGCAAGCCCGACGCGTCCGTCACACAGGCGCAATGCGTCATGTCCGAACACTTCGCGACGCCACCCCTGCAGGGCCGGAACGTTGCGGTCACCGGACGCCAGTGCATCCAGTTCCGCCGAGGTCGCGATCAGCTTTGACGCCACGCCAGAGCTTTCCGTCTTCGCCTTGAGCAGAACCCGCAGCAGGTCCGCCAGTGCCGGGTTCACCTGTGGCGACGGGCGGGCATCCTCAAGCGACGGCAATTGCTCTTTCGGCATGCTTTGCGCCCGGTGGACCGCGTCCAGAATGCCCTGCGCGATCTCGCCCTTACGCGCTTCACGCAAGAGCAGCCGCGACCGGCCCAGATCGGCCATGTCCTTGGGTTTGGTCGATGCCAGCTCCACGAGGGCGTCGTCCTTGTAGACACGGCTGCGCGGAATGTTGCGTTCCTGTGCATAGGCTTCGCGGAACCGCGCCAGTTCCTTGACCAGCGCCAGAAAGCGAGGCGCGTTGGACCGGGTCTTGACCCGCATCCATGCGTCCTCGGGACGGGTGACATAGGTCTCAGGGGCAAGCAGCGTGGCGATTTCCTCTTCCACCCAGCGGTCGCGCCCGGTCTCGGCCAGCTTCTTGCGCAGGAATTCGTAAATCACGCGCAGATGTGTCACGTCGGCCAGCGCATATTCGGTCTGGCTGTCCGACAAGGGCCGCCGCGACCAGTCTGTAAAACGCGAGGATTTGTCGAGCGATTGCTTGGCGATCTTGCGCACAAGGGTCTCGTAGCCCACCTGTTCACCAAACCCCGCCACCATTGCCGCGACCTGACTGTCGAACAGCGGTTCAGGGATCACGCCATGGTCGATATAGAAAATCTCAAGATCCTGCCGCGCGGCATGGAACACCTTGACCACATCCCGGTTGCGGAACAGCTCCAGCAGCGGCTCGAGCGACAACCCGTCCACCAGCGGATCGACCAGAACCGCGTCGGTCTTGCCATCCCCGCGAAAGGCCAACTGGATCAGACAGAGCTTGGAGTAATAGGTCCGCTCGCGCAGAAATTCCGTGTCTACAGTGACATAGGGGGTTTGGGCAGCACGCGCACAAAACGCGGCAAGATCGGACGTGGTCGTGATGATGTGCATAATTCGGGTCGTTCGTTATTCTTGTTCTGTCGGCACCCCATCCCGCGTATAGCTCAAACGCAGCGCTTTGCCTAGCGCCCGAGCCACTATCGTCAGGTCAGGTCGATCCGGGTTGTCACGCCCTCGGCAAAGCGGCGCAGAATGAGCGGGTAGAGTCTATGTTCCTGTACCAGCACCTTGGCGGCAAGGCTGTCGGCGGTGTCGTCCGCTGCGATGGGCACGCGCACCTGTCCCAACACCTGTCCACCGTCAAGTTCTGCCGTAACCTCGTGTACGGAGCAGCCCGCCTCGGCGTCGCCCGCGTCGATGGCGCGCTGATGGGTGTGCAGGCCTTTGTATTTCGGCAAGAGTGACGGATGGATGTTGAGCATCTTGCCCTGCCAGCGCGTCACAAACCCTTCGGTCAGCACCCGCATAAACCCGGCAAGGCAGAGGATGTCGGGCCGTGCCTGATCCAGCACATGGTTCAGCGCGTCTTCAAAAGCGGGGCGGTCCGATCCAAAGGGCCGGTGATCGACGACCGCAGTCGGGATGCCCCGCGCCTTGGCTTTCTCCAACCCACCTGCATCAGCGCGATTGGACAGCACCAGCACGGGCCGTGCCGGATGATCACCGGTCATGTCATCGACCAGCGACACCATGTTGGAGCCACCACCCGAAATCAGGATCGCAACCCGTTTCGTCAAAGCAACGTGCCTGTATAAGCCACGCCCGGCGCACCGGTCACAGAACCGATCCGCGAAACGGTCTCGCCCGCCTCTTCCAGCACCGCTATCAGCGCGTCGGCCCGGTCTGCAGCGACGACGACGATCATGCCGATACCACAGTTGAAGGTCTTGAGCAGTTCCGCCTCGGCCATCCCGCCAGTGGCCGCCAGCCATTTGAACACCGGCGGCAAATCCCACGCTGCAAGGTCGATCTCGGCACCCATGCCCTCGGGCAGCACACGCGGCAGGTTCTCGGTCAGGCCACCGCCGGTGATATGCGCCAGCGCATGCACGCCACCCGCCTTCACCGCCGCCAGCGCCTGCGTCACGTAAAGCCGCGTCGGCGTCAGCAGCACCTCGCCCAGCGATCCCTCGGCCCAGGGGCAGTCCGCCTCCCAGCCCAGCGCGGAAACCTCCACCAACTTACGCACAAGGCTGTAGCCGTTGGAATGCACACCGTCCGAGGCCAGACCCAGCAGCACGTCGCCCTTCGCCACCCCCGACGGCAGGTCCGTGCCGCGCTCCATCGCGCCCACTGCAAAGCCCGCGAGGTCGAAATCGCCGGCCGGGTACATGCCCGGCATCTCTGCCGTTTCGCCACCGATCAGCGCGCAGCCGGAGCGCGCGCAGCCTTCGGCGATGCCTTCGATCACCCGTGCCGCCGTGTCGGTGTCAAGCTTGCCCGTCGCGAAATAATCAAGGAAAAACAGAGGCTCCGCGCCCTGACAGACCAGATCGTTCACGCACATCGCGACAAGGTCGATGCCGACGCCATCCACATGGCCCGTGTCAATCGCAATCCTCAGCTTGGTCCCAACCCCATCGGTCGCCGCCACCAGCACCGGATCGGTAAAGCCTGCGCCTTTCAGATCGAACAGCGCGCCAAAACCGCCCAGCCCCGACATCACACCGGGCCGCGCCGTGCGCTTGGCCGCCGGTTTGATCCGCTCCACCAGCGCATTCCCTGCGTCGATATCCACACCTGCATCCGCATAGGTGATGCCGTTCTTGCCGTCTGTCATGCTGCACCCTCCGAAGGTCGCGCGTGCCTTAGCGCAGCGACGAACACGAGTCCATCATCCCTGTGCCGCACCTCTTGACGCGCCCCGGTTGTCTGCTACTGAAACACACATGGCGGGCCTGTAGCTCAATTGGTTAGAGCAGAGCGCTCATAACGCTTTGGTTGCGGGTTCAAGTCCTGCCGGGCCTACCATATTTTACCGATTGGTAAAAAACGCCGTTCTCAGAAAACACACTTGCTGACATCTGGCGTCGTTGCCCGCCAGCGCAGCGCATCCGCGATCATCTTTGGCACGTCTGGGTGCAGACCGATGGGGTCAAGGACGATGCCCTGGAACCCGGATACCGCAACCGCTTCGGGCAGATCGTCGAGCACATGGCCCCGCTTTGCCGCAAAGAACGGCAGGCAGATGGCGTTTGCCCCCAGACCGGACAGCGCATCAGTCAGCGACGGGTCTTCCTCGACAAAACCGCAGCGGACGGAGCGCGGGCACAAGTCCTCGGCCACCTGGTCTGCAAAGGCGCGGGTCGCCTCGGACACGCGGCGGGATTTGCCGGAACCGTGGCCTGCGATGACGAGGTCGGTTCCGTACGGGTCGAACCTGTGATCCGTACAGACCTGCCGCAGCCAGTTGGCGGCGCGCATCGGCAAGGTGCAGTCGAGGCCGAAGCTGACCAGTTGCGGCCCCACGCCATCTGCCAGCCGTTTCGGCAGTTGCACCTGCGTGAACCAGCCATCGGCCATGAACATCGGGTAGATCAGCGCGCCGGGGCGGTCTGCCGACAGCGCCTCGATCCGACCTTCGGCGGCCAGTGTCACACCTGCGACCCGCGCCTCGGGCAGATGCACCGCCACGGCCGCCGCAAGGGCGGCGATTTCCGCCTCGCCCACATCGGGGTCAGAGGGCTGGCCATGGCTGACGATCAGGGCATCGAAGGTCATGGAAGTCTCCGGGTTCGGTCCCAAAGAGACTTAGCGCGGGGCCATGCGGATGGCACCATCCAAGCGGATCACTTCGCCGTTGAGCATCGGGTTTTCGACGATATGGCGCACCAAAGCCGCATATTCGCGCGGATGGCCCAGACGCGAGGGATTCGGCACCTGCGCGCCAAGGCTGTCCTGCACCTCTTGCGGCAGACCTTCGAGCATGGGTGTCTTGAAGAGACCCGGCGCGATGGCGCAGACGCGGATGCCCAGTTGCGCCAGATCGCGGGCCATGGGCAGCGTCATGCCGACCACCCCGCCCTTGGACGCCGCATAGGCCACCTGCCCCACCTGCCCTTCATAAGCCGCGACAGAGGCCGTGTTGACGATCACCCCGCGCGCGCCGTCTGCGTCCAGCGGATCATTCGCCGCCATCAGCGCCGCCGCCTGAGAGGCCACGTTGAAGGTACCGATCAGGTTCACGTTGATCGTGGCGATAAAGGGATTCGGGTCATGCGCTGTGCCTTTCGACACGGTCTTGGCGGCAGGGGCGATGCCTGCACAGTTCACCGCGATATGAGCGGCGCCATAGGTAGATTTCACGACCTCCATCGCGGCGGAGACGCTGGCCGGGTCGCTGACATCGGTCTTGACGAAGATCCCGCCCAAGGCCTCGGCCTGCGCGGCACCGGCAATTTCATTCATGTCGAGGATCACGAGCTTTGCCCCCGCCTCGGCCAAAGCCGTCGCCGCAGCGGCCCCGAGGCCCGATGCCCCGCCTGATACGATGGCGACAGTGTTTTCGGTGATGATCATGTGCGCTTCCTCTTGGTCTTGGCAGCCACCGGTCGTGATGCATTGCGATCCTTACAGAAGTGTTTCGATAAGGAAAAACAAGACCAGCTCGCACAACGTCGGTCCTTTGCGGTGCAAGCCCGTTGCAACGGGCTTTGACACGCGATTTGCAAATCGCGTATCAAGCGCCTTCGAAGGCGCTTCCCGCCGCCACCAGAACAGGTTTTCCTTTTGGCCAAATCGAAGAAGCGCAATCACACCCCCGGCGGCTGGGAGGACTGGGCCACGGATCGCGTGCTGCGCGCTGCGATCTGGTGGGCGCTGCGCCTGCCGATCCGGGCGCGGCTGTGGCTGATGGGACGGCTGATCCGCCATATTGTTGCGCCCCTGGCGGGCTACCGCGAACGCGCGATGGACAACCTCGCCCATGTCTGGCCCGAGATGGGCGTGCTCGACCGTCGTCGTTTGGCCGATCTGGTGGCTGACAATGCCGGGCGCACGATGATCGACAATTACGATGTCAAAGGCCTCATGCGGCGCATGGCCAAGGTCGAAATTCGCGGCGATGGATTGGCCGAGGTCGAAAAAGCCCGTGCCGAGGGACGCCCGGTTCTGTTCGTCACTGGCCATTTCGGCAATTTCGAAGCGCCGCGTGCGGCGCTTGTGGCGCGGGGCTATCGCATCGGCGGGCTCTACCGCCCGATGTCCAACCCCTATTTCAACGCGCATTACGCGGCGAACATGCATGCTTTGTCAGACCCCGTGTTCGAACAGGGGCGACGCGGCACGATGGGATTGATCAAGCACATCCGCGAGGGCGGCATGGGCGTGCTTCTGTTCGATGTCTATGACAGCGCGGGCGAACCCATCGACTTCATGGGCCAACCTGCCCCCACGCTGACCTCAGCCGCGGATATTGCGCTCAAGACGGGCGCGCTCATGGTCCCGTTCTTTGGCATTCGCAAAGACGATGGCATCAGCTTTGATGTCGTGTTCGAAGCCCCCGTCCCGCATGGCGATCCGGTTGTGATGATGCGCGAGGCCACGGCGCGGCTTGAGGCGCGGATCCGGGAAAACCCCGACCAGTGGTTCTGGATTCACCGCCGCTGGAAACCCAAGCGTCAGCGCAAGCGGGCAGCGGCGAAGATGGGTCCGTAACCCTTTTTCTGGATCAGAACGACAATCGGTGCCGATCCGGACACGGACACGGAAGACGACAGGGGTGCGCGTCCGTTCCAGTCTCCGATATCGGACCATTCCGTCACGATATGGCTGTAGGCAAGCTTTTTCCCGGCATTTTCACCGCGCGGAATGCTCACAGTTTCGGACGGCGTATAGCGGATGAGAAACACGTCGGCTTCGGCCAAACCGGAGGCTGCAGGTGCGCTGATCGTCAACTGATTGCCAAACCGCTTCAGGGTCAGTGGCACAGGCAGGCCCTTGGCCGCATGGGCCTGCACCTGATCGGTCACATCCATCGGACGGTTGCCGACCACATCGGTCACACCGTTCACCACCATCTGGGGGGTATAGATCGACCGACTGCCGAAGGATCGGGCATAGCCCTTCTGACGCGTGGTAAAGGCGGAATGCGCGAACTTGTCTTTCCAGCCGATGTAATCCCAGTAATCCACGTGCAGGGCCAGAGCGATCACGTTGTCGCGTTGGCCCAGATGCGCCAGCATCTCGTCGGCGGGGGGACAGGACGAACAGCCTTGCGACGTGTACAGCTCGACCACAACCGGTGTGTCCTGGGCCAACGAGGCCGTTGCACCTACACCGACCATCATCGCCGTCACAAAAGCAAAAAGCCTGTTCATTCCGCTATTTTCCTGCGCTTGTTTATGCCTCAAGACAGATAGACTTACCGGACTGAAATAACCAATCAAGGTTTTGCGAGAGCCCGCGATCCGTTTGGCACCCGGTTATTGTGCACAATAGTATACCAAAATCGTCGCACCCCCCTTGATCGACTCTGTGCCATCATGCAAAGAGCAGCACAAAGACCCGAATTCCCCCATCTGAGGAGCCACGTCATGTCCATCATCGTTGGTCAGGATACAGCCAAGACTCGTAAGACCCTCACGGTCAATGGCCAGTCCATCGCCTATTACTCGATCCCCGCAGCCCAGGCTGCCGGTTTGGGAACGTTTTCGAACCTTCCTGCCTGTCTGAAAGTCGTGCTGGAAAACATGCTGCGCTTCGAGGACGGCAAGACCGTCAGCGTCGATGACATCAAGGCATTTGGCACATGGGGCGAAAACGGCGGCCAGAACCCGCGCGAGATCGCCTACCGTCCGGCCCGCGTTCTGATGCAGGACTTCACCGGCGTGCCCGCCGTGGTCGACCTTGCGGCAATGCGTGACGGAATCGTGGCGCTGGGGGGGGACCCGGAAAAGATCAACCCGCTGAACCCGGTCGATCTGGTCATCGACCACTCGGTCATGATCGACGAATTCGGCAACCCGCGTGCGTTCCAGATGAACGTCGATCGCGAATACGAGCGCAACATGGAGCGCTATACCTTCCTCAAGTGGGGCCAGAACGCGTTCAACAACTTCCGCGTGGTACCCCCGGGCACCGGCATCTGCCACCAGGTGAACCTTGAATACCTCGCGCAAACCGTCTGGACCGATGCGGACCAGAATGGTGAGCAGGTCGCCTATCCCGACACGCTGGTCGGCACCGACAGCCACACCACCATGGTCAATGGTGCTGCCGTTCTGGGCTGGGGTGTTGGCGGGATCGAGGCCGAGGCCGCGATGCTGGGTCAGCCGATCTCCATGCTGATCCCGGAAGTGATCGGTTTCGAGCTGACCGGCGAAATGATGGAAGGCACCACCGGCACCGACCTCGTGCTGAAAGTCGTCGAAATGCTGCGCGCCAAGGGTGTGGTTGGCAAATTCGTGGAATTCTACGGCGCAGGCCTCGACAACCTGCCGCTGGCAGATCGCGCGACCATCGCCAACATGGCGCCGGAATACGGCGCGACCTGTGGCTTCTTCCCGATCGACAATGAGACCCTCCGCTATCTCAAGACCACCGGCCGCGACATGGACCGGATCGCGCTGGTCGAAGCTTACGCCAAGGAAAACGGCTTCTGGCGCGATGCAGATTATGCGCCGGTCTATACCGACACACTGCACCTCGACATGGGTACTATTGTTCCGGCGATTTCCGGCCCCAAACGTCCGCAGGACTACATCGCTCTCGACAAGGCAGGCAAAGCGTTTGGCGAGTACGTCAAGGGCATCCGCTCGGGCAAAGACGCCAGCCCCAAGGAAGAAATCCGCTGGGAAGGGGAAGGCGGCGCGCCGGAACCGACTGCCATTCCGGGTGACGAAGGCCACCACAAGCGGGGCTATGTGCAGACCGACAATGGCAGCTACCAGTTGCATGACGGTTCAGTTGTTATCGCCTCGATCACCTCCTGCACCAACACGTCGAACCCCTATGTGATGATCGGAGCGGGTCTTGTTGCCCGCAAGGCGCGCGAAAAGGGTCTGACCCGCAAGCCTTGGGTCAAAACCTCGCTCGCCCCCGGAAGCCAGGTTGTGTCCGCGTATCTTGAAGCGGCGAATCTTCAGGAAGACCTAGACGCCATCGGCTTCAACCTTGTCGGCTATGGCTGCACCACCTGTATCGGCAACTCAGGTCCGCTGGCCGAAGAGATCAGCAAGTGCATTAACGACAACGATCTCATTGCCACATCGGTCCTGTCGGGCAACCGCAACTTCGAAGGCCGGATTTCGCCAGACGTGCGCGCCAACTACCTCGCCTCCCCGCCCCTCGTGGTGGCTTACGCGCTGGTCGGTGACATGAACGTCGATATTGCCAAAGAACCACTGGGCAAGGACAAGGACGGCAATGATGTCTATCTCAAGGACATCTGGCCGACCTCCAAGGAAGTCGCCGAACTGGTCGAGCAGACTGTGACCCGCGAAGCGTTCCAGTCGAAATATGCGGACGTGTTCAAGGGCGACGAGAAATGGCAAGGGGTCGAAACAACCGACGCCAAGACCTACGACTGGCCGCCCAGCTCGACTTACGTGCAAAACCCGCCCTATTTCCAGGGCATTACCATGGACACCAAGAAGATCGAGAACATCGAAGGTGCCAAGGTTCTGGCGCTCTTGGGCGATATGATCACAACCGACCACATCAGCCCGGCGGGTTCGTTCAAGGACACCACTCCGGCTGGCAAGTACCTGATCGAACGTCAGGTGCCCCAGCGCGAGTTCAACTCGTATGGGTCGCGCCGTGGCAACCACGAGATCATGATGCGCGGCACTTTCGCCAATATCCGCATCAAGAACGAGATGCTGGATGGCGTCGAAGGCGGTTACACCAAGGGCCCGGACGGTCAGCAGACGTCAATCTTCGACGCAGCGATGGCCTACCAAGAAGCCGGTGTTCCGCTGGTGATCTTCGGTGGCGAACAGTACGGCGCAGGATCCAGCCGTGACTGGGCGGCAAAGGGCACGGCGCTCCTGGGCGTCAAGGCCGTGATCGCGGAAAGCTTTGAGCGTATCCACCGCTCCAACCTTGTTGGCATGGGTGTGATCCCGTTCGAATTCACCGGTGGCGACACCCGCAAATCGCTGGGCCTGACCGGCGACGAAACCGTCGCGATCCACGGTCTTGACACGATCACGCCGCTGGCCGAGGTGCCCTGCACCATCACCTATGCAGACGGAACCGAGAAGACGATCACGCTCAAGTGCCGGATCGATACCGCCATCGAGATCGAATACATCGAACATGGTGGCGTGCTGCACTACGTACTGCGCGACCTCGCCAGCCGCGATGCCATGGCTGCAGAATAACGCCTAGCCCTTGCGGGCACGCAAAATGAACACCAAAACGGCGCGCCAATGGCGCGCCGTTTTTTTACTGGAAAGCTGCGTTTCGGAATCTCAGTCCGGAAACGGGATACACGCTCCCCCTTCGACCTGCAGGGATGGGTTTCGGCCTCGCCAAGTGATGTCTCCATCAGGCCCGAAGCACAGGATTTCTCCCTCAAAACTGGTCATCATGTCGTAGGGGACATCTCTAAAAGTATCGCATTGTGTTTCTGTTGGAGCCACCACGTAACCGCCAATTCCCATAGCCATGGCAGCACAGAAAACCTGACCTGTATGCCCTCTTGCTACCAAACAGTCCGGCAGCCAGATCTTTTGAACCAGACCGTTCAACTGATTGAACAGATACGCGTTTTCAGCGGAAAAACCCTGCCCCAGCTGCAAACGACCGGCGGTCCCATGACAGCTCAAAACAAGGTTCTTGAGCCTCCCCCCACGTGCGCTGCGGGCGACTTCTCCAATCCACTCGACAATGTGTTCCGGCGATTCCGTTGTCGCGATATCCCATGTGTTCCACATCTGGAACCGGCGGGTGTGCGTGCCAATACTGACACGAGGGTCGTTGACGGCCATATTTGGTCTGGGCAAACGGTACATCAAAATTCTCCAAAAATTCGAAAATGCAATCAATATCGAATACGATACGTCGCTGCCCCTGTTCCCTCCAAGCGCAAAGTTCACAAGCGGCGTTTCACAGTTTTTGCCGTTTGCAGAACCGCCTGAGGACAGGGGCAATATCTGCTCCAGATGCGGATTGACTATTTTTCAAACATCATCGGCAGAAATTTGCACAAGAATGAAAAAAATATTCAAAATTTGGCACAAGTTGTCGCATGTGACAGCTTGGACCCTACACATTCAACAATTCTGTCCCACTTATCGAGGGCACAGGCACACAGACCGATGAGTTGAAAGATGAAGATTTTGACAATCATTCAAACTGCCGCCCTGCTGTTGATCGCAGGGGCCAGCGTGTTTGCGGGAATCCCGGGCGCCGGGACCTCGCTTTTTCCGTAACGTGACTCAGTCAGCCAGCGCTTTTTCCAGCGCTGGGACAAACCGCTGTTCATAGTCCGATCCGACAAGAGGCCCGGCAAACCGGAACAGCACAACCCCATCCCCATCGACGATGAAGGTCTCCGGCGGCGCGGTCACGCCCCAGTCGATCGACGTGCGTCCTGCCGGATCAAAGGGCACCGCCACAAACGGATTGCCATCGTCTGTCAGGTACTGGTTCGCATTGGCTTCCTGATCGCGGATGTTCACGCCGATGATCTTCATGCCCTCGGCCTGCATCTCCAGAAGCTTGGGATGCTCCACCCGGCATGGCGGA
>NZ_JAEPMO010000043.1 GCF_017643905.1 Marivita sp.
CGTCGAATGACGCTCAAAATATCCATGTCGATCACTCCAATGACCCCCGACAAATCCCGTCAGGGGGAGGGTTCCACATGGGTCAATTCTCAGTGACAATGTTGATCGTTGCTGGGTCAGTTCTCAGTGACATCCAACAACGTTGCCCGACACATCCAGCACCGACACGGTCAAAAAGCCGTCCGTCACATCGGCGGGAATTTCGACGTCAATCACAGGGTTTTCGCCGACGAGGAATTCGCCTGTCGGGTTCGGGTTGTTGTCCTGATCACCCTGAAAAAACGCCACATCATTGGGGCTCGACGGGGCTTTGGGCAAAACGCTTTCGATCAGGCAAAGCGTCGAATTGAGGATATCGACATCGATGTCGAGCGGTCGAGATCCGATGATGGCAGACAGCGCATTCGCCAGCGCCGAGCGACTTTCCTCGCTCGACATGACACCCCCGACGATCACCGGACTTTCCGGGCCGTATCCCGCAATCGGGCGATTGACGAGCGTCAGCGGACCGCAATCTGCAAAGGTGTTGAGGATCGGATCAAGTTTTTCCGGGGCGAGGATGATTGCTTCAAGGGTCAGATCGGGCTCACCGCTCAACGCACCCATGGCACCTGCATCAAAGGCCGCCATGACCGCGTCAAAGACGGGCCGACTTGTCGTCGACCCTTCGATTTCGGCCACATTGCCCGACAGGGACACGCGCCATGCGTCCATTTCGTCGATGGCATCCACCACCGTCAGCATGTCCTGACCCCAGCTTTCGGCAATTGCGCCGCTGGCAAGCGTCAGGTCGAACGTGCCGTTCTGTTGCTGCATCTGTTCGCGCAGGGCAGATGCCACCTCTTCACCGGGAACAAAGCCCACGGCGCGCGGCGGCGCGTCTTTCGCTTTGGCAATCGACAGACGATAGGGATCGGCAACCGGCAGGCTGGGTGCGGACGAAAAGAGACCCATGGCGAACGCACCTGCGATCCCGGCAACCACCACGACACCCCCGATGGCGGCAGGCAGAACCATGCCGCTTTTCTTGGTGTCCTGCCTGGCGGGTTTCGGCGGTGCTTTTTGTGCTGTGGTCTTTGGTGGCGCGGTGACCGGTTCTGCCTGAGCTGCGGCTTTGACGGCCGCGTTCAGGGGCGCGATGACTGTCGCATCCGACAGGGGTTCATTACCTGCTGTGTCGAAGGGATTACCCGCCAACGCATTCAGAACCGCAGCCGCGCTTTGAAATCTGTCGTCCGGATTGGGCTGGGTCATCTTGTCGAGGATCGACTTCAATGGCTCCGGGACACCGATCGTATCAAGCGGCTCCGCCTTTTTCTGCACAACCTCCATCGGGTTGCGCCCGATATCCGGTGACTTGCCCCTGAAATTCGCCAGAAGCGACGCCCCGAGCGAATAAATATCCGTGCGCGCGTCGGTCTTCCCGGCGAGCTGTTCGGGCGCGGCATAGGCATATTTTCCGGCGAACTCATTGCCGACAATTGTTTCTGCTCCGGGATTTGTGTCCTTCGCAATGCCGAAGTCGATGATGACGGCCTGTGAGGGATCATCATCCCGCAGAAGAATATTGTCTGGCGACAGATCGCGGTGAAAGATGTTGCGCTCATGCGCGGCCTGCAGCCCCTCGCAGACCCGTTTGCAGATCACCAGAAGGTCATCCGTAGACATCGGGCCCTGCTTGAGCTTCTTGTCCATGCCGGGACCATCGATGTAGTCGATCAGCAAATAGACATGGCCATCCGCCGTGCGGTGGTTCTCGGAATATCGCACAATGGCGTCATGCCGGATGTCGCGCATCGCTTCTTCGCGGGTCAGAAGCAGCAGATAGTCTTCATTGGTCGAGAATTCGGACTTCAGTACTTTCAGGGCGACAAGCCGCCCCGAGATTTCAGATCGTGCTCTGTAAACGTCGGATGTTCCGCCGCGTCCGAGAATGGCTTCGACGCGGTAGGTGTTATTCACCAGATCGCCAGGTTTGAACAGGTCTCCTGGACGGCTATCTGTCATAATGTCTCCGGTTTCAGAAGGTGACCGAAGTCATTAGCCAAGTGCTTGGAACTCGACACGCCGGTTTTCGTCGCTGCGCGGGTCCGCAGCGTTGAAGGGTGCGCTTTCCCCCATGCCGATGGCCTCCAACCGGTTTTCCGGAATGCCACATTCGGTCACGAGATGACGCTTCACCTCTTTTGCGCGCAGAAGCGACAGGTTTTCGTTTTAGGACGCAGAGCCCGAGCTGTCGGTGTGGCCGACGATCTGGAACAACTGTACATCAACTGCCTTCATCACTTCGCACAGGGTTGCAAGCTGCGGCTTCTGATCGTCGCGGAGCGTGGCGCTGTCGAAGTCGAACTTGATCTTGATGTTGACCTGATCGGCCTTGTCCACTTCCGTGTAGGTGGTCGCAGCGGTGGTGGTGACCGTCGTGGTCGGCTGGCTGGCAGCAGGTGCGGTTGACTCTGACGGGACAAGAACAAGGCCCCGTGTCTTTTGTTTTTCAAAGGCTTGCATGATCTGTTCGGCTGTCATCCCGCCATTGTCGGAGGATTGAGCCGCCGCGCGATCGCCAACTCCTGCAGAGAGAAGGATGGCGAGTGACAGCGCGGATAGGGTTCTAATGGTCGACATAGCAATACATGTCCTCAAGTGAAAAAAGCTTGGCCTAGAAAGTTTAGCTTAGCTGTCCCCCCCCGGCAATGGGTTTGACAGCCCCGGGACCGCAAAGAAGACAGGCAGGTTTGGCGCCGGGCCAATGCGCGCGCGGCCGATTATGCTTGTCCGGTGCTAAGGAAGTGTTGCCGTCGTTGACCAAGGGTCAGGTTTGGCTTGGATTGACAGGGAGAATCCGATTTAAATGCCTAAAGCTTATTAAATTCGGAATTTTCCTTCATGCGTCTGATCCCGGCGATTATCCTGAGCATCGCCATCATCCTTGCACCGATCATCTGGATTTTCGTGCCCCGGCTGATGTCCGGCGGCATGGAGGAAGGGTTCGCCGGAACAGCCATCGACTCTGGCGCACGGATCGAGATCGAGATGCTCAGCCAGCAGGTCGAGGATCTGCAAATCCGGCTGGACGACATGACACAGGAAATGGCCAAGCTGGCGGCCGCCGCCGCGCGCGCTCCGATTGCCCCGATGCCCGGTCAAACGCTCGCACCAGCGCCCGGCGACAATGGCGCGACAGTGTTCCAGCAAAATGGCCAGAATGACATCATCGACGCCTGTGCGCAGGTCGTTCTGATCGCCAACCGTCGTGATGTGAACGAAGGTCTGACCATCGCCGGACCGTCCTACCTTACGCGGGTCTTCGGACCGCCCCGCGAGGTCATGTCCGATGATTGCGAGGAAATGACCAACCCAAGACTGGCGGACAAGCTGGTTCTTGAGGACGTTGGTCCGATCCGGGTGCGCATGCTGAAACCCGCCGCGGATTCCCTGCGCCGCGTGTTCGAAGAGGTCCGCGTCACCGACCCCGATCTCTATGCGCGGATCAATACCGCAGGATCGCTGTGCGTGCGCCAGATCCGGGGCACGCGGGGCCGCGCCTCGACCCATGCGTTCGGCCTTGCCGTTGATCTGAACATCGACGGTGTTCTGGATACGCTGGGCGACGGCAAAACACAGCTGGGTCTCACCATCCTTGCCGATTTCTTCAAGGATGAAGGCTGGGTCTGGGGGGCGTCGTGGGGCCGCGAAGACAGCATGCATTTCGAAGTCAGTCGTCAGAAACTGGACGAATGGATCAACGCCGGGGCGCTTTGACACGCGCCTCGGTGCGACACGCGCCAAAGCATCTTTCAAGTGGCAAAGCACCCTTGGGCTGTGCAATCTGCGCGCAAGTTGGTCCATGGGAGGGGTCAGAATGAGTGACAAGAAAACCGCGCTGGTGATTTCCGCGCATGCCGCCGATTTCGTCTGGCGTTGCGGTGGGGCCATCGCGCTGCATCAGAAGCTGGGTTACGAAGTGACCGTGGCCTGCCTGTCTTTCGGCGAACGGGGCGAAAGCGCCAAGCTCTGGAAAGAGGGCAAAACCCTGGACGAGGTGAAGTCCATTCGTCGCAAAGAGGCCGAGAACGCGGCCAATGCTTTGAATGTCCACGATATCCAGTTCTTTGATCTGGGGGATTATCCGCTGGTCGTCGACCACGACAACAAGATGAAATTGGTGGATCTGGTCCGCGCTGTGCAGCCGAAATTCATGCTGAGCCACTCGAAATACGACCCCTACAACACCGATCACATGTACACGAGCAGCCTGTCTCTTGAGGTGCGGATGATCGCGCAGGCGTGGGGGCACAATCCGGGCGAAAAGGTCTTGGGCGCGCCGCAGCTTTACCTGTTCGAGCCGCACCAGACCGAACAGATGGGGTGGAAACCGGACGTGTTCCTCGACATCACCGAAGTCTGGGATCAAAAACGCGCCGCCATCGAATGTATGGAAGGCCAACACCACCTTTGGGATTTCTACACGAACGTGGCCGAGAACCGGGGCAACCACTTCCGCCGGAACTCGGGTGGGCAGTCGGGCGGGCGTCCCGCGAAATACGCCGAAGGCTTCCAGTCCGTTTTCCCGCGCACGGTGGACGAGCTATGATGGGTGTTGTCGTTCAGAACATCGATCGGGCCGATCCAGAGGTGATCGACGGTCTGGCCGCCTGTGGTGTTGCCACAGTCCACGAGGCGCAAGGCCGCATCGGCCTCTTGGCCTCCTACATGCGACCGATCTATCGCGGCGCGTCCATTGCCGGCTCGGCGGTGACGATCCTCGTTCCGCCCGCTGACAACTGGATGTTGCATGTCGCCATCGAACAGATCAAACCCGGTGACGTGCTGGTTCTGGCAACCACTTCGCCATCCGATGCAGGGTATTTCGGGGATCTCCTCGCAACTTCGGCACAGGCGCGCGGGTGTCGCGGGTTGATCATCGACGCGGGCGTGCGCGATGTGGTCGACCTTGAAAAGATGGGCTTTCCTGTCTGGTCCAAGACCATCTGCGCGCAAGGCACGATCAAGGAAACGCTGGGGTCCGTTAACATCCCGGTGGTGTGTGCGGGTGCTGCGGTTGAGGCTGGGGACGTGATTGTCGCCGACGATGACGGGGTCTGTGTTGTCAAACGGGCCGATGCCGCTGACGTTCTGGAAAAGGCGAAGGCACGCGTCGCCAATGAAGAGGCGAAACGCAAGCGGCTGGCCTCTGGCGAGTTGGGTCTCGACATGTACCAGATGCGCGAACGACTGGCCGAAAAGGGTCTTCGCTATGTCTGATGGCATCCGCTGCATGTGGATGCGCGGTGGCACCTCAAAGGGTGGCTACTTTCTGGCCGAAGACCTGTCCGCAGACCGCGACGCGTTTCTGATGCGGGTCATGGGCAGCCCTGATGCCCGACAGATCGACGGGATGGGGGGCGCTGATCCGCTGACCTCAAAGGTTGCGGTGGTGAAACGGTCGGATCGTCCCGGCGTGGACGTGGATTACCTGTTCCTGCAAGTCGCCGTGGATCAGCCTCAGGTCTCTGACGGTCAGAATTGCGGCAACATCCTTGCCGGGGTCGCGCCCTTTGCCATCGAACGCGGGCTGGTGCCCGGACAAGACGGCCAGACCCGCGTTGCGATCTACATGGAAAACACCGGGCAGACTGCGATTGCCACCGTACAGACCCCCGGTGGTATGCCCACCTACACGGGCGATGCCTCTATCGACGGTGTGCCGGGAACGGCTGCAGCCATCCCGCTTGAATTTGTCGGAACGGCGGGCTCCACCTGCGGTGCGCTTCTGCCGACCGGCAACACGCACGACCAAGTTGACGGCGTCGATGTGACCATGATCGACAACGGGATGCCGGTCGTCCTGCTGCGCGCCAGTGATCTTAGGATCAACGGCACGGAAAGGCGTGAAGCTCTTGAAGCTAATGATGAATTGAAGGCGCGGCTCGAGGCGATCCGTCTGGCCTGTGGGCAGGTGATGAACCTTGGCGACGTGGCGCAGAAAACAGTGCCCAAGATGACTCTGGTCAGCGCCCCGCGACGGGGCGGCGTGATTGCCACTCGCACCTTCATACCGCATCGCTGTCATGCCTCTATCGGCGTTCTGGGTGCGGTAAGCGTCGCCACGGCCTGCCTGTTGCCGGGATCGGTGACCGAAGGTCTGGCGCAGGTGCCCGAGGGGTCTGAAAAGCGCATGCCCATCGAACACCCAAGCGGCGAAACGAGCATCATCGCGCAGGTCTCGGCTTCAGGCGAAGTGACATCCGCCGCTGTCCTGCGCACCGCACGCAAGCTGATGGATGGTGTGGTTTTCGGCTGACCCTATCGCTCACCACGCCGGTAGGGCGCCATTAGCGCCTCCGGCACCTCGGCCCGGCGTGCGACAAGGATCAGCGCGACGATGGACAGCACATAGGGCGCCATCAGGAACAACTGGTAGGGCACGCCTTCGACTACGGTTTGCAAGCGCAACTGGTAGGCGTCGAAGAATGCAAACAGCAGCGCGCCTATCAATGCCTTGCCGGGTCGCCATGACGCGAACACCACCAGCGCGATGCAGATCCAGCCGCGCCCCTGCACCATTTCGGGGAAGAAGGAATTGAACGCCGCCGTGGTCAGGAAGGCACCTCCAAGTCCCATCAGCGCGGACCCCGCGACAATCGCCCCGATGCGCAGCGCGTTCGGGTTCAAGCCCTGCGCCTCGACTGCATGTGGGTTTTCTCCGGTCATGCGGATTGCCAAGCCCAAAGGCGTGCGCGTCAACACATAGGCCAGCACCGCGACCGAGATCAGGGCAAGATAGGTCGGTGCCGTTTGGGTGAACAGGATCGGGCCAAGAACGGGAATGTCTGACAGGACCGGAATATCCAAGGGCCTGAACGGTTCGATGGTGGGCGGTGTCTCTCCGACCTGAACGATCAGGCGATAGAGGTAATAGGCGAGTGCCGAAGCAAACAACGTGATGCCCAATCCGGACACGTGCTGCGACAGGCCCAAAGGCACCGTCAGCCCGGCATGCAAGAGCCCCATCAAGCCCCCGCTTGCCGCTGCGATCACCAACCCCATCCAGAGGTCGCCACCCATATACACGGTCAGCCACCCGGCCATCGCGCCCATCGTCATGATCCCCTCGATCCCGAGGTTCAGCACACCCGCACGTTCACACAAGAGCGCGCCCAACACGCCAAAGATCAACGGAGTCGCGATCCGCAGGACGGCCGCCCAGAGGCTGGTATTGGTGAGGATCTCTAGTGCTTCGATCATCGGCGCAGCCTGTAGGTTGTGAACAATAGCGCGACCAGCATGGTCAGCAGCGACAAGGCAACGATCACGTCCGCGATAAAGCTGGGAACACCCGTCGCACGGCTCATGGCATCGGCACCGACAAACACGGTCGCCACAAAGATCGCCGCCGCCACCACGCCCGCAGGATGAAGTGCCGCCAGCATGGCAACCACGATCCCGGCGTATCCAAAGCCCGGTGACATGGTGGTGGTCACGCCGCCTGTGACACCCATCACCTCCACCGCCCCTGCAAGCCCGGCCAGTGCGCCGGATACCAGCGCCACGCCCATGATCGTGCGGGGAAGGGAGATACCGGCAAAGGCAGCCGCGCGGGCGTTCAGCCCTGCCGCGCGGGTCTCAACCCCGAACACCGTACGGGTCAGGACCAGCCAGACCACGCCCGCCGCCGCGATGGCGAACAGAAGGCCGATATGCAGCCGCGTGCGGGGGACCAGATCGGGCAAACGGTAGTCGCCATCCACCGGCACCGATTGCGGCCAGCCAAAGGCCAACGGATCGCGCAGTGGGCCTTCGATCATCAGCCCGACAAACAGGATCACGATGAAGTTGAGCAACAGCGTCGTGACCACCTCATCGACGCCGAACCGCAGGCGCAGGAAAGCTGGTCCGGCGAGCAAGAGTGCTCCGGCGGCCATGCCGCAGACCATCAACACGGCAATGCCAATCGGGCCGGGCAAGCCGAGCGAATGGCCAATCCACGCGGTGGTCAGTGCCCCGACATAGAACTGTCCTTCGCCACCGATATTCCAGAGCCGGGCGCGAAACGCGACTGCCGCCGCCAGCCCGGTGAGGATCAGCGGCGTTGCTCGGGTCAGCATCTCGGTGATCGACAGGCGCGATCCCAACGCACCGCGCAGCATCTCGGCATAGGCGGTCAGCGGGTTCACGCCCGCCGCACCGATCAGGCCCGCCGCCAGCAGCAACGCTGCAAAAATCGCCGCCAAAGGCGCAGTGGTGACCAGCGCCAAGGGCACGCTTTCACGTCGTTCAAGCCGCATTGCTGTCCTCCCAAACCCCGGCCATCATCAGGCCCAGCTTCCGGGAGTCCACGTCAGCTGCCATGACAGGTTGGGAAAGGCGCCCTTTGACAATGGCCTGAATGCGGTCAGAGAGTTGCACCGCCTCTTCCAGTTCTTCCGAGATCAGCAGGATCGCCGCACCCTCGGCCCGTGCCGCCAGTAATTCTGCATGCACAGCGGCAATGGCGCCTTCGTCCAAACCGCGTGTCGGTTGATTGGCCAGCAGAAATTTCGGCCCGATGGCAAGGCTCCGACCAAGGATCAGCTTTTGCATGTTCCCACCCGATAGCAGTCGGATGCGCGTATCTGGGCGTGCCCCTCGCACATCGAAGCGCTTGATCAGGTCGGCAGCATGCGCGCGCGCGGCGGATTGGCGAACAAAACCGGATTTGGAGAATTCCGGAGTGCGCAACCGCTCCAACACCGCGTTTTCCCAAACCGTCATTTCACCGACCGCGCCCTCGGCATGGCGATCCTCTGGCACCCGTGCCGCGCCGGCCTCGATAAGTCCGCGCGGACCAAGATGTCCGGCATCGACACCGTTCAGGGTCAGAGTGCCCTGGCTCGGATGTATCAAACCGGACAGCAGCGACCCCAGTGCGCCTTGCCCGTTGCCAGACACGCCGACGATGCCAAGAATCTCGCCCGCATGTACGGTGAAGGACACGTCGTCCAGCTTGGTCTCATCGTCGTCGGTCACGGTAATCCGATCGGCGACCAGCACAGGCGCACCGATCTTCTGATCCTCTCGAACCGGGCGTTCGACTTTGCGGCCCACCATGAGTTCCGCCAGTTCGGCGGGCGACGTCTCAGCCGTTTTGCGTTCGGCGACCATCTTGCCGCCACGCAACACCGCCACGCGATCCGATGCGGCCATCACCTCGTGCAGTTTGTGGCTGATGAAGATCAGCGACAGCCCGTCCTTTGTCATGCCGCGCAAGGTCTCGAACAAGCGTTCCGCCTCGGGCCGCGCCAGAACGGCGGTGGGTTCATCGAGGATCAGGATACGCGCATCGCGGTAGATTGCCTTGAGGATCTCGATCCGCTGCCGTTCGCCAACCGACAGGCGCGACACCTTGCTGTCAGGATCGACGGGCAGGCCGAACCTCTCGGAAATCGCCATGAGTTTCCTGCGTGAAGATGCCCGGTCAGACCGCAGGCGACCCAGTGGTTCCGACCCAAGCATCACGTTTTCCAGAACGGTCAGGTTGCCTGCCAAGGTGAAGTGCTGGTGCACCATCCCGACCCCCGCGGCAATCGCCGCGCGCGGTTTGCCGGGGGGCAGGGTTTCACCGAAGACCCGCACCTCGCCTTCGTCCGCGTTGTAATGGCCGAACAGGATATTCATCAGCGTCGTCTTGCCCGCGCCGTTCTCGCCCAGCAGGGCCAGGATTTCTCCTTGGGCCAGTGACAGCGATACGTCCTCATTCGCCGTCAACGCGCCAAACCGCTTGGTGATGTTCGAAAGTTCAAGAACGGCGGTCATGTGGGCAGTCCGGCGATGGGGTGCGGGAAGGGAATGTCGATCATATGCGCCAAAGGCTGCGCGAATTCCAAAAGGGCGGTGTCGCTGTTGGGGCGTCCGATAAGCTGTGCGCCAACGGGCAGACCGTTCTCAAACCCGGCAGGAAAGGCCAGTGCGGGCAGGCCAGCAACATTGGCCCAAGCCGCGTTCGGGGCCATCGCCTCCATCTTCAGAAAGTGCGCATCTAGATCAGTATGATCCATCGGAAACGCCCCCAGCATGGGTGGCGGGCCGGACAGGACAGGCATCAGGATCGCGTCGGCATCGCCGAAAAATTCGAGAATGATGTCGCTCATCTGCATGATGTCTCGCGAAGCGGCGAACAGATCGGTCCCCGTCAAAGCGGCGCCCTCGGCCCGCGCGGCACGCAAGAGCTGTGGGAGTTCATCGTCTGGCACACCCGTGGCGGTCAAGCCTTCGTGCAAGGCAGCGGCCAGGATCATGCGGATCAGCGACATGGGCCGGGACAGGTATTTGTCAGACGGCGACGATGGTGGACCATCCTGAATGATGCAACCCGCTGCCTCCAACACCTTCGCCGCTGCTAGAGTCGCGTTGACCTGCGTGTCGTCGCACGTGTCCGGAAGGATCACGGCAACACGTGGTGTCATGCGCCCATCGGTCGTGGCGACGCAGGCCAATGCGGTTTTCACATCCCGCAGCGACCGCGCCAGTACCAGTTCTGACGCGATGCCCATCAGCCAGTTGTTGTAGTCTGGCCCCATCGGCGACACACCGCGCGATGGCTTCAGCCCCCACAACCCGCAACAGGCGGCAGGCACGCGGATCGACCCCGCCGCATCGGTTGCGTGCGCGATGGCGACGATCCCACTGGCAACGGCAGCAGCCGCGCCGCCGGAGGACCCCCCCGGTGTCCGGGTCGCGTCGAACGGATTTGTCGCGGGTGGACGTCCCTCGGGTTCGGTGGACAAGGCCAACCCGACCTCTGGCACGGCCGTCAGGCCAAACGGCACCAAGCCTGCCGCCCGGAACAGGGCGAACAAGGCGCTGTCTTGCAGGGGCGCTTCGACGCGGTTGGCAATCGCCGCGCTGCCTGCGCTCTGCTTCAGCCCGCGCACGACAGCGCCCAAATCCTTGCCAAAGAAAGGCACACCGGAAAACGGCCCCGGTGCCGCCCCATCCGCCAAGGACAAAGCCTCTTCGATTGGCAGCATGCAGGCCATTGCGCCGGGCGTCTCATGCGCCCGGGCGAGGCTCGCCGCCATCGCGTCCTGTGCGGAGATCCGCCCGGCTGCAATGGCGGCGGCGAGGGCCGTCGCGTCCGTCACGGACGATCAGGCAGGCTCGTTCGCGTCGATTGGCACCTCGAACTCGCCCGCCTGGATGGCAGCGCGTTTCGCTTCCATCGCGGGGATCGCGTCGGCGGGCACCATGCTGTCCACATAGATCAACTCGTTGCCGCCATAGGACATGAACGAGTATTCGGTGTAGTCGCGACCCACCGGGCTGCCCGCTGTGATGTCGGCCACAATCGCTTCAATCGTCGGGCCATAGTTCCAGATCGCGTTGGCGAACACGGTTTCCGGGTAACGCGGGGTGTAGTCGATCAGAGATCCGATCGCCTTGACGCCTTTGGCCTGTGCCGCATCCGCCGTACCGATGCGTTCACCAAAGAGAATGTCGGCCCCGGAGTCGATCTGCGCAATCGCCGCTTCCTGAGCGCGCGCAGGATCAAACCATGCGCCGATGAACCCGTTGAGGAAGGTGGCGTCGGCGTTGACCTCTTTCACGCCCATCCGGAACGCGTTGATCAGCAGGTTGACCTCGGGGATCGGATAGCCGCCGACCGAACCGAAGACATTGCTTTCCGACATCTTGCCCGCAAGCATCCCGGCCAGATACGCCGCTTCGTGGTTGCGTGTGCCAAATACACCAAAGTTATCGCCCTCCGGGCCACCTGACGATCCCATCAGGAAGGCCGTGTCGGCATAGTCTGCCGCCACTTCACGCGCTTCCCGTTCCACGGCATAGGATTCACCCCAGACCAGTTGCACACCGCTTTCCGCGTATTCCCGCATCGCGCGGGGATAGTCGGTGGCCGCAACGCCTTCGGAGAATTCGTATTCGATCAGCCCGGCTTCGGCGGCTTGCTGCATCGCAAGATGAATCCGGCTGTTCCACGCGTTCTCAACCGGCGAGGCATGGACGCCCGCGACTTTGATAACCGTTTGCGCATTCACGCGGCGGATATAGGCGGGCAGCGCAAGTGTCGCGGCAGCGCCCACCAGCAGGCTTCGACGGGTTGTGGTCAGGGTCATGGCAGCATCCTCTGTGTTGGGTTTGGTTTATGTGTTTTGCGGTGGGGCATAGTCCGCCGGGTTCACGCTGTCGGGCCGTCCCTCCAGCGAAAGCTGTGCAATGCGCGGTGCGGTACGCGACAGAACCTTGCCACCCCGGATCACTGCCAGACGTGTCGCCTTGAGGCGCACCGCCTCGATCGGGTCGCGGGCTTGCAGCAGGACCATGTTCGCCGGGCCGCCTTCGCGGAGCGTCGGGTCGGGCAAACCCATCGCCGCCGCACCGCCCATCGTGACCGAATGGAACGCCCATGCCATCGCCTCGCGCGAGGTCATGGGCACGGCATGTACGCCCATATGCGCGACCTCCAGCATGTCGGCAGACCCCAGCGGATACCACGGGTCCATCGTGCAATCCTGCCCGAAGGCCACGTTCACCCCGGCCGCGCGCAGTTCCTGAACTCGAGTCAGACCCCGGCGGCGCGGATAGGTGTCGGACCGCCCCTGTAGGGTGATGTTGATCAGCGGATTGGGCACCACATGCATGCCCGACTCCGCGATCAGCGGGATCAGCTTGGAGGCGTAGTAGTTGTCATAGGAATGCATCGCCGTGACGTGGCTGGCGACCACCCGTCCGCCCAGCCCAAGCCGCGTGGTTTCCGCCGCCAACGTTTCCACGTGGCGCGACATCGGATCATCGCTTTCGTCGCAATGCAGGTCCACCGGCAATCCGCGATCCGCCGCGATCTCGCACAGGCGCTTCACCGACCGCGCGCCATCTTCCATCGTGCGCTCGAAATGCGGAATGCCGCCCACCACATCAACACCCATATCCAGTGCGCGCAGCAGGTTTTCCTCGGCTCCTTCGGCGCGGAACAATCCGTCCTGCGGAAAGGCCACGAGGTGCAGGTCGATATAGGGGGCAACGGTCTTGCGGACCTCAAGCAGCGCTTCGACCCCCGTCAGCGGAGCCGTGCTTACATCGACATGGGTTCTGATCGACAAAAGCCCCTGCGCGACGGCCAAGTCGCAGTATCGCAACGCCCGCTCGACCACTGCCTCGACCGTCAGCATCGGCTTCAATTCGCCCCAAAGCGCGATGCCTTCCAGCAGGGTGCCCGACTGGTTCAAACGCGGCAGGCCAAGGCTCAGAGTGGCGTCCATGTGGAAATGCGGATCGACGAATGGCGGCGAGACAAGCTGGCCACCAGCGTCGATCACCTCGGCCGCTTCGCCCAGCACGTTCTGACCAATCGCGGCAATGCGGCCGTCCTTGATCGCAATGGTCACCGGGCTTCGCCCGTCCGGCAAAACTGCCTCTTTGATCAGCAGATCAAACATAATCCCCACCAGGTCGTTCCCGCACACGATACGCGCGGTTCGGCATTTTCCAAAGCGTTTATAAAAACTTGGCGGACGGAAAGCGTGATCGACCAAATTCCCGCATAGCGCGTGCGATCATCGCAAAAAGTGATGATAACTTAGGCATCTATGTCCAGGTCACTCGCCTTTGCGATGAAACGGCAGGGCAGGCGAACGCAAATTACGTCTATGACGGGAAGTCCGGATGCCAAGTTTTTGCTGCAAGAGGCGTCGTTCAACGCGGATCACGGACTGGCAAGACTCAGGGGGATCAGTCGCACTCGATCTCTTGTTCCAGACTTGCCATGTCCGGTGCAGGCAGCCGGGACAACAGGTCCAGAAACAAGGTCCGGCAGGCCGCGCCGTGCCATGCGTCGGAAAAAAGGTGCTCGGGCAAGGCAGGCACGCGCAGGATCAATCGCCGCCATTCGTGGACGACGACCACGCGCAAGGCTGTGCGCTGCAATAGGGTCATCTGATCAAGTTCACCACTTTCGGACAGGTGCGTTAAGCGGAGCGCCAAGTCTCTTGACGCAGTTTGCACCTCGGTTGGGCAGAGCTTGTCAGACACCCATTGCGGCACATGGTCTGTCGCCCCAATTGCCAGAGCCAGTTGGTGCTCCGAACGCGGTATGTCCACCGTGACCATCGCCTTCGGGCCAATTTGTACGGAGGTTCCGGTGCTTCGGTCGGACAGCACGTCACTTTGCGAGGTGGGGTCGTTCAAAACCAGATAGGCGGTCACGTCTGATGGTGCAGGTCCATACACCCTTGGCCAGGCCGCTTTGGTTTCGGCCCGTCCCATCTTGGTCAGCTCATAGCGGCTTTGCCGCCCGCTGCGATGGCTTTCGATCCAGTCTTCTTTCCGCAGACGGTGCAGAGCAACCCGCGTCGCTTCGGGCTTGATTCCGATCGCAGCCGTAATCGCGTTTACGGTCGCACCACTCAGCCGAGCCCGCGGGGCCAGTGCCAAATCGCCGAACATGGTTACCAGAAGCGACCACACCCTTGGGGTGCAGGATCCCAGTGCGCGGGTCACGAGTTGAGCGAAATCGGTGTCTGTCATTGCCAACCGATACGCCGCGCGCGGCCTCAGGCCAAGCTGTCAGGCGTAGAAGAATATGCGTTCATCGTGAGCAGTTCATATTCTGCAACAACTGCGTCGTCCTGATTGCGCAGAATGACATGCCAGCGGACCTCGCCGTAATCATCTGTACGCTTCGTCTTCTTCTTGACCGTCAGTTGCACCTTGATCCGGTCCCCGGCGCTCACCGGTTTCTGAAAGCGTAGATTGTCGAGACCGGTGTTGGCCAGCACCGGGCCTTCGTCCGGATCGACGAACAGACCAGCGGCAAAACTCAGAAGCAGATAGCCATGTGCCACCCGACCGGGGAAGAACGGGTTTCGCTTGGCCGCGTCCTCGTCCATGTGGGCATAGAACGTGTCACCGGTGAAATGCGCAAAGTGTTCGATGTCTTCCATCGTCACTTCACGCTCGCCCGTGTGCAGCGTCTCCCCGATCTGCACCTCGTCAAAGCTGCGTCGGAACGGATGCACCGGGCCTTGCGAGGTGGTGGCCCCCGGAACCCATTCGCCCGTTACGGCTTTGAGGATGTCCGGGCTGCCCTGAACAGCAGTCCGTTGCATATAATGCAAAACCCCGCGCACACCGCCCAGTTCCTCGCCACCACCCGCACGGCCGGGACCACCGTGCACCATGTGGGGTAAGGGGGAGCCGTGGCCGGTTGCTTCGGCCATGCTGTCGCGGTTGTTGAAGTAGAGCCGCCCGTGATACGCGCCCGCACCCATCACTACCTCGCGGGCGACCTCGGGGTCATGGGTGATGACCGAAGCCACAAGGCTGCCTTGCCCCCGGTTCACAAGCGCAATCGCATGGGACAGATCGCGGTAGCCCATGACGGTCGCCACCGGGCCGAACGCCTCTGTGTCATGTACATGACTTGCCGCATCGGGGTCGGCGCAATGATAAAGCATTGGCGGCAGGAACGCGCCTTTGGCAGCATCGGCCCCGTGTACGACAAACGCATCGGGATCGCCGAACACCCGTTCCGCCTCTGTCGCAAGCGTTGCACATTTCTCCAGCACGTCGCGCCGCTGACCGTCTGACACCAGCGCGCCCATGCAGGTTGCCGGATCGCGCGGGTCTCCGATCACCGTGCCCCGCAGACGGTCGGATACAGCGGCAATCACCGCATCGACCTGAGCCTGCGGCGCGATGATCCGGCGGATGGCGGTGCATTTCTGCCCCGCCTTCGTGGTCATCTCGCGGTGGACTTCCTTGACGAAAAGATCGAACTCCGGCGTGCCGGGCAGAGCATCCGGCCCTAGGATCGACGCGTTCAGGCTGTCCTGTTCCGCCACAAACCGCACCGAGTTGCGCAGCAGGTTCGGCGCGCTGCGCAGGGTGTATGCTGTGTCGGCGGAGCCGGTGAAGCTGACCACATCTTGCGGGCCGAGGTGACCAAGCAGATCGCCCAAATCGCCGGTCACAAGCTGAAGTGTACCATTTGGTAAAATTCCGCTTTCCAGCATCAACCGCACACAGGCTTCGGTCACATAGCAGGTCGTCGTCGCCGGTTTCACGATCGCCGGGACACCGGCCAAGAGGGTTGGGGCCAGCTTTTCCAGCATGCCCCAGACCGGGAAGTTGAACGCGTTGATGTGCACCGCAACACCCTGCAACGGGGTGCAGACATGCTGCCCGACAAAGCTGCCCTTGCGCGACAATTGCTCGATCCCGCCGTCCAGATAGACATGCCCGTCCGGCATCTCGCGCCGACCTTTGGAGGCAATGACAAGCATCGTCCCGATCCCGCCATCCACGTCGATCAGGTGGTCCTTCTGCGTGGCCCCGGTCGAAAAGCTGAGATCATAGAGAACCTGCCTGCGCTCTTGCAGATAAAGCGCCAGCGCCTTGAGCATCCGGGCGCGATCATGGAATGTCATAGCCCGCAGGGCAGTCGCGCCGACAGTCAGAGCATGGTCGATCACCGCCCCCGCATCGACTTGCGCACGGCCCGCACGCGCGATCACATCGCCGGTCACGGCATCCCGAATGTCCCGCGCGCTGCTGTCGGGGGCCAGCCAAGCGCCCGCAATGAAACTCTGTACATCCTGAACTGTCATCGCGATCCCCATTTCCCTGTCTAAGTATTTGACCGTGCGCGAACTTCATGCAAGCGTCGCGTCCATGACACCGGACGAACGCGCCCAAAAATCGGCACAGAAAATGTGGCTTCAGGATCATGCCTCGCAATGGGTGGGGATGGAGCTGACGCATATCGCGGAAGGCGAAGCGGTCATGGAACTGACCGTCAAGAAACACCATTGCAACGGGCACGGCATGTGCCATGGCGGGGTGATTTTTACGCTTGCCGACAGTGCTTTTGCCTTTGCCTGCAACAGCCGCAATCAGGTCACTGTCGCGCAGCACAATTCGATCACCTATATCGCCTCGGGCCGGTTGGGGGACCGCCTGCGCGCTACAGCAACCGAGATTTCACTGACCGGGCGCAGCGGCATCACCGATGTACAGGTGACCAATCAGGCCGGGGTGCTGATTGCCGAGTTCCGCGGACTGTCACGGTCGATCAAGGGCACGGTGTTCGACGAAGCGTAGGGGAGGCGCTGGGCACATGAAAGATTTGTCACCGAAACCGGGTGATCTCGACCCGATCGAAACCGCATCCATCGACGAGATCCGCGCTCTGCAACTGGACCGCCTGCGCTGGTCGCTGCGCCATGCTTATGACAACGTGCCGATGTACCGCGCCAAGTTTGATGCGGCGGGGGTTCATCCTGATGACCTGAAAGACCTGTCCGATCTGGCGAAGTTTCCCTTCACTTTGAAATCCGACCTGCGGGACAACTATCCGTTTGGTCTTTTCGCCGTACCGCGCGAACAGATCGCACGGATCCATGCGTCCTCCGGCACTACCGGCAAGCCGACGGTTGTCGGCTACACGAAGAACGACATCGATATGTGGGCCAGCGTGGTTGCGCGGTCGCTCCGGGCGTCGGGTTTGCGTGCCGGAGACATGGTGCATGTGGCCTATGGTTACGGCCTGTTTACCGGTGGGCTTGGCGCGCATTACGGGGTGGAAAAGCTCGGTGGCACGGTGGTGCCGATGGGTGGAGGGCAGACCGAAAAGCAGGTTGGCCTGATCACTGATTTCCGGCCAAAGGGGATCATGGTAACGCCGTCCTACATCCTCAACATTCTTGAGGCGTTCCACAAAGCGGGGCTGGACCCGCGCGAGACGTCGTTAGAGGTGGGTGTGTTCGGTGCCGAACCCTGGACAAATGCGATGCGGCAGGAGATCGAACAGGCCTTCGACATGCACGCGGTCGACATCTACGGCTTGTCCGAGGTGATCGGGCCGGGTGTGGCAAATGAATGTGTGGAAACCAAGGACGGGCTGCACATCTGGGAAGATCACTTCTACCCCGAAATCATCAATCCCGAGACCGGTGAGGTGTTGCCCGATGGCGAAAAGGGTGAGTTGGTGTTCACCACGATCACCAAGGAAGGCATGCCCGTCATCCGCTACCGCACCCGCGATCTGACGCGGCTTTTGCCGGGCACCGCGCGGTCGATGCGACGGATGGAAAAGGTGACGGGCCGCAGCGATGACATGATGATCCTGCGCGGCGTGAACGTGTTTCCGACCCAGATCGAGGAAGAGGTCATGGCGACCGGCGGGCTGGCCCCGTATTTCCAGATCGAGCTTTACACCGCAGGCCGGATGGACGCGATGCGGGTGCTGGTCGAGGCCACGCCCGATGCGGCTGACGAGTTGTCACGAACGGCGGCGACGCGGATGCTGGTCAAGCGGATCAAGGATCCCATCGGCATCTCGACCGAGGTCGCGGGGGGGGATCCGGGGTCCGTGGCCCGGTCTCAGGGCAAGGCCGTGCGCGTCGTGGACAAGCGCAACCCGGTATGACGGTTACTGGTCGTAGTCGACCACAACGCGCTTGGTGATCGGGTAGGACTGGCAGGACAGGACGTAGCCTGCCGCAACCTCGTAATCCTCGAGCGCGTGGTTGGCGACCATGTCCACTTCGCCCTCCAACACCTTGCATTTGCAGGTCGAACACACCCCGGCGCGGCAGGCATGGGGCGCGTCGAGCGCATTGTCGAGTGCCGCTTCGAGGATCGTCATGTCGCGGCCCATCTCGAAACTGCGCGTCATGCCGTCGAGGGTGATGCTCGCTGCAATCGCGTCCGTGGCCGCCCCATCGGCGGCTTTGGTACGCCGTTCCAGCCGCCCGGTCTGGGCGCTGGCAAAAAGCTCGAACTTGATCTGATCCTTGCTCAACCCGTGGTCGCCAAGCGCCTGTGCAATGGCTTTCATCATCGGCTCCGGCCCGCAGATGAACGCGGTGTTGACGCTTTGGATGTCGATCCAATGCTCGAACAGTGCCGCGCATTTTTCGCCATCGACGCGACCCTGGAACAGGTCAATATCCTGCGCGTCGGTTTCAAGAATGTGGATGATGTTCAAACGCCTCATATATAGATTCTTGAGGTCTTCCAGCTCTTCCCGGAACATGATCGTGCTGACGCTGCGGTTGGCATAGACCAGCGTCACCTGCGATTTGGGTTCCGCCGCAAGGACGGTCTTCAGGATCGACAGCACCGGCGTGATCCCCGACCCGCCGGCAAATGCAAGGTAAGTCTTGGCCTTGTCCGGCTCGATGGGCGTGTGAAACTTGCCCATCGGCTCCATCGCGTCGATGGTCGCGCCCGGCTGAAGGTCAGTGTTGGCCCATTGGGAAAACGCGCCGTCCGCGACCTTCTTGATACCGACGCGCAGCACGCCTTCATTGGCTCCCGAACAGATGGAATAGGAGCGGCGGATTTCGATGCCGTCAAAATCCCGCTTGAAGGTCAGGTATTGGCCTTGGGTGAAGGCGAAGTTGCCCCCGTCGCGGGCCTCGAGCGTGATCACAACCGCATCGCGGGTTGTCTTTTCGACAGCGGTGACGGTCAGGGGATAGAAACGCGCCATATCAGGGCCTTACGGTCAGATACATTTGAAATAGTCGAACGGTTCGAGACAGTCGTCACACCGCCAATGCGCCTTGCACGGGGTGGAGCCGAATTGGCTGATCCGGGTGAGATGGGTGCCTCCGCAGCGCGGGCAGGTGTCGGGGCCACCGGCGGGCGAGGGGGGCGCAATCCCGTAGTCAGCAAGCTTCGCGCGGCCCTTGTCCGAAAGCCAGTCGGTCGTCCAGGGCGGCGCAATCTGGGTCTTGATCCGTACGTTTCGGATACCCCGATCGTACAGAGCGGTTTCGATATCCATCGCGATCACCGATGTGGCAGGGCAGCCTGAATAGGTCGGGGTCACAGCCACTTCGAGCGTGTCGCCCTGCCATGCCACGTCCAGTACGATACCGAGATCGACAACCGAGATCACCGGGATCTCGGGGTCTGGCACCTGATCGAGCCAGTCCCAGATGGTGGGCAGGTCGGGTGTCATGTCACCAGGTCGCACCGGGATAGGCGCGTTGGAGCCACTGCATCTGGGTCAGCATGTGGCCCAGATGTTCGGAATGGCGGAAGCCGGTCTTGCCGCCGGACTGCGCATAGATGCTGTCGGGTTTGGTCAGCGTCGCCTCGGCCAGAATGGCGTCGATCCGTGTGTCGAAGCGGCTGCGCAGCGCGGTCAGGTCGGGGCCGATCCCGGCGGTGTGCATGGCATCGTCAACGGTGTCGGCTGTGAACATCTCACCGACATAGGGCCAGAGGAGGTCGAGCGCTGTCTGCATGCGGCGGTGGCTTTCCTCGGTCCCGTCGCCAAGGCCGATCACGGTCTCGGAGGAGCGGTCGAGGTGATAGGTCACCTCTTTCAGCGCTTTGGCGGCAATGGCCGCGATGCGGTCGTCAGGGGCGTGGGTCAGATCGGTGAGCAGTTCGACATGGAACGCATCGAAGAGGCATTGCCGCATCAGGGTCTGACCAAAGTCGCCATTGGGCTGTTCGACCAGCAGCAGGTTGCGGAAATCCCAGACATCGCGGAGCATCGCGAGATCATCGGCAGAGCGTCCGGCGCCTTCGACCTCTCCGGCGAGGCCGAGCCACATCTGCGTCTGGCCGATCAGGTCCAGCGCGATATTGGCGAGCGCGATGTCTTCTTCCAGTACCGGCGCATGGCCGCACCATTCGCTGACCCGGTGGCCGAGCACCAGCGTGTTGTCCCCCAGCCGCAGGAGGAATTCGAACAGGGCGGTCTGGTCGGTCATCACATGTGACCCGCTTCGTCGGGAATGTCGAAGAAGGTCGGGTGGCGGTAGACCTTGCTTTCCGACGGCTCGTAAAGCGGCCCTTTGTCCGAAGGAGAGGAGGCGGTGATATGTGCCGCTTCGACCACCCAGATGCTCACACCTTCATTCCGGCGGGTATAGACATCCCGCGCGTTCTTGAGCGCCATTTCGGCATCAGGCGCATGCAGGCTGCCGACATGACGGTGGTTGAGCCCATGTTGCCCGCGGATGAAAACCTCCCAAAGGGGCCATTCGTGTTTCATGTCTGTCCTCCGACCGCTCATCGAGCCTTCTGGCTCGCCTCGCGAAGATGCCCGTCAGGGCCGATGAGCTATTCCGCGGCCAGCTTTGCCGCGCGTTTCTTGGCAGCATGCGCCATCAACCCTTCGCGCACCCAGGCACCTTCGTCCCAGGCCTTGTTGCGGGCGGCGAGACGTTCGGTGTTGCACGGGCCATTGCCTTGGATCACGTCGAAGAACTCGGACCAGTCCGGTTCGGCGAAATCATATCCGCCCTTTTCGTCGTTCCAGCACAGGGTGTCGTCCGGCACGGTCAGACCAAGATGGTTGGCCTGCGGCACGGTCTGATCGACGAACTTCTGACGCAGCTCGTCGTTGGTGTTCATCTTGATCTTCCACTTCATCGACTGCGCGGAATGTACCGAGTCCTTGTCGGACGGGCCGAACATCATCAGCGATGGATACCAGAAGCGGTTGAGCGCATCCTGCGCCATCTTTTTCTGCGCCGGTGTGCCTTGGGCCATCTTCATCATGATGTGATAGCCCTGCCGCTGGTGAAACGATTCTTCCTTGCAGATGCGGATCATCGCGCGGGAATATGGGCCGTAGGAGGTGCGCTGGAGCGGCACCTGGTTCATGATCGCCGCCCCATCAACCAGCCAGCCGACCGCGCCCATGTCCGCCCATGTGAGCGTCGGGTAGTTGAAGATGGAGCTGTATTTCATGCGGCCATCTAGCAGCATCTCGGTCAGTTCGTCCCGGCTGACCCCCAGCGTCTCGGCCGCACAGTAGAGGTAGAGGCCATGCCCCGCTTCGTCCTGCACCTTGGCCAGAAGAATCGCCTTGCGTTCCAGCGTCGGCGCACGGGTGATCCAGTTGCCCTCGGGCAATTGGCCGACGATCTCGGAATGGGCGTGCTGGCCGATCTGGCGGATCAGGGTCTTGCGGTAGCCTTCTGGCATCCAGTCCTTCGGTTCGATCTTGTCGCCAGCGTCGATGCGTGCCTGAAACGCAGCGAGCTTTTCGGGGTCGTCCTGTGTTGCTTCGGATTTGACCATCTGTGCGTACATGCTGCGGACCTTCTTGAAAGAGCCAACGCCTGAATCAGTTGATCAGGTTGCGAGCGATCATACGTCGCAAGCGACGGTTCCGCAAATGAAATGTTACGCGTATTGGTATCTGCGTGTCATTCGGTAACGCATTGAGTTTCAGATCGGTGGCGCCGCGCGCTCGGTGATCAACTGTCGTGCCGTGACGCGTTCGCGGTGGATCATGTAGAGTCCTGCGCCAATGATGATGCCGATGCCTGTCAGGGTCAGCGTGTTCGGGAAATCCCCGAAGACCAAGTATCCGAGCAATGTCGCCACCGGCAGTTCCAGATATTGCAGCGGGGCAAGGGTCGCAGAAGGTGCCAACGACAAGGCATAGGTCATCATCATGTGGCTGACCGTGGCAAAGAAGCCGACACCGAAGAGCCAGGTCCAGGCGATCCCCTCCGGCCAGACCGGATCAAGAAGGACAGAGCCGCTGCCTTGGGCCATGATCAGGATGGGCAGGCACAGCACACTTGCAATCAGGCCAGTGTAGAATTGCAGGCTTACCGGGTGCACCTGCCGTGACAAACCGCGGGTCACAAGGATGTAGAAGGCAAACCCAACGGCTGTCCCCAGCGGGAACAGGGCCACCGCGCCAAAAGCGGAAAAGCTGGGCTGGATGACGAACAGCACACCCAAAAAGCCGACAAGGGCGGCACCGACTCGGCGCGGGCCGACATCTTCGCCAAGGTAGAACTTTCCCACGAGCAACACGATGAACGGTGCGACAAAGACGATCGCCAGCGCGTCGGCCAGTGGCATCACGCGGATCGCCGCGATGAAACAGAAAGTCGAGACGAACAACAGGCCCGAGCGGATCACCAATGCCAGCCACAGCCCGCGCGCAACGCGCAAGGACAGTCCCATGAGCCAGACCACAGGGGCCATCAGCACACATTGAATGACGAACCGTGCCGTGGTGATTTGACCAACGGGAACGCTGCTGGAGGCCAGTTTGGCGGCCACGTCCAGAAGGGGGGCCGTGATGCAAAAGCCGAGCATCAGGGCAACGCCTGCAAGGATGCGGTCGGTGGACACTGTTATGGGAGATATCTGGGTCATGCGTCTGGACTAAACGGGTACGACAGGGACCGTCTGTTCTTTTTCCGACGCTTGTTCGTGCAGAAAGGCCAACATGCGTAAGGTGCCGTCCGCAGGTTCAGACCAAAGTCTCTGAGAGGGAAATGGTGGCGTGGGGGGGACTCGAACCCCCGACCTAACGATTATGAGTCGTTCGCTCTAACCAACTGAGCTACCGCGCCGGACCGCCGCGTGAGTACGAGCGGTGCGGCGTGGCGTCAAGGGCTAATCTTGCGTTTTTTGCGTGGCGTCACGTGTGGCTGATCCGGGATGCGGACGCGTGGACGCGACCGCGATTTCCAGTCAACTGGAAATCGGACCGTTGCGCTTATTTGACGATCTTTTCGTCTTTCACGAACATGTTGGCCCATGCACGATCAATCAGTTCCGGTGTCATCTTGTAGGGCCAGCCCTCGAAATTACACACTGCGATCATCTGGTCGATCAGGAAGACAGGCTGATAGTTCGCGTAGACGTTCTTGATCGTCGGGTATTTGTTCTTGAGAAGATGGATCAGCGACTTTTCACACAGCACCATCTTCTTTTTCTTCGCCACCATCGAGAAGATCTTGAGGAAGTTCTGCTGGTCCGGCCCGTCGATCTTGATCTTGAAGAAGATCCGGCGCAGGGCGGCTTGGTCGAAGATTTCGTTCGGATGGAAGTTGGTCGAGAAGATCACCAGCGTGTCGAACGGGACTTCGAATTTTTCACCAGACTGCAAGGCAAGGATGTCGCGCGCTTCTTCCAGCGGAACGATCCAGCGGTTGACCAGTTTCTGTGGTGGTTCTGCCTGACGGCCAAGGTCGTCGACGATGAAGATACCGCCGGTGGATTTGAGCTGCAGCGGCGCCTGATATGTGCGCGCGGTCGGGTTGTAGACGAGGTCAAGCATGTCGAGCGACAGTTCGCCCCCGGTGATCACCGTGGGACGCGCGCAGAGCACATAGCGTGTGTCGAAGCGGTTGGTCAGGCGAAGCCCGGTGGACGCGCCCGCGTTTTCCGCTGCGCTGTGGACAATCGGGTCATAGACCGTGATCACCTGACCAGCATATTCGATCGCGTGGGGGACATAAATCTTGTCACCCATCGCGTCGCGGATGCCGTTCGAGATCGAGGATTTCCCGTTCCCCGGCGGTCCATACATCAGGATCGACCGGCCTGCGCCGACGGCAGGGCCAAGATTGCCAAGCAGGTCCGGCGGCAGGATCAGATGTCCCATCGCGTCGGTCAATTGCTGGCGCGAGATATGGATGTTGCGGATCGACTGGCGCTTGACCTGTTCGGAATAAACCGCCAGCGGCACCGGCATCGCGCCGTAATATTCGGACTGTGCCAAGGCGTCCAACGCGCGGGCCTTGCCCGCGTCGGTGAGCTGATACCCCATTTCAGAGCCGTTGTTCGCGTTCAGCGTGCCGGTGGCCTCAAGAAGCAACTGGCCGCGTGCCAGATCAATAAGCTCCTGCGTGATCGGCACCGGAAGACAGACGCTTTGCGCCACAGCGGTCGCCGTCGACACGTTCTTGCGGAACATCGTTTTCAGCAGGATGTCACGCATCATGACAGGCTGCAGCTTCATGTCTTCCATGCGCTTGGGCGGAGGAGGCGCCATGACGGCGCTGGTCTGCATGTTCATTGATAGCCCCGGATCGATTCAGCCAGATTTGTCTCTGGCTGACCGTGGCAGGCCAATGTGGCAACAGAAGGGCTGGGGCTGGACAGGTTCTTGGCAGGTTACCTGCCGAACCACGCTCCGAAGCCGAGATAGAGCGCGAGAGTTCCGCCAAGGGCCATGCCCATCGGGAACTTGGGGTTCGTCCAGCTTTTCCAGTGGGGCGCAAAGTTCCGCAGGGCGGTGTACTTGGCGATGCGGTGGGCCAGAAAGGCGGCAAGAATGTTCGCCGCAAAGAGCGCCATGAGCAGCCGCAGATCACCAACATGAATGAAGGGGGCGGCGGCGGCGGCGAATTTGGCGTCGCCAGCCCCCATCGCACCGCCCGCATTCAGGGCGATCCCCGCCACCAGCACGACAATCAGATGCACATAGCGCCACAGATAGACGTCGAAGGGCAGGGCGATCAGCCCGACAACCGCGTAGACCACAAACAGCATCACGACAATCACGTTCGGAATGCGCATGTCGCGCATGTCCGAGAAGGTCACATAGACACACAAAGGGAGCACAAGAGGCAGAAACACCAGAGCCGAGAACGCCGAGATATCCATGCGGCTTAGTTCACGACATTGGATTCAAGCGCTTTCAGGCTGCGGGCGGCCGCTTCGAAATGCTGCGGATGGGTGTCGATCGCTTCGCGCATCAGACCCTGTCCGGTCACCACGTCGCCCCGCTTTACGGCAGCAAGGCCCATCGTGTGCAACAGTTCGGCCCGTTCGATCTGGGTCATGGGAACCACAGGCAGCACGTAATTGCCCTGTGCGCCCCGCGCCAGAACGAGATTGTTTTTTGCGGTGAAAAGAGAGTCGTCGTTTCGGATCGCCTCGGTGAAAAGCCGTTCAGCGCCCGAGTAATCTCCGCGGGTCAGCTTTGAGAAACCCCAGTTGTTCATTACAGAGGCCGGCGTGGTGGTCAGACCAACGGCGGTTTCGTAGAAACTGTCGGCCTTGTCCCACTGTTGTTTGCTGTCGGCGATCATCGCCTCAAGGCGGTACCGTTTGAAGGTTTCGTGGGTCGGCGGAATGGCGTTCAGCACTGTTTCAGCGCGATCCCATTCATTGTTGCGGATCAGGGCGTCGGCCAGTTCGACCCGGTCGTCATTGGTTGATGCGTCGTTGTCCACAACCCGTGCCCATGCGGCAACACCTTCGGTATGCCGTTTGGCGCGGATCAGGGAGAGGGCCAGACCACGCGCAAGGTCGATGCGGTCTGGCTCGGCGCTGCTGGCGCGTTGGAAATAGGCCACCGCTTCGTTCGGATCGGACACCGACAGCATGACTTCGTTCAGGTTGGTGCCGTCAATGACGTTCACGCCCTGAAATTCACGGTCGACCGCTTCGGTATCAATGCCTTGCTCGCACCCGGAAAGCGCGAATGCCTCTGTTACACATAGGGTCACGATAAAGGGATGGCGCATTTTTGCGTCCTTTACTGCTCTGCCTCATTACTGTGTCGGGCGGATTAGAAAGTCACTGCTGCCGCGCCGCACAAGTTTGTATTCTTGTTCTATTTCCGCATCATACTGCGAATTTTCCAATTTTGCGAGAGCCAAGCGCAGATTATCCCGAATTGCAACACTTTCGCCATTATCGAGCGCAAATGCCCTGCGAAACACCTGTGCGGCCTCGGCTGTTTCGTTCTTTTCGATCAGGACAACACCCAGATTGTTCCAGGCATCTGGGCTTTCGGGGGCATCTTTCGTTGCCCGCCGGAGCAGATCTTCCGCCTGGTTGAGCCGGCCCAGAGCAAGGTTGGCCGATCCCAGTGACAAAAGCACTTCGGGTGTCAGGCCCTGTTCGGCTGCCGCAAGGCTGAACGAGCTCAGCGCAAGTTCGTATTCCCCCGCCGCCATAAGGCGGTGCCCCACGGTCAGCTGGTCAACGACCGCGCCTCTTGGATCGACACTGGGCGCGAAGACCGCATCGTCAGACGTGGAAAAGCCGCCCGGTGTACAGGCGGCCAATCCGATCAGAAAGAGTGCGGGCCAAACCCGCGCTAAAGTCATTGCCCCATCGAGCTCCCGAGACTTCCGAGCTGCTGAATGCCGACGACCGAAGGACCCACGAGGATGATCAACAGCGGCGGCACCGTCAGCATCATTGTGGTCAATGTCATTTTGGTTGGCAACTTGTTAGCCTTTTCTTCGGCACGCATGACGCGTTTGTCGCGCATTTCTGCCGCATAGACCCGGAGAGCATCGGAAATCGGAGTACCGAAGCTTTGGCTTTGGTTGAGAACGGTCACGAAGGACATCACGTCCTGCACGCCGCAGCGCTCGCCCATGTCATTGAGAACGGTCGTTTTGTCCTTGCCCGCCTTCATCTCGTGGCTGACCAGTTCGAATTCATCGGCAAGGCTGGGATAGGAGGCGCGCAACTCCTTGCTGACGCGCACGATGGCCTGATCCATCGATTGACCCGCTTCGACGCAGACCAGCATCATGTCGAGACTGTCGGGGAAACCGCTTTCAATCTCTTCCTGACGCTTCTGAACCCGGCTGGTGATCCAGTATTTCGGGAACATGTATCCGGCGGCACCCGGCCCGAGCGTATACATCACCGTCTGCTGCGTGGTGGCATTGGACGGATCAAGGATCAGGTAGAAATACGCGACGCCAACGATCAGGCCACCGATCCCCAGCACAAACTGCGAGAAATAGTAAAGCTGAACGGCGTCCTTGGTCCGGTAGCCCGCCTGCAAAAGCTTCATCCGAACGTCGGACAGTTCTTTCGCGTCCTGCGGTTCGAGGAACTGGGCGTATTTGTTGAGCTTCTGGTTCTTCTGCTTGTCCCGCAGAACGGCGCGTGTGGCCGCGTCGACCTGTTGACGGCCCGACGATTGGTTGTTCAGGCGGTCCATCGGGTTGGAGCGCGACATGAAGAACATCGGAATCGCGAGGATCAACAGCAGTATACCCAGACCGGCGATGAGGATCATCGGACCGGCGGGCCCAAACATGTTGACGGCGAATTGGTTGAAGGCTTGCATGTTCCGGTCCTCAGACTTTGATATTCACGAGCGCACGCATGACGATCAGGTTGGCCACAAGGAAGGCGCCAACGACGAAACATGCCGGGATGAACCACGGGTGGTCGATCACCTCGTCGTAGTAGTTGGGGTCGGTCAACTGAATGACGATCAGTGCGCCCACAGGGAAACCGGACAGGAACTTGCCGGACCATTGCGCCTCGGCGGTGATGGCTTTCACCCGGCGGAAAAGGCGGAAACGGGCGCGGATCACCTTGGCCAGACCTTCGAGGATCTCGGCCAGGTTTCCGCCTGACTGTTGCTGGATCGAAACAGCAACCGCAAGGAAGCGCAAATCCTGCATATCAAGACGTTCCGCCATGGCTTTCAATGCTTCGCCGATGTCACGGCCGTAGCTCGACTCGTCCGCAATCAGACCGAACTCGGTTGCCAGCGGGTCCTTGATTTCCTTGGACACGATCGAAATCGCCGAAGAAAACGGGTGACCCACCCGCAGAGAGCGCACCATCAGTTCTACCGCGTCGGGCAACTGTTCTTCGATCAGGCTGATGCGTTTCTTGGCTTTGCTGTTGATCCAGAAGAACACACCGCCGACACCCATCGCCAATCCCATGACGACACGTACCGCAAGACCGGCCTCTGTGCCCACAGTCAAACCGGCGAAAGCGACAATGCTGACGCCGATCATCACCATGATCAACTGCTTTGGCGTGAAGGCAATGGCGGCCTTCTGCGCCCGGTCCGCAAGGATCGAATACAGAGGAAGACCGCGTGACTGCATGTGCTGGTCCATCTCCTTGCGGAGCTTTGCCAGCACTTCGTCGCGCTTGGTGCCCTTGTCGAGCATCTCAAGACGTCGGTTGACCCGCTTGTTGAGGCTGATCGATTTGCCGAAAGCGACAAGATAGACGCCCTCCACAAGAACGAGGACGGCAATGAAGATCAGGCCGTAGACGATCGGTTCTGCGCTAAGTGTCATGGTCAGTGGTTCCCGTTGAAGGGTTCATAGATCGACGGGGGCAGGTCGTAGCCCCACATCTTGAAGCGTTCGGCATAGTTGGACCGCACGCCTGTCGCCGTGAAATGGCCGATGATCTTGTTTTCCGGGGTCAGGCCGACCCGCTGGAAACGGAAGATTTCCTGCATGGAAATCACTTCGCCTTCCATCCCGGTGATCTCGGTGATCGAGGTCATGCGACGCGAGCCGTCCTGCAGACGCGAGGCTTGTACGATCAGGTTCACAGCCGATGAGATCTGAGAACGCATCGCTTTCAGCGGCATCTCGATCCCGGCCATGGCAATCATGTTCTCCAGACGGCTGACACCGTCGCGGGCAGAGTTGGCGTGGATCGTCGTCATCGATCCGTCGTGGCCGGTGTTCATGGCCTGCAACATGTCGATCACTTCCTCGCCGCGCGTTTCGCCGACGATGATGCGGTCGGGGCGCATACGCAGCGCGTTCTTGAGACAGTCGCGCGGGGTAACCGCACCTTTGCCTTCAACGTTGGGTGGACGGCTTTCCATCCGGCCCACATGGGTCTGCTGCAGCTGAAGTTCCTCCGTATCCTCGATCGTCAGTATGCGTTCGCTGTCGTCGATGAAGGAAGACAGCGCGTTGAGCGTCGTCGTCTTACCCGAACCTGTACCGCCCGACACGATGATGTTCAGACGTGTCGCCACGGCGGCCTGAAGGTAGACGGCCATTTCTTCGGTGAAGGCCCCGAAGGCGACGAGATCGTCGATGCTCAGCTTGTCGGTCTTGAATTTACGGATCGAGACGAGCGATCCGTCGACTGCAATCGGCGGCACCATCGCGTTGAAACGCGATCCATCCTGCAAACGGGCGTCCACGTAAGGGTTCGATTCATCGACGCGGCGACCCACGGCGGACACGATCTTGTCGATGATCCGCATCAGGTGCTTTTCATCTTTGAACGTCACATCGCTGAGTTGCAGTTTACCGCTGCGTTCGACGAAGATCTGGTGTGGGCCGTTGACGAGAATATCGCTGACAGTCTCGTCCTTGAGAAGCGTTTCAAGGGGCCCAAGCCCCTTCACTTCGTCATAAAGTTCCTGATTCAGGGCGATCCGCTCTTCGCGGTTGAGCACCATGCCTTTTTCCTGAAGGCTTTCGTTGGTGATCGCGCCAATTTCTTCCTTGAGCTGGCTTTCCGTCGCCTGATCCAGAGCGGCAAGGTTCAGGTTGTCGAGAAGGGCGCGGTGCAGTTCAAGCTTGATTTCGCCAAGACGTTCCTTGCGTTTCTTGTCCCGGTCCGCCGATTCAGAAACGGCAGCCTTTTTCGGCAGCACCTTGCGCAACGACTTGGTCGCACTCGGGGCATTCGCCGGAGTTTCGGCCGTGTTGGCAGCGACTTTGGCTGCGGGGGCGACCTCGACAGCCGACTTTTTGTAACGCGAAAACATCCGTGTTCTCCTCAGTCGACCTTGAACAAGGCAATTCAGGCTGTGACGGGTGTGTATAGCGGCTGATTGCGGGGAGCTTTGGTTTCCAAATTTTGGATTGCGTTGAGAATAGCAGCGAGCAGATAGACCAAAAGAGACCTGAGATACCTCAG
>NZ_JAEPMO010000245.1 GCF_017643905.1 Marivita sp.
GGTCAGGAAGTCGCCGTAGAACGGCTGCAGCAGAAGATCGCCGACCGCGCTGCAGAGGCCAGCCAGTTCTTCGCGCTGACCGAGGAATACCACCGGCTCAACATCCTCAAGACCGGCCAGCTGCTCGACGCGGACGGCTCCGTCCTTTTTGACTACTTCACCGAGTTCGGCGAAAGCCAGCAGGCGGTGGTGGACTTTGACCTCGACAATGCGGGTGCCACCGACGGCGCGCTGCGCAAGAAATGCGCCGGGGTGATCCGCCAGATGGCCGCCATTCTGGACGGTCTGCCCTATACCGGGATCATGGCCCTGTGCGGGGATGCCTTCTTCGATGACCTGATCGCCCACCCGGAAGTGCGCGAGACCTACAAGGGCTATGCCGACGCGGCGAGCTTGCGCAACGCGTATATCAATTCGGGATCGTCCGGCATCTACGGCGCCTTCGAGTTCGGCGGCATCACCTGGATGAACTATCGCGGTGGCCAGAATGTCGGCATCGAGACCGACAAGTGCCACCTTGTGCCCATGGGTGTCCCCGGCCTCTTCCGCACGGTCTATGCCCCGGCCGATTACATCGAGACGGTGAATACCCCGGGCCAGCGCCTCTACGGCAAGCAATGGGAGATGCAGAACGGCAAGGGTGTGAACCTCGAGTTCCAGATGAACGCGCTGCAATACTGTACCCGCCCCCGGGTGCTGATCCCGGGCAAGCGGACGTGATGTCAGATAGTTCTGACACTTGCCGCAGCGCGGCACATGATGCCACGTCAAGGTTATTCACCCTTGACACCCAAAGGTTACAAAAGGACGCTTTTGATTGCGGGCCTACCGCACTGATAAAATGCAGCGCAAAATCAATGCGTTATGAATTGCCTGTTTTTTAGGCATTTCGATGAAAGGCATCGAATAACGGGGCCTTAGCCTGCATCGTACCGCCGACTCCACAGAGTTATCCCCAGATTCTGTGAGTGCAATAGCGCTTGCCTTACACCGCGATGCGGTGGCGGGCGGCGACTCAGGGTGCGGTTCGGGATTTGGGGACGGAAAGGACCGAGAATGACTCTCTTCGACGATCTGGACGCGCAGGTCTCCGGGACGATTGACGCGGCCTTTGGGGAGGTCGCTGTCCTGCGACCGCGCGTTTCATCGCAATATGCCGAACGCGCAGAGGATCCGTCCCGCCAGGTTGCCACCGTGACGGGTGTGTTCTCAGCGGGGCCCGCGGATGCCCCTCTCAAGGGCAGCACTGCGGGGGCTGCGTTTTCTGGCGGCACGCGGGTTGTATCGCAGAGTGCGGAGTTCTGGCTCTCAACAAAGACGGTTCAGTCCCTTGTGACCCGCCCCCAAAAGGGCGACGCGCTGACCCTGACCGGGCGCGTGGGGGCACCGGTCTATTCTGTTTCGCAAGTTCACCCGTCGGACATGGGGGACCTGACCCTTATCCTGGTTCTGGAGGACGAGACGCCATGAGCCTGACACGCCTCGCCATGCGCCTTGCGGCGGCGCGCGCCTTGCGGGACAAGACACTGGCGGGCGCGCGGGTGTTCGACAGCGCGGTGGACCCGATTGACCAGACGATCGCCGCGCAGCGTTTGCCCCTGCTGGTCCTCACGACGGACGAGCACGAGCTCGACGTGACCGGGCGCGACCTCGGCAGCGGCACGCATCGCTGTGATCTGGTGATCGAGCTTGCCATTGCCTCGCGCGTCGAGGTGCCGGCCGAGGACGAAGACGGCGGCGCTCTTACCATCGCCATCCCGCATACCGATGAGGGGATGGAGCTGACGCTGGACCTGATGGAGCATCAGGTGGTCTCGGCGCTGACGCGGGATGACGGGGCGTGGTCCCGAGCGTGGATGATGCTGGTGCCGCGGATCACACGGCAGGTGTCGCGACGCGGCGCCTCCGCTGAGAACGGTGTACGCTTTGCGGCGCGTCAGCTGACGCTGAGCTGCGATCTGATCGACGCTCCCGTCCCCGGCGCTGCACTCCCTGCGGCCGGGGCATGGTCGAAGGTGCTGACGCTCATGGAAGCAGACGCGGCGATGGCCGGCATTGCATCGCTGATCCGGGCAGAGATCGAGGGCACGCTTGTCCCCGAATGGCGTCGCGCAGCGCATGCACTGGGTGTTCCGCTCGAGGTCTCGGACGGCATTGGGCTTGGCGCGGGGGACGCGCCTTCGGTGGACCCGGTGGAATTTATCATGGGCGCGATCAGCACCGGCGCCGGCGTGGTCACCGTGACCGAGGACGCGCCCTGATGGCGGTGCGCGAATTGGTCGAGTTGGTCTCCCGGGTGGCCGAGCTGGAGCGGCGGTTTGCGGGTGTCCTGCGCCACGGCACGGTGGCGGAGGTGGATCCCGAACGTCAGCGCGTCCGGCTGGACCTTGGCCCGGCCCACGGGGCTGAGGGACGGTTCCTGTCGCCTTGGGTGCCCTATGCGCAATTCTCGGGGGCGCTGCGTGTGCACACCCCACCCACGGTGGGGCAACAGCTCACAGCGATGTCGCCCAGCGGGGATTTCCAGCAGGCGGTGGCGCTGCCTCTGACGCATCACAGCGGCAATCCGAGCCCGTCCATAGCGGGCGACGAGAATGTCGTGACCTATGGCAATGTCCGCATGACGCTGGCGGATGATCTGGTCCGCGTCGATGTGGGCGGCACGCTGTTCGAGCTGAGCTCGGCGAAGGTCACGCTCTCCACGGGCGGCAGCAGCATCGAGATGACCGACGCAGGCGTGAAGATCACAGGCGCGCGCATCGATCTCAACTGACGGAGGCGCAGATGCCAGCAGTGGCGCGGATCGGGGACCCGTTTGCAACGGGCCACCCCTGCGACGGGGCAAGCACGATTGCCGGGGGCAGCGGAAACGTCTTTGCCAACGGCATTGGTGTGTCGCGGCGGGGCGACCCTTCGGCATCACACACGCGCCTGGTCGGCAAACTGTGCCTCCCGCACACGGTCTCCATCGCTGGCGGCAGCGCCACGGTGTTCGTCAATTCAATGTCAATTGCCCGGGTCGGTGACGCCATCGACGCAGGCGCCATCACCGGCGGATCGCCGGACGTGTTTGCAGGTGGATGACAGGTCACGGGGAGTGGGTTGGTAGCCACAAGCGTAAAACGACAACGACAACGACAACGAGACATCAAACCAGAGAGGAACAACACTCACATGCCACGTTACGCAATCACCCAGACAGCCGGGCGTTTCGTCGCCGGGACCAACAATACCGGCGTCGGCACGGTGCTGACCCTGACGGAAAAGCAGGCCGAACACGAGGTTCGGCTCGGCACGCTACGGCCGCTGGACGGCGCGAACCCGGAGCCCAAGGTGGTGACTGAACCGTCCTCGGCGCTGCCGATCGAGGACGAGCCCGACAAAGCCCCGCCACAAACCCCCACGAAGGACGCAAAGAAGTAAACCGGACGCCAACCAATGGACCCGACCTACAACAGCCCCTCGGTTGGCCTGAACGCGGCCACAGGGGGCACGCTCATGGGCTGGCCGCATGTGGTGCAGTGCCTGCAGGACATCTTCACGACGCGGTTTGGCGCGCGCGTCATGCGCGAATGGTACGGCTCGTTTGTGCCCACGCTGCTCGGGCGGCAGATCAACAGGTCGGAGGTGCCACTGTTTCTTGCGGCCTTCACCTCGGCGATCGAGCAATGGGAGCCCCGGTTCAAGGTGACGGAGATTGGGCTGAAGGATGTCACCCGGGACGGGGTTGTGCGCCTGTCGATCTCTGGTGAGTACCGCCCCCGGGCCCTGCTGGGCGATCCCACCTCCGCCGGTTTGCGCAGCCTGGTCATTGA
>NZ_JAEPMO010000258.1 GCF_017643905.1 Marivita sp.
CCCTCGGTCATCAGCCGTGCGGATCAGCACCGCTTCACGATCTCAGCGCGAGAGGCCCTCTAATGAGCCGTGATCTCACCGCCGCCTTTGCAACCGCACTGGCGGATCAAAGCCTGCGCCCCGTCATCTTCTTCGAGGGCCAGTTCGCGACAGGCTGGGTTCGGATCTGGTCTGGCCTAGGGGCTGTGACTTGGAATGGACAAACTTGGGCCGGGGCTGGGTCTCTTCTCGGGCTCGGCTCCCTCGACGAAACCGGCGAGGTCGTGGCGGGCGGCACGGCTGTGTCGCTATCCGGCGTGCCGCTGGAACTCGTGCAGATGGCCATCGAGGAAGCGCGTCAAGGGCTGCCGGGACGAATTTGGCTGGGGCTTTTGGCCGAGAATGGCAGCATCATCGCCGATCCCGTTCAGGCCTTTTCGGGCCGGCTCGATGTCCCCGAAATCAAGGATGACGCGGATACCTGCACGATCACCATCAGCTATGAAAGCCGTCTCATTGATCTCACCGTAGCGCGGACCTGGCGCTACACCCATGAAAGCCAGCAGGTCTTGTTCCCCGGTGACCTTGGCTTCGAATACGTGACCGCAATCCAGGATCGCGAAATAACCTGGGGACGCGGATGATGCTCCCTCGCGTTGACCACTGGGAACGTCTTCTCGCCGCAGCCATCGATACGGCACGGGCTAAGCCCTTTGTCTGGGGCGTTCATGACTGCCCGACCTTCGCTTTTGAGGTCCGCATGATCCTGACCGATGGCGAAGACATCGCGGCCCACTGGCGTGGTCGCTACACAACCGCGCTCGGCGGCGAGCGTGTGATGCGCCGCCTGGGCTGGGCCTCGCTTGAGGACATGGGGCGTACTTTGCTGGGTGAACCTAAACAATCCGTCCTTCTCGCCCAACGTGGCGACATCGTTCTGGCCGACACCGGTCTTGGCTTCGGCATTTGCAATGGGGCCACGGCAGTTGGGATAGCCCCCGAAGGCCTCGCGACCGTACCGCTCACCTCTTGCCGGCTTGCCTGGCCCATCTGATCTCGGAACCACCCTATGCCCTTCATCGTGACAGCCGTCACCGCGTTCGCGGGGGCGATCAGCGGCGTATTGGCTGCAGGCGGCATTGGTGCGGCGCTCTTGCGGATCGGCGGCACGCTTCTGCTGTCCTACGCGGCGCAGGCCCTGATGCCAAAGCCGCAGACCACGATGCAGCCGCGGACGGTCACGATCCGCGAGCCCGTGGTGCCACGTGATCTTGTTTATGGCCGCACGCGCAAGGGCGGGGTCATCGTCTTCCTGCATTCCTCAGGATCAGACAACAAATACCTCGATCTGGTGATCGTGCTGGCCACGCATCGGGTCAAATCCATTGGGGCGATCTACTTCGAAGGCGACATGGCCCTCGATGCTGATGGCGTTGCCCAAGGCCGTTGGGCCGGAAAGGTCTTCGTCGAAAAGAAACTGGGCGCCGCAAACCAGACCGCTTTCGCAGGCCTCAAGGTAGCGCTGCCGGACAAATGGACCGAGAACCACAGACTTCGCGGGTGCGCGGCCATTCGGCTGCGGCTGACCTATGATCAGGATGCCTTCCCAGGCGGAATCCCGAACATCACCGTGGACATCGAAGGCAAGGACGACATCTGGGACCCGCGGACGCAAACCGCCGGCTATTCGGAAAACCCCGCCCTTTGTCTTACCGATTACATGGCCAATCCGACCTGGGGCATTGGCGCGCGCATTGGTGAACCCGACGGGATCGATGAGATGTCGCTCGTGGAAGCCGCCAACATCTGTGACGAGATCGTTCCCCTTGCAGGCGGCGGGTCCGAGCCGCGCTATGCCTGCAATGGGGTGATCACCCTCTCGGAAGTCCCGAAGACGATCATAGAGGGGATGCTCTCCAGCTTCGCCGGGCGCTGCGCCTTCTCGAGCGGGTCCTGGCGCATCCATGCAGGGGCCTGGCGCGCGCCAGATGTTGCGCTGACCTCGGACCATGTCCGCGAGGGCGGGCTCACCTTGGCGACGCGCGTGACAATGTCGTCAAACTTCAACGGCGTGCGCGGGCAGTTTGTCAGCCCCGAAAACGATTGGCAGCCGGATGACTTCCCGGCCTATGCCTCGGATGTTTATCTGGCCGAGGATGGCGGCGAGCGGAAATGGCGCGATATCTCGCTGCCGTTCACGATCTCGGCCGCCATGGCGCAGCGGCTGGCAAAAATCGAGCTCGAGCGCGCGCGTCGACAAATGACGGTGCGCTTGTCGGGCAAGCTTTCCGCCTGGGCCGCCACCGTCGGCGATGTGGTGACACTGTCCTACGCCCGCTGCGGCTTTGCTGCCAAACCCTTCGAGGTGCACGGGGTCAGCCTTGACCTGACCGCCTCGGGCGATGGCGCGCTCCTGCTGCCAGAACTCGTTCTGCGCGAGACATCGCCCTTGATCTATGACTGGTCGGCCTCTGAGCAGCAGATCTACGCTGCCGCCCCGCGAACAGCCTTGCCCAACGCTTATGACATCCCTGCGCCCGGCGCACCGCAGGTGACCGAGGACCTCTACATCACGCGGGATGGGGGCGGGCTGAAGGTACTGGCCAAGATCAGCTGGGAAGCTGCGCCGTCTGGCTTTGTCGCAGCCTATCAGCTGCAAGGCAAACTTGCTGGTGCGGCCGACTGGATTGACTATGGACGGACGGATGGCACCACGCTGGAAATCCGCGACATTGCGCCGGGGGATTGGGCCTTCCGCGTGAAGGCGATCTCGGTTCTGGGCGTCTCCTCGCCCTGGCAGGAGATCCAAGCCGAAATCCTCGGCCTGACCGCCCCACCGGCGCAGCTTGAGAACGTCACACTGCAAACGGCCGGTGGGCTGGCGATCCTCAAATGGACGCGGTCGGCTGATCCCGATGTTCGCGTGGGCGGCAACATCGTGATCCGGCATTCGAAGGAAGCGACTGCTACTTGGGTCGACAGCTATTCAATGGACCGGGTGTCGGGCGGCGAAGCCATCGCCGTCGTGCCGCTTAAACCCGGAACTTATCTCGTGAGGGCTGAAGACAGCGGCGGCCGGGCGGGCCCCGAAACCCGCGTCTCGACCAAGGGCGCACAGGTGCTGGCCTTCTCGACCTTGGACTTTCTGCAGGCCGACCCAGGTTTTGTCGGTCCAAAATCCGGGCTGCAGGTTACGGGTGCGAACCTGACGCTCGCTACGGCGACCGCAAATGGCGTGACGCAGGTGTCGGCAATGGACGGGCAATATGGCTTTGCCGCTGGGCTTGATCTCGGAACGGTCAGACGTGTCCGCCTGCGCTCAGAAATCGGCGTCGCGGCATTGGCACTCAACGACCGGATCGACGCGCGCACTGCC
>NZ_JAEPMO010000123.1 GCF_017643905.1 Marivita sp.
AAAGCGAAGAAGACCAGGTCGCGGAAAAGCTCCCCCGGCAAGACCACGCCGGAAGATCAGGGCAACCTTTTCTGACGTCCGACGCCGAGTTCGTAAAAATTTATCCAGTTCCCGAAACACCATCTTAAGTTGCATCGCCTATCGCGCAAACAGCGCACGGTCGCTGGCAACGTGGCGCAGGATGATCCTTTCGCCTGCGGCGGCAAAAAGTACGTCATGTTCGCCAACGATGTCGCCACCCCGAATGGCGCTGAAGCCGATATCGCCCCGCTTGCGCGCCCCGGTCATACCATCCCGCCCGCGGTCGGACACATCGCGCAGATCAACGCCGCGTCCTTCGGCTGCCGCTTCGCCCAGCATCAGAGCGGTGCCGGAAGGCGCATCGACCTTCTGGTTGTGGTGATATTCGATCACCTCGATGTCGTAGTCCTCGTCCAGCGCCGCAGCGACCTTGCGCGTCAACACGGTGAGCAGGTTGACGCCAAGGCTCATGTTGCCCGCGCGCACAACAACCGCATGACGCGCGGCGGCCTTGATCTTGGTCAGATCGTCATCCGACAGCCCGGTGGTTCCGATCACATGCACCGCACGCGCCTGCGCCGCCAATTCGGCAAAGGCCACTGTCGCTGCTGGCGCCGTAAAGTCGATCACTGCCTGCGCTCGGGCAAAACAATCGAGAGGATCATCCGTAACCATCACACCCATGGCAGCGCCACCCATCGCGGTCCCCACGTCCTTGCCAAGCCAATCATGACCTGCGCGTTCTATCGCCCCGGCAAGGTGCATCCGGGGATGTTTGGCGATCTCGGTGACAAGCATCTGCCCCATGCGCCCGGACACTCCGGTCACGACGACCCCGATTTCTTCGCTCATGATATTCTCCGCAAGTGGATTTCCGCCTCAATAGCGGTTGACCCTCTGCTTGGCAAAGGCCGCCAGACCGCTTATGTGCCGGATATGGCAAAAAACCGAACTCACATCTCTGAGGGACCCAGCCAGCGTCAGCTGCGTGTGGGTGAATTGATCCGGCGCACATTGTCCGATGTGCTTGCACGCGGAGATATTCACGATCCCGACCTGAACCGCTACTCCATCACCGTGGGCGAGGTGCGCACGTCGCCTGATCTGCGTGTGGCAACGGCCTATGTGGTGCCGCTGGGTGGCAAGGGTCAGGACGACATTCTGGAGCTTCTGAACCGCAATCGCGGCGAATTGCGCCGCGCGGTTTCAAAGAACCTCACGCTGAAATTCTCGCCCGAGCTGCGGTTCAAACTGGATGATACGTTTGATCGACTGGACGACACCCGCCGCATGTTCGAGCAGGATAATGTGCGTCGTGACATCGAAAGCTAAGACCACGCTTGCGGCCTGTGGTCTTTTTGCCCTGTCTGGTTTGGCCGTACAGGCGGACGTCACCTGCGCGGAACGCGTGTTTGACGGGCTGAGGTACACCGCTTGCGAAGTTGATCCGCGCGTCGATGACCTTCGGCTGTTCCTCAACGCCCCGTCGGGTGAGAAATACGGACAATTTTCGACAATCGACGGTGCATTAGCCGAGCAAGGCAAGACGCTGACCTTCGGCATGAACGCCGGAATGTATCACGACGACCGCTCTCCCGTTGGGCATTATGTCGAGGACGGTACCGAAATCATGCGGGTGATCCCCAATGCGGGACCGGGCAATTTCGGGTTGCTGCCCAATGGCATCTTCTGCATCGGCGATGGACGCGCTGATGTGATCGAAACCCTCGCCTACGAGGCGGAGCGCCCGAATTGCCGCTATGCTACGCAGTCGGGCCCGATGCTCGTCATAGACGGCGACCTGCACCCAAGGTTCCTTGAAGACAGCGACTCGCGCTATATCCGCAATGGGGTGGGCACCTCCGAAGATGGCACTCGGGTTGTTTTTGTCATTTCCGATCAGTCGGTTACGTTTCACGAATTTGGCCGCATCTTCCGCGATGACCTTGACCTGCCAAACGCGCTGTTCCTTGATGGCAGCGTGTCGCGTCTGCATGCCCCGCAACTGAACCGGTCGGATTTCGGGCGCTGGCTTGGGCCGATTGTGGGCGTGGTGGCTCCGCTTGACCGTTAGCAGGGTTGCGGTGGTACGCGGGCCGCTCTACCTCTCTGCGGCACGACACTTGGTATCGGAGACCCCATGACCAACTCGCTTGATGACCTGACGCACAGCCTGTTGCAGCGCGCCAAAGAGGCCGGGGCCGATGCCGCTGATGTTCTGGCCGTCCGGGGCAATTCGATCTCTATCGACGTGCGCTGTGGCGTTCTGGAACAGGCGGAACGGTCTGAGTCCACGGATATCGGGCTTCGGGTTCTTGTCGGTCAACGGGTGGCCAATGTGTCGTCCTCGGATGTGCGGGCGGACAGTCTTGCGATGATGGCAGAGCGCGCCGTGGCCATGGCGCGGGAAGCGCCGGAAGACCCCTATGTGGGGTTGGCGGACGCAGATCAGTTGGCGGATAACCGGGCATCCGATTGGCTTGAATTGTACGATCCAACACCTGAACCGTCCCCAGCCGAACTGGAACAGGACGCGCGCGATGCAGAGGCTGCGGCGTTGGCGGTGGACGGCATAACGCAGGTCTCCTCTTCCTCGGCGGACTATGGGTCGCAAGAAGTCTATCTTGCTGCAAGCAATGGATTTTCCGGCGGCTATCAGCGCTCATCGCGGTCCACATCCTGCGTTGCGATCGCTGGTACGGGAACCGGGATGGAGCGGGATTACGACGGGGATCAGCGGATTTTCCAAAGCGATCTGAGGTCACCTGCCGAGATCGGCAAGACCGCAGCCGAGCGGACGTTGGAACGGATGAACCCGCGCAAGCCCAAAACGGGGGCGTATCCGGTGCTGTTCGATGAACGGATTTCCTCTTCGTTGATCGGGCATCTGCTGATGGCGATCAACGGCGCCGCGATTGCGCGACGGTCGTCCTGGGCCTTGGATCTGATGGGAAAAGAGATTCTGCCAAAAGGACTTAGCCTGACGGAAGACCCCCATCGCGTTCGGGTCGGCGGATCACGGCCGTTCGATGCTGAAGGACTGGCGACACAGAAACGGGACATCGTGAAGGATGGCGTTCTGACCACGTGGACACTGGATCTGGCAACAGCGCGGAAACTGGGCTTGGAGTCCACCGCGAACGCGTCGCGCGGCACAACCGGAGGTCCATCGCCCAGCGTATCGAATGTTGCGCTTTCTCAAGGGGTTAAAGACCGTGCGGGGCTCATTGCAGATATGGGAACGGGGCTTGTGGTGACCTCGATGATCGGGTCGACCATCAACCCGAACACCGGGGATTATTCGCGTGGCGCTGCAGGATTCTGGGTGGAGAACGGTGAGGTCGCCTATCCGGTCAGCGGCGTGACGATCGCGGGGAACCTGATCGAGATGCTCAGGACTGTGACGCCCGCCAACGATGCCCGCCCGTGGCTGAGCCGGGTGGTGCCGTCCTTGCTGGTGGAAGGTCTGACGCTTGCCGGAGAGTGACCTTGACCTTCTGATCGACGCTGCGCGCCAAGCGGGCGAGATCGCCCTTTACCACAAGGCTAAGGGATTGGAAGTTCAGCATAAAGCGGACGATGCCGGGCCCGTGACGCAGGCCGATTTCGCCGTCGACAAGGCCCTGCTTGAGGCGTTGACAGCGGCGCGGCCCGACTATGGCTGGCTGAGCGAAGAGACCCACGACACGCCAGATCGATTGGGCAAGGAACGGGTGTTTATTGTTGATCCGATTGATGGGACGCGGAGTTTCGTCAATGGCGAAACAACCTGGGCGCATTCGCTGGCGGTCGTCGATCAGGGTCTCGTCACGCAGGGTGTGGTTTACCTTCCGGAAATGGATTTGCTGTATTCCGCTTCCAGAGCGCAGGGTGCGTTCTGCAACGGAGAACGGCTAAGTGTTTCTGATATCAGTGATATTCACGCTGCTCGCATTCTGGCGACCAAGCCGAACATGGACCCGCAGCACTGGCGTCAGGACGTTCCCGGCTTTACCCGGTCGCATCGTCCCTCACTCGCCTATCGCCTGTGTCTGGTGGCACAAGGGCGGTATGATGCGATGTTGACGTTTCGGCCAAGCTGGGAATGGGACATTGCGGCAGGGGCGCTGATCCTGTCCGAAGCCGGGGCGACTGTGACGGATCGCAAAGGTGATTTTCTGCGCTTTAACAACGCGATACCGCAAACCGCAGGTGTCATTGGCGCGGGTGCGGAATTGCACGGGCAGATCGCGGAGCAGCTTGTCTACACCAGCTGAGAAAAGCGCTCCGTACGGTTCACGGGTATCTGTCGTACGGTTCGATTGGGGTGAGGCGTGGCTGGACCACTGGATTTGGTGTTTCGTGGACCTCGCAGGCCGCAGCGAACCGTATGCGGACGGAACCGTACGGAAAGTGCCCATGAACCTTACGGTTCATCCGTGCGGTTGGACAATTTGAAATGTTGGTGTTCGCGTCGCCGTCGAAAGTTCCCAGGTGTCCAAGTCGTGGCCGAAGCTGAGGGCTCGGATCGGAACGGCAGGACGGAGCGACAGGACGGATTTGGAGCGAGCAGCCCAATGGTCGGTTACCCGAAGATTAACCCCGGTACGAGAGGCAGGTCACAGAACCTCGATCACATCTTTGTCGATGGCGAGCATGTACCCGCGACGGGCGATGTTCTTGATGAGCAATTCGCTGACCAACTGGTTGCCCAAGCCGTCCCGCAAGCGCTTGATACGGGTGGCTCCAGCAGCCTCGTCACAATCGACCTCGGACCGGCCCGAGATGATCGCTTCGATCTGCGCGCCAGACAGCAATTCGTCATCCAGCCGCGCCTCGGCGAGAATCGAGATGGTTTCGATCATCGCGTCGGTCAGCTTGAACCCCATTGTGTTCAGATAAACGGTGTTTTCCTCGCGGCTGATGATGAGCGAATTGACCTGAATGCCCGACCGTTCGATCTGCGCCATGCGGCGATTGAGGAGGACAAGCATCACCAAAAACACGAGGGCCGCGATCAGCATGGCTGTGGCGAACACGAGCAGCACGAAGATGGTCGTGCGGTATCCCGCCAGCGTGTCGGAAAAAGCTGTGCCGGACTGGGCGAGGATTTCGAGCAGCTTGACCTCGGCCTGAGATGTGAGGTCGTCGTTTTCGATAAAGATTTGTTCCACGCGGGAATTGAACGCATTGGCGTCGGGAAGCGTCAGCACAAGAAACACGCCCGCCACCACAAGGAGCGCGACGATCACGCTGATGCCGATGGCCACGAGGCGGGTGCCCGAGCGGCGCGCGTCAGTAGCGGAGGTAATTTGGTCCGGCACTGTCTTTCCTTTCCGCCAACCCGGTTTCATCAAACACAGACACCACATTGAGCAGCGTCCAGCCCGCCTGCGCAAGTCGGGTCTGCAATTGCTCCTGCGCGGAGTCGGGGGTGCAGGGTTCGGTGATCTCGGCCACACCGTAGTGCAGCCGGAGGGGTGCATCCTGTTTCGCCTTGTAATCGGCATAACACGCGGCCTGTGCGGCGGCGGGCATGCAAAGCGCGGCGAGGAGCAGAAGGGGAAGCGTGTGTTTCATGGCGTCACCCTGCGACCAAGACCGGCGAAATTCAATAACGACCGCGCGGTTATCGGATAGCCGAGGAGCGATATTGCCTGACTTCGGAGGGCCGTCCGAGATGGGTGACAGAGGCAGCAGGCCCACACAAGGGCCCTGCCCCAGACCACGCCACCTCCGGCTTAACCGACAGGGAAAGGAACCCGCACCATGTCACGCAAATTCATCGCAGCCGTTCTGGCCATTTCGACAACAATCGCCGCCGTGTCTGCCGTGCCGGCCCGCGCCGCCTCGGAAGAGGACATTGCCAAGTTGCTAGCCGGTGCCGCCACGATCTTCATCATCGGCAAGGCGATCCAGAATTCCCGCGACGACGACCGCAAGGACAAGTCCGTCAAAGACGTTCGCCACTATACGCCAGACCACCGCCCTCATGTGTCGAACCCGCCGGTCTATTCCAATGACAGGCCATTTCCGAAAGTGGTGCCGCGCGATGTGAAGAAGCGGTATGACGATGTGCTTCCCGCGAGCTGCGTCCGGCAGATCGAAGGCGGGCATGTGCGCCGGGTGGTGATGAGCCGCTGCCTTGAGCGCAACAATGTCAGCACGCGGTCCCTGCCAAAGGCGTGCCGGATGACTGTCGAAACCCGTCGTGGCGAAACCACGGCTTATGCGCTGCCCTGTCTGCGGCACCGTGGATACACACTGACGCGGTACTGAAACGCGTCGGATCGGCGGGAACTGTGGTCCTTGGTTCCCGCACCTGGCACGCATGGCGACCCCACGCCGTGCGTGCTTTTTCGGTTGCAGGACGGTCTGCCGTGATTGTGATGACTGCTCAATGGAACTCGTTTGCAGGGTGAGTCGTTGATCTGTTATGCGTGGGTGAGGCAAAAAACGAGGTTTAGGGCACATGAGCCGACTGAAACGCACGATGTTGTGCGCCGTGTTGGCGGGCGCTCCGGGTTTCGGCGCGGCCCAAAACCTGGATCTTAACATTCCGGGCGGCAGCGATGACCTGCGCAGCGAGCTGAAAGATGCGATGTCGCTGTTCGCTTTGGTGGATGCCGACGAAGCCACGCCCCAGGCTTTGGTCGCAGCGGCGCAGGCGGATTACGGACGGATCGTCGCCGCGCTTTACGCCGGTGGGCGCTTCTCTCCGGTGGTGTCGATCCGGATCGACGGGCGCGAGGCATCGGACATATCACCTTTCGAAGCGCCGGGTTCCATCGACACAATCGTGATTGACGTCGAGCCCGGGCCCCGGTTTCGTTTTGGCCGCGCAGAGATCGCCCCGTTGGCCGAAGGAACGGAGCTGCCGCCGGAGTTCAGGGCCGGAGAGCGCGCGGGCACGGCTGCGATCCGGGACGCGGTCAGCGCCGGTGTGACCGGCTGGCGCAATGTCGGCCACGCCAAAGCGCGGCTGGCCGAACAGCAGATCGTTGCAGATCACCCGAACCGCGAACTGGATGCACAGTTGCGTGTTGCGCCGGGGCCGCAATTGCGGTTCGGCGATATTGAAGTGACCGGCAATGACAGGGTGCGCCGCACGCGCATCCGCGAGATTGCAGGGTTGCCGCAGGGCGAAGTGTTCGATCCACAGGAGATTGCCGACGCAGAGCGCCGTTTGCGCCAGACCGGTGTGTTCAGCTCGGTTGCTGTGTCCGAGGCAGAAACGCCAAACACGGACGGGACGCTGGATCTTGCGGTGCAGGTCGCCGAGCAGAAGCCCCGGCGGTTCGGCTTTGGTGCGGAAGTGTCGACGCAGGAGGGCGGCAAGCTCAGCGCGTTGTGGCTGCATCGCAACCTGTTTCAGGGCGCGGAACGGCTGCGCATCGAAGGGGAGGTGTCGGGGATCGGCACCGATGCCGACGAAATGGATTATGCGCTGACGCTGACCTATGGGCGGCCTGCCACGTTTACGCCGGACACCGAATTTTACCTGACTGCCGGGATCGAGCGGTTGAACGAACCGGGCTTCACAAGCAACCAGGCGGGTCTGATCGCGGGGTTGTCGCATCGGTTCTCGGACCAACTGACCGCCTCGTTCGGATTGGGCTACAGATACCTCGATACCGAAGACGCCTTTGGCGACCGGGAATTCCAGTTGTTGCTTGCCACTTTTGGCGCGACCTATGACACGCGGAACGACGCGTTGAACCCCAGCAGCGGGTTCTATCTGGCTGCGACAGGTACGCCGTTTCTTGGACTGGACGAGACCGAAAGCGGGCTGCGGTTTACCTCGGACGCACGGGCCTATTTCGGACTTGGCGCGGATGATCGGTTCGTGTTGGCGGGCCGGGCGCAGATTGGATCGGTTTGGGGGCCGAGCCTTGAGGATACGGTGCCGGATTACCTGTTCTACTCGGGTGGCGGAGGCACGGTGCGCGGGGTGCCCTATCAATCGCTGGGCGTGACGCTGCCGAATGATGAGTTCACCGGGGGTCAAAGCTTTGCCGCCATCTCTGCCGAATTGCGCGCCATGGTGCGCGACAATATCGGGCTGGTCGGGTTTTACGACGCGGGCATGATCACCGAAGACAGCGGCTTTGCCGGAGATAGCGATTGGCATGCGGGGGCTGGCATAGGCCTGCGCTACAACACGGGGATCGGTCCTATTCGCGTGGATATCGCGACACCGGTGACCGGGGACGGTGCAGGCAAGGATTACGAGATCTACATCGGCATTGGTCAGGCGTTCTGATATGCGTTTTTTCGCGACCCTCCTCGTGTTTCTGTTCTGGCCGCTGGTCAGCTTTGCACAGAACAGCGATGACGATCCCGGTTATTTGGCCGGGCTGTTGCAGGACGCGCTGTCGGGGGCGGGACGAGATGTGCGCATCCGGGGATTTGAGGGCGCGTTGTCGAGCGAGGCGACGATTGCGTCGCTGGTGATCGCGGACGATCAGGGCGAGTGGTTCCGGGCCGAAAACATCGTGCTGGACTGGCGGCGGGCCGCGTTGCTGCGAGGCATTGTGGATGTCACGTCATTTACCGCTCAGAGTGTCGTCGTGTCGCGTGCGCCGGATGCCGGGGAGGAATTACCCAGCGCCGAGGCGGAACCGTTCCGTATTCCGGATTTGCCGGTCGAAGTGCGGATCGCGCGGTTCGAGGTGGGATCTTTGCAACTGGGTGCGCCGCTTTTGGGAGAGGCGGCTGAATTCACGATCACCGGGGCGGCCGAGCTGGCCGATGGTGGGGCGGATTTTGATCTCAACCTGGAACGCGTCGATGGCAAGCAGTCGCAGATTGCGCTGGCGGCGAGCTATGATCCGTCGTCGCGGCAACTGGCCGTTGATCTGACTGCCGAAGAGGCGGCGGGCGGGCTTGCCGCCACGCTGCTGGGCATTCCGGGTGCGCCATCGGTGGCGTTGACGGTTCAGGGCGAGGGGTTGGTTGACGATTTTGCCGCCGATATTGCGCTGGCGACAGACGGTCAGCCGCGGATCACCGGGAGAGTGGAAATCCTAGCGCCGGAAGAAACGGGCACGTTGGATGTGGTGGTCGACATTGGAGGGGATCCGACACCGCTGCTTACCGAGGAAACCCGCGCATTCTTTGGCACCGATATCGGCTTGCAGGCGCGGGTGATGCGGGACGCGTCGGGCCGGACGGATCTGCCGGAATTTGCGCTGACGGCGGATGCGCTGTCCTTGACCGGGAGCGCCGTGATTTCCGCGAGCGGATGGCTTGAAGCGCTGGATGCGGAGGGGCGGATCGCCAATCCGAACGGCGGGCCTGTGGTTCTGCCGTTTGGCGGGGGCGACACGCGGGTTGGGTCGGTCACTTTTGATGCGGCGCTGGATGGCGATCTGACCTTCGATGCACGGCTTGAGGCTTTTGAAAGCCCGGATGCAACACTGGACACGGTCACGATCACCGGGCGCGGGCAGATCGACCGGCAAAGCTTTGCGCAGCAGGGCGGGGAGTTCGGTCTGGACCTGACCTTTATCGCCGACACACTGACGCTGACCGATCCGGCTTTGGCCGAGGCGGTGGGCACCGACCTGACCGGGGGTGCGCGCGTGGACTACCGCAGCGGTCAGCCTGTGCGGTTGACCGGGCTTGAGGTCAACGGTGAAAATTACGGGCTGAACGGAACCGCAAGCTGGAGTTTCAGCGAGGTGATGCCGTTGAGCCTTGATATGCGGTTGGTGGCCGAGAATATCACGCGGTTCTCCGCCTTGGCCGGGCGAGATCTGGCGGGGCGTGTCGAAGTGGCTGTCGACGGTCGGGTCGGGCCGATTTCCGGCATCTTCGACTTGGCGGTCGATGGCACAACGCTTGATCTGTCCGTCGGTGAGGACATGGTGGACCGGCTTTTGGCCGGGGTTGGATCGGTTCGGGTCGACGCGCGGCGGGATGAAACCGGCACGACACTTCGGTCGGTGCGAGTGGTGAAGCCGGCGATCGATTTCGAGGCGAACGGCAAGATCACCAGCCAGGATACCTCGATGCGGTTTGACGGCACGCTGCGCAATCTGGACCGGGTTTATCCCGGCGAAGCCGCGGGATCGGCCAAGCTGAACGGGCGGGTCATCCTTGCCGGAACAACCCTGCGCAATCTGGAGGTGACGGCGGATCTGTCGAACCAGAGTGCCGCGGTGCGGCTGCCGTTTGCGGGTGGGCTGACGTTGGAGTCGGGGACGGTTGATCTGGCGGCAACCGGCGGGCCGAATGGCCGATGGACAGCGGATGTTGCGGTGCGCGATCTGGATACGCCGCAAGGGTCGGCAGACGCGCTGGCACTGACCGGCGAAGGCGCGATCAGACAGACGGAGTCCGGTGGTCTGGTGTCCGCCGGGGGTGATTTGCGGCTGGCGGGCACAGCGCTGCAATTGAGCGATGCGCGGTTTGCGCAGGCAGTGGGGCGCACCCCGACCGTGACAACCCGGCTTGAGTGGGAACAGGCGACCGAGCGCCTGACGGTGCAGGCGTTCAGCCTGAGCACCGGGGCGATTGATGCCACCGGATCGGCGATGGTGACCCAGACGCTGAGCGCGCCAAATGCACAGTTTGCCGTATCATTGCTCGCGGACAGTCTTGCGCCGCTGTCGGGGCTTGCCGGGCAATCCCTGCGCGGGCGGGCGACGATTGACGTGACCGGCACCTATGCAGATGGCGGCGCGTATGATGTGACCGCGCGCGGCGAAGGGGCTGGGCTGGGCATCGGAAACGATATCGTGGATCGCCTTCTGGCTGGCGTGACACGGTTCGAGGTTGGCGCGACGGGCGCGAATGGCGCCTTACAACAGGTGTCGGCGGATGTGCAGAACCCCGAGATCAACGCGCGGGTCAGCGGGCCCTTGAGCGGTTTGCAGATCGACGCGCGGCTGGCGAATGTCGGGCTGATCGCGCCGGATTTTCAGGGTGCGCTGGTGGTTGACGGGACCGTTGGCCAGCAAAATGGCGGGTATCTCGTGGATGTCGATCTGGCTGGTCCGGGGGGCACCACATTGGCCGTTGATGGGCGTGTAGGTTCGGCCAATCAGGCCAATCTGAGCATTGCGGGTTCTGCGCCACTGGGCCTTGCCAATGTGTTTATCGCGCCAAGACGTCTGAACGGACGTGCCGATCTGAATTTGCAGATGTCCGGCCCACTGGCCCTGTCCAGCTTGTCGGGCACGATCACACCCGCAGACGCGGAATTCAGCGCGCCAACGCTGGGGATCGTGCTGTCGCCGATCACGGGGCAGATCCAGCTTGGGAATGGCGCGGCGCAATTGGGGCTGACAGGGCAGGGCAACCATGGTGGATCGGTGGACGTCGCGGGACGGCTGGGGTTGAGCACGTTCGATGCGGCCATCACCGCGACGCTCAACCGGTTTGGCATCCGCGACCCCGATCTTTACGACACGAGCATCGATGGTACCGTTTCTCTGAACGGACCGATTGGGCGGAACCTTCTGGTGAGCGGCGATCTGCGGCTGAACGAGACCGAAATCCAGGTGCCTTCGACCGGTGTGTCGGCGCTGTCTGACATACCGCCCATCGAGCATCTGGGGGCGACACGCCCGGTGATGCGGACGCTGGACCGGGCCGGGATCTCATTGGCGCAGGAGACAGCCACCGCCGAGCAGCGAGGACCGTCGAGCACGCGGCTGGACCTGACGCTGACCGCACCGGGACAGGTGTTCGTGCGCGGACGCGGGCTAGATGCGGAATTGGCGGGGCAATTGCGGCTGACCGGGCCGACATCGGACATCATTCCGCAAGGCGGGTTCGAATTGGTGCGCGGGCGGCTGGATATTCTGAACCAGCGGTTCACACTTGACGAAGGCCGCATTCAATTGAGCGGCAGTTTCAACCCGGTTCTGCGCTTTGTTGCGGCGACAAACGCAAACGGGATCACCGTGCGAGTCATTCTGGACGGGCCTGCGTCGTCGCCGGACATCTCGTTCTCGTCGACACCGGAACTGCCGGAAGACGAAGTGCTGGCGCAGCTTTTGTTTGGGCGCAATCTGTCGAACCTGTCGGCTTTGCAGGCTCTGGAACTGGCCAATGCGGTTGCCACCTTGGCGGGGCGTCGCGGGATCGGCATCCTGTCGAGGCTGCGGGACGGATTCGGGCTGGACGATCTGGATGTCAGCCAGACCGAGGATGGCGGAACCGCGGTGCGGGCTGGCAAATACATTTCCGACAATGTCTATTCCGACGTGGTTGTGGAAAGCGGTGGACGGGCCGAGATCAATCTGAACCTTGATGTGACATCCGACATCACCGCACGCGGAAGCGTGGACAATACCGGGAATTCGTCGCTCGGGATCTTCTTTGAACGGGATTACTGAGCCGGGCTGACACCGTCCTGAAGGCAACGCACGAAAGGCCTTGCAGACTCGGATCACACTCCGTATATGCAGCTCAACAGCGGCGTGTTGACGAAAGTCGGCACCCACCGAATTCTTCAACGGGCCGCGCGCCCGTTTTTTTGTGTCTGGAGACCTACGAGACAATGTCTGACCTGATCGCCAAAGCCGCGATGGACCGACGTCTGGCCGAGATCGTTTCCCCTGTCATCGAGGACATGGGGTTCGAACTGGTGCGCATCCGTTTGATGAGCGGCAAGTCGCCCACGTTGCAAATCATGGCCGAGCGCCCCGAAGGCGGAATTGAAGTCGACGAATGCGCCGCCATCAGCACCGCTGTGAGCGCGACGCTGGATGTCGAAGACCCGATCCTTGACACCTACACGCGGGA
>NZ_JAEPMO010000005.1 GCF_017643905.1 Marivita sp.
CGACTACGGTGCTTCATGGCAAGACCAAATTGCAGGGTTTTCAATGCAATAATACAAAACCCTGCGGGAAATGGCTACAGGAATCACAGTTTATTCATTCATTATCAACAGCTTGGGCGTTGTTCAGGACGGACTAATCAGCCGACCGAGAGCCTCAAGCTCATCACTGTCAAATGCAGCCTGATCAGCGAAATAATAAACCGGTGCTGCCTCAAGACCCTCCAGGAAGAAGCCATAGGTGGATTTGAGGCGCAGTTGCGATGCCAACCGTTTGAACTCATAGCCATAGGGGATCATGACTTTGCCCTCCAGCACCGCTGCGCCCAGGCACAGGGTGGATGCCAATGGCCCGCAGCCATACCCCCTTTGCAGACCACGGAGGTAGGCTCAGCCACCTCGCGCGGTAGCACTTCCTGTGCATCCGATGCCTGTACCACAGCGACAGCGCGATCGCTCATCTGCTGGGCAAGCACCACATCGAACGGCACCAGTTCCGCGTAGATTTCCATCGTGTCGCGATTGAGCGCGGTGAAGAGCGCCGGATTGGGCAGGTCCAGATAGGCCTGGTAGAGCGCGATCTGCGCCGCGTAGACAGGCTTTGAAACGACAACCCCGCGTTTGACCGTGTCCTTCCAACTCGACACCCCGAGCGCCTTGGTTTCCCAAAGTGCGGGATAGGACATCGCGACCGGGCCGCTGACGATACAGCCGTCAATATGGCCCTTGAATCTCCCGCCCAAGACCGTGAAGCCAAACTGTCGTCCATCGTCACGCTCGGTGCGCAGATCAAACCCCGCAAGGCGCATCCAGCTGGCCACCATCTCCTCGCCGCGATGGCCCGCCTCAAAAATACGTAGGGTTTTGGGCGCGAAGTCCTGACCTTCGTCTTTGGGCACGGCCAGATAATCATACTGAATCTGCCGCATGCAGGCGCGGCCAAGGCCAGAAGAGCTGACATAGCGACGCGGACGCTCGCTGCGCTGTCGGGCGCCAAGGCCGATATCGATCACATCGCTGAGAGCCGTGGTGATGTCGGGCGTGGGGCGCGATGTCGTGTAGTGCACGCCAGACCCATGGTTCAGATCAATCATGGGGAATACCTCAAAATGGAATAGGGTCTTCAGGCAGGTGACCATCGCGTTCCGGCTGTGCGCCTTGGGTCTGCATGCTGTCGATGTAGCCGGTGACCGCTGCCTCAATCAGCTGGTCAATCTCGGCCGCGGTGCGGTCAAAAAACGGGGCCATCAGACCAAGCGCCGTCAATGCTTCCGCAAAATCCTTGCGGGCATCGCGGATGGCCTGTGCCTCGCGGGCAGTTTTATCGATCATTCCTTGTCTCCTCTTGGCGAGGTCCGCGCCGATATCTTGGCACCGGCGCGAACAGAATTTGTGGAACGGGAACTGCGACCACTTAAGGCGCAGGCAGAAACCGAAGCCCCGGGCTTCTCGGCTGCAAAGCGCGCAGATGTCTGGGCTCCGCACGTTCGCGGCTGAAACCCTCCCTCGGAGGGTTTCCGTGACGCCACTCACCCCATCAGCAAGTTTTCGAGCTCCGGATGCGCCGCCGGTTTCTCCCGTATCTTGACGGAAGCCAGGACGACGAAACGGCTGATGGCCACCGAGGCCATGGCGTCGAGATCCGTGAGCCGCAGGCTTGCGATGGGCCGGTCCAGTCTTCCGCGGGCCTCGAGCCATTTACCGATATCCTTTGCCGCTTCGCGCGTGACATGCGCCTGCCATTCATCCGGGGTCATGGGCTCAGCTGTTCAGCCAGGCCGGAGCGCCACCGCGTGTTGCCGCCGATGTGGGCGCGCCAGGCTGCGCTTGCGCGGCCGGGGCCTGCTGTGGCGCGTTGGACCAGCCCGTCTGGGCAGGCGCTTGTGCGTTCCAAGCTGCCGGCACCGCCGCCAATGATTTACGCGGCGGCGCATTTACCGGCTCAGGAGGGACGATTTCCCCCCGCATGATCGCGGCGTAGGCCGGCTCATTTGGCAGCACCACGTTCGCGATCTTGTTGCTGTCGCGGTAGTTCGGGTTGTCCGGGGCCTCAACCATGATCCGCGCAGCAAATGTGATGCCGTCAAGCTGCTTGAGCCCGGCGATCACTCGCTTGGAACGAGCCGACTCGCTCAAATCATCAGGTTTGAGGCCAAGTGCACTGTCGATCATCGCCCGGAACGTGCTTTTCGAGATGTTCCAGCCCTTCGATTGGCCCTTTTCGTCGAGCTTGCCGCCCGCAACTGTGAAGTTCTGCCAGAACTTGCGCCGAGCATAGGGGCCCTCGGTCACGGTAAATTCACAGTCGAGCATCTTCGCATCGCTGTGCGGCGAGGCTTTCAGCAGCCCTGCATCCATTTCACTGGCGCCATTTGCTCCACCGGGGCGGAGTTTCATCATCACCTTGGCAAACGTGCCATCGGGGATCAGCTCGCCCATCGGGGCCATTTGTGGGCCCGCGTCATTCAAATCAAAACTCATGGGATATGTCCTTTTCTGTTCAGACTGGGGATGAAGTGGGAGGGGTCGATGCCGAGCGGCCGTCAATCTTGGCCAGCAGCGCTGCGAGGTCCGGCGGCTCGGTCATGTCGAGGCGGCCCGAGCGATCCTTGGCCGGAAGGCCCCAAGGATTGCCGGATTTACATACAAGGCGACGGTCCGTGGATGTCACATCGAGCGTCCACGCGTCGTCCACATCCTTGCCAAAAAGCTGCATGGAGATGACCTGATCGACGATGCCCGGTAATTCACGGCCCGCTTTGGTGCCTTCCATTTGCGGCACCCAGGACGACGCTCCGTACTCATCGGTGACCTTTTCCAGGACGCCGACAAATATGACGGTCTTGCCGCGCGCATGTTGCAGGTGCTTGAGAGCCTGAATCACCTCGCGGCCCAAAAGACCGTAAGCACCGCGCACATCCGGCTTGCCCGTGCGGTCCGAAAACGCCTCCGGCTGCTGTTTGGCATAGGCCATCGCCTGACGTGTCAGATCGGTGATGCTGTCAACGAAAATGATCGAGCGGTCTTTGAGAAAGGCTTCCAGCCTGCTTTCGGCATATTCGCGCTGCACATGGGCGTGATATTCCAGACCATAATAACTGCCTGGGTGCTGCGCTGGATCCGGGCCTCCGATCAGGATCACAAGATCCCGAAAATCGGGAAAGCTGCGGATCGGGATGCTGGGCCCGCGCCAGTCCTGAACGGATTTCATGCCAGCCTCGAGATCGAAACACACCGCCTTGTCTGCGGGCAGCGTCTTGATCAGCGTGGTTTTCCCCACGCCCGGCGGGCCGAATACCGCCAGCGAAGTCTTGTTTTCGGATGCCGACAATCGTTCGTCAGCGGTGATGATGCGCAATGCCATGGCGCGCTCCTTTGGTTGGGTGAAAAATCAACGGCGGCAGGGGGTGACCGGGCGCCGAAGGGGAGCCTGCCCTGCCTTTCGGTCAGGGCGTCCCCACCGCCGTATTCAGGGTGCTTTGACCGGCTCGAGTTTGAAGCTGGCCTTACCGGAGCCGACCGTTCGCGCGGGCTCGAACCCCTTGCGCCAGGCCTCGGGCAGCGCAGTGTATTTGCGCTCCGAGACGGTCAGCTTGGTGTCGATGAATTCGGCCGGATCGTCACCGCTGTCGGAGATGCTCCGTGCAATCTGCGCCAGCTTCTCCTGATCCCACTCGATGCGCTTGGGCAGATCAGCCACCACCGTATAATCGCCATCAACAAGTCGAACCGTACCGGTGTCCTTGCCACAGGCACGACGGGCCTCCGCGGCGCGCGTGGCGTAGCGGACCTCAAGGGCTGTGTTGAAGCGCGCGGTGGCGGCCTTCAGCTGCTTGCCGGCATGGTCAAGTTCGCCTTGAAGGGCGGCCAGCAACGCGACCGGCATCTGCGCCAACTCGCCCATCGGCATCTTGAGCATGTCATCCGCGCTCGGGATGTTTTGAGGATAGGTCATTGGGTCTCCTTTCTGGGGGGTATGGGTCAGGCAGCTTCCGCCAGCTGCGCGACAGCTCTTGCCGTGCGGGATGTCTTGGGTCGGGCGATGGCCAGATAGGCAAAGCGGTCTAGCCCCAGCCGTTGCTGGACGAGGTGAACGAGGCCCGCCGTTTCGCTCCAGAAGGCACGGTCGCGTAGACACGCCAGCTCCGTGCGGGCATTCGGGTCCAAATCTGACGTGACCTTGTCGGCATCCACCGCGAGATAGCCGCGGTGATATTCCAGACGGTCGCCTGGTATGGCCTGCGCCACCCAAGCACAGAACTCGATTTCTGACAGCGGTCGGCTGGCGCGGACCGTAATAAAGGGGTTGTTGGCCATGAAAACGATCTCCTCCTTTTGCCTCTACTCACACCACGGCGAGATCGTCCCAGGCGGGACCGAGCCCGTAGGCGGTGAGGACGTGACGGAGATCGGAAACGCGGCGGTAGAGCGCGGATCGGCTGCCGAAACCCTCGGCCGCGAGCGCCGTGACGGGGCGATGCGCCAGCGCCGCGCAGAAACGGCGATCCTCGGCCGGCAGCTGCGCGAGCGCTGACTGCAGGGCATGTTGAAGTTCGGTGACAGCAACAGCGCAGCAGGTCTGGCCGTGCCAGGCGGAAAGCCCATCATCCTCAGTCAGCGTGTCACCGACCGGCTCGCGAGCTCCGGACAGCGGCACATCGAGCGAAAGCAGCGGCCCACCCTGTGCACGGCGCTGCCGATGGTACCGCATCGCGATCCGTGAAGACTGGTTGCGCAGGACGATGTTGGCGAAGGCGCCAATGCTGCCGCGCGCGGGGTCGTAACCGGGCAAGCGGCGCAAAAGATCGACCAGAAGGTCCTGGCCCAGATCCTCGCGCTCGTAGACCGGCAGACATAGCTTTCGCCGCAGCCTTTGCGCCGCCGCATCGGCCTCACGGATGACGGTTTCAATGTCGTCGGGAGAAATTTCGATCTGCATCGCTGTGCACCTCGGTCATCGTTTCTGATGAGCCCAAGATGCCGGATACGGTCGGTGCGCAGGTGGGAATGGGGTGGGAATAAAGTGGGGGTTTGGTGGGCCGCACTGTTTTTGTTAGCCCGGTGAGAATAGAATTGCCGCGGCAAACTACATAGCGGCCGCTAAAACTAAAAAGCGCAAAATCACGCATAGATAACGCGCTCATGCGATCTGCTGTTGATGTTGGATCACCGCGGTGAATACTGTGCTTCGATCGCGAGCTGTTGATGATTGTGCGACTTGAGAGTACCGTGATAAATTCCATGATCGTTCACAGCGACGGAGGCGTGCTCGACGATGGCGGACCTAATTTTTGACCGGGAGCACGCCACGGAAGCGATCGGTTTGGCAAAGACCAAAGGGCAGGAATGGCTATATGAAAGCTATCCCAAGCCAAACGGACAGAAGCGCCGGTCGAGCACGGGTTTTCTGATGCACGAAGGCGCGGCCTACCCGGTAAAACCGCTAGGACGTCTGGCAAACGAGATTGCCGGCAACCCTATGACCGATAATCCCAGCACGAATGATTTCAGGAAATACTTCGAGAATTTGGGGTTCCAGTTGATCGACAGCCCCGAGGACGAGGCGGAAAACGCGACTGAGCGACAGCGTCGCCTCGCCGAAGTTTGGGAACGCCCAGGCCAAGCCCGGTTTCGCCGCGCCGTCTTTGAAATGTTTGGCGCGCGCTGTGTCGTGACAGGATGCGAGACACTAATGGCGTTGGAAGCCGCACACGTTCTGCCTGTGTCCAGCAGCGGCGGCGATGAAGGATGGAATGGCATCCCTCTTCGCGCCGACTTGCACAGGCTCTTCGACGCTGGCGCCATCATGATCGATCCTACCTCGTGGAAACTCTCGGTGGCTGATGCCGTGCGTGAGGAATACGGCCAATATCATGGTCTGAACCTCAAGCCGGTCATCGCCGGGATCGATGGAGCAGCGAAGCTGGCGGCGGCATTGCGAGAGCGAATGGAAATTATCGGCTAAATGCGAGCTGAACCGACCCGACTCCAACTGACGAAAGCGGACGCAAGGAAGGACGCGCGTGAGACGCAGCCGGTTACGTTTTCAACCGTCGACCACGATATCTGATGCTTGCACGCCGAGCCGATAACCCCAGTTGCGCACCGTCACGATCAGGGTCTTGCTCTCGGCATCGGTAAACCCGGCAGCCTTTAAAGCGTCACGCAGCTCACGGATCAGATCCTTGGCCTCGCGCGCCGTCGTGCCTTCTAAATATGGTCCAGAGGCGACGTGGTCGCGCGACTGCGCCTTTTCGAGTAAACGTTCGAACACGGGGAAAATCTGACGCGACAGAATGACGGAGCGACCATTCCATTGAACCTCGGCCGTTGCCTTTCGCACACGAAGCACGGGCGCCAGCGGGACCGGTGCCAGAGCCGCGATGTCGATCCTGGCGCCAAGGCCATTTGTGGCAGGCGTCAGCACCTCAAGGGTTGCGATGAGATGAAAGCCCGCATCATGATGTCGCCGGGCAGTCTCCGCTGGCAACGCCGGTGCGAGGATCGTGATGTCCGAACCCCGCGCGGACTGGCGCAAGGATGCAATGATGCCGTCGCCAGACAAGGCTGCGGGCTCCAATGCGAGATACACTGCGCGCCCCAATGGCGTATCGCCGAGCCGCCAGACATTCTCCGCAGGGCGCTTCGGGCCTGCAGCGAACCCGGCTGCGGCGCCTATCACTGATGCCAACCCCTCAGCGCCGATGTGGAACACGCGCAAATCATCCTCAGTGAGATCGACGTCGTTTCGGCGGTCCAGGGGGCACTCGGCCCGAAATGCATCACCGGCTTTCCGGATCGACCGACACGGGAGCCCGCACTCACAGGCGTCGCAGACGTCCCAATCGGTAAGTGGCGCCTGTTCGACGAGGACACGTTTCGCAAGTAATCGGTCGAAGACCGGGCCGAAGTATGGCGCCGCAAGCTGGCCGGGCAGGATTGCGTCGTCACCAGCCTCACTCAGCCGCGTCAACAACCTCAAAATCGTCTCGGTCATTCATCAGCCCGTTCCGTTCGATCAGCTTCATCACCCGCACCTCATGCTGGGTGCGGCGGAACTGCACGACGCCCGGGGGCCGCAGCTTGACCGTGACCTGCGGCTGGCGCTTGCCGTCGCCCTTGAACAGGACCCGGAACACGAGCTCGCCCAGCCGCCAGGCACCACCGAACGAGACCGGCGTGCTGCCGAAATGCTGGAGCGCGTCTCCGCCGAGATCCCGCGACCGCAATGTGCGCACGACACGGGAATACCCCTTCTTGCCGGGCGCCATCAAGTCGGCAGCCGCCTCGATGATCAGCACTTTGTCGATCAGTGGATCGTAGGCGGTATCGAAGGCGAAACCCGGTCCGGCCAGTTCGACGGGGAGCAGGGTATAGAGGTCCTGCGCAGCGTCGCCGTCAAAGAAGCCGGGCCTGCCAAGTATGATCGAGGCGAAGAGTTCCGCGACCTCGGGCTGATGGCCCTTCCGGATGCGGGCCAGTCGCAGCATGCCGGTGTTCTCGGAGTATCGCAGCACCGCATGGGATATCTGTCGCACGCTGATGACCCGTTCGACCTGGCCCTCAACGACCGGCATAGTCGACACCATAGAGCCGTGGCTTACCACGAGGTTGATCTCGTCATCGTCGTCGTAGTCCCCCACCCGGCAGTAATCCCCGAGAAACGCGTCACGGAAGAGCGCGGCAACGGCCGTCCGGAATGCCTCGACCTTCTCCTCCGTCAGGTCGATCGCAACGCCCCGTTCCCGCCCTGCATATTCGTGAAGGCGGTCGGCCGTGAGCATCGCCATATGGTCAGCAGCCGCATCAAACAGGTCGGGATGCTCTAAATACACGCGGACGGCGATGTGCTTGGGATCATGCGCCTTATTCGGCGCGTCCTCGTCACCGGTCTTCATGTCGGGGAACAGGTCGACGCCCTGACGGGCAGCCTGCGCTTGGATGATCTCGAGGCCGCGGGCATCGCCCAGTTCCGCGATCCGGTGCAAATCACCTCGCAGCCCCTCGGGGTAGCTGTCCTCGGCACCGGTCAGCAGCACCTGCAGCGCCTCGCGGGCGGCGTCCTCCTCTTGGTCCAGCAGGTCGACGGAAAAGCCTCTGTACTTGCCCTCATGCCGCGCCAGCAGTGGCTTCATCAGGGCGAGATCAATGGTCTTGATAAACCGGGGGTTCACAAACTTCTTCAAATTACCGGCCACCACGAATCCCCTTTCCTGCAAAATCAGCGTTCTTGATACGTTCTTTTTGGCGAATTTTCAATCTGCGTGGGATCGGATGGGACGCTTTCCGACAATGATGAGTAGAGGCTCAGGGAGAAGACTGCTCCGAAGCCCCCATGAAACGCCCCAATCCCCTGCCCGCTGACTTGATGTCGCCCAACGAGCGCAGAGCTGAACTCTGCGCCCTTCTGGCCCTCGGCCTGATCCGTCTGCACCAGCGCGAAATACCCCAACTCTCTGAGCCATATGGAGAAAGTTCGCTACACAACTCAGCCAACCAGAGCGTTCATGCAACTCCGACTCACCGGAGAACCGCATGACAAACCACGATCCTATCCCCGCGCGCCTCGCCGCGCTGAAATCCACCCCCACCAAGGAGCTGAAAGATCAATGGCGCGAGCTGTTCGACAGCGAACCGCCACCCTTCAACCGGCGCTACCTCGAAAGCCGGCTGGCGTACCGCATCCAGGAACTCGCCTATGGCGGGCTCAAGCCGGAGACGATCCGGCGGTTGGAACGGCTGGGTGAGGAACTCGACGGCGGTGACCGCAAGAAAAGCCGTATCCGTGCAGATTTCCACCCGATTGCAGGCACGCGGTTGCTTCGTGAATGGCAGGGCGTTGAGCACGTCGTCACGGTCACCGTGGACGGGTTCGAATGGCAGGGGCGGCCTTACAAGTCGCTATCCGCCATCGCGCGCGCCATCACCGGCACACGCTGGAACGGCTGGGTGTTCTTCGGCCTGAAATCACGGAGGCAGACATGACCAAACCCATCACGCGGAAACTGCGCTGTGCCATCTACACACGCAAAAGCAATGAGGCCGGGCTAGAGCAGGAGTTCAACAGCCTGCATGCGCAGCGCGAAGCCTGCGAGGCTTACATTGCCAGCCAGAAATCAGAGGGTTGGGTGCTGGTCCGCGACCAATATGACGATGGCGGCATTTCCGGCGGCACGCTGGAGCGGCCCGGCCTGAAGCGCCTTATGCAAGATGTTGAGGACGGTTTGGTCGACGTGATCGTTGTCTACAAGATCGATCGGCTCAGCCGTTCGCTGGCGGACTTCGCCAAGCTGGTCGAGGTTTTTGATCAGCATGGCGTGACCTTCGTCTCCGTCACCCAGCAATTCAACACGACCACGTCCATGGGGCGGCTGACGCTGAACATCCTGCTGTCCTTCGCCCAGTTCGAACGCGAGGTGACAGCCGAGCGTATCCGCGACAAGGTCGCCGCCAGCCGCAGGAAGGGCATGTGGATGGGTGGCGTGCCGCCCTTCGGCTACCGCGTCGAGAACCGGAAACTGGTGGTCGACGACGAGGCCGCCACGCATGTGCGTTGGATCTTCGCCCACTTCCTCGAGATTGGGTCCTGCACAGAACTGGCGCGCGAGGTCGCGAAGCGCGGCATCCGCACGCCGCGTGGCAACCGGATCGACAAGAAGTACCTCTATCGCTTGCTGAACAACCGTGCCTACCTCGGCGAGGCGGTCCACAAAGGCGAGAGCTATCCCGGCGAGCACGACGCCATCATCGATCGCGAGACGTGGGACCGTGTCCATGCCATCCTGCGGGAGAGCCCGCGCAAGCGTGCCGCCCGGACGAGATCAGACACGCCCGCGCTGCTGAAGGGGCTGCTGTTCGGTCCCGATGGCGCCGCCTTCTCGCCGACGCACACCCACAAGGGCGGGCGGCTGTACCGTTACTACGTCAGCCAGACCGTGCTGAAGCATGGTGCTGGTGCGTGTCCGGTCGGCCGCGTGCCCGCGGGCGCGATCGGGTGCGCTGTCATAGACCAACTCCGCGCCGTGCTCCGCCAGCCCGAGATCGTTGCGGGGACGTGGAAGGCGGCACGTGCCCACGCCGACGACATCTCCGAGGCCGACGCCCGCGCGGCCCTGCAGCAGATCGACCCGCTTTGGGACGAACTCTTCCCCGCGGAACAGGCACGCATTGTGGCGCTGTTGGTCGAGCGTGTCGACATAGGCACGGACGGGCTCAACGTCGGGCTCCGCGTCGACGGACTCAGCAGCCTCGCTCGCGAGATGCTGGCTGGGGGCGTCGGAGAAGCGGCGTGACCCGCGCGTCGCCGATCCCCGAGACGGTGACGCTCCACGTGCCGTTCCGCGTCGTGAAGCGCGGCGGGCGCAAGGAAATGCAACTGCCCGATGGTTTCCGTCCAGACCGCAAGGCGGACAACACGCTGGTCAAGGCGCTGGCCCGCGCCTTCCGCTGGAAGCGGATGCTCGAGTCGGGTGAGTTCGCTACCATCGCCGAACTGGCCGAACGGGAGGGGATCGCGACGTCCTATATGACGCGCATCCTGCGCCTGACGCAGCTTGAGCCTGGCATCATTGAGGCGGTTCTCGACGGACGACAGGGCAATGCCGTTAAGCTTGCGCGACTTATGGACCCGTTCCCGATCAGCTGGATCGAGCAGAAGAACATCTTCTCCGGCACCTGATCACCTCGCTGCACAATCTCACGCCACTGCTGCTATTGCTTCATTGGGCCAAATTGGCCAAAAGTGATGAAGGCATAGGCGGGGAGTCGGAATGCAGACCCTGAGCGCGAAAGACGCGAAGTACGGCTTCGGACGGTTGATCGATCTCGCCCGAGCCGAGCCGGTGGCGGTGGCCAAGCACGGGCGGACTGTCGTCGTCGTGTTGGCCGTCGAGGAATATGAACGGCTGAAGGCGGTCGAGGCCGGCGCAGCCCCCAAAGCCCCCGGTGGCGCTCAGAGTGAAGAATGAACGATTCGTTGAACAATGGTCTGCAATTGAAATCTGCGATGTGGGACGCCGCGAATACTCTTCGCGGCTCCGCTGTCGATCGGACGGATTGGAAGGGTTACATTCTTCCTTTGCTGTTCTTCAAGCGCATCTCCGACGTCTGGGACGAAGAGACGGCTGAGGCTCGGGAGATCTATGGCGAAGCGGACCCCTCCCTGTTTCCGGAGGTGCACCGTTTCGTGCTGCCTGAAGGCTGTCACTGGAACGACATCAGAGAAGTTCCGGCCAACGTCGGCGCGGCACTCCAGAAGGCCATGCAGGAGATCGAGCGGGCCAATCCGGACACGCTGTTCCGCGTATTCGGTTCGGCGGACTGGGGCAACAAGGAGAAGTTCTCCGACGAGTTGCTGAAGGATCTGATAGAGGGGTTCTCTGAGATCGGGCTCGGCAACACCACCGTCAGCACCGACGTGCTGGGCGACGCCTACGAATATTTGGTGGGCAAGTTTGCCGACGTCACCCGCCGCAACAAGGCGGGCGAGTTCTACACGCCGCGTAGCGTCGTGCGCATGATGGTCGAAATCCTCGACCCCAAGGAAAGTGAAAGCATCTACGACCCCGCCTGCGGCACGGGCGGTATGCTGCTCGGGGCTATCGAGCATGTGATGCGCAAGGGCGGCGATCCGCGCACCTTCTACGGCAAGATCTACGGCCAGGAGAAGAACCTGACCACGGCCGCGATCGCCCGGATGAACCTTGTCCTGCACGGGATCGAGGACTTCCAGGTGGCCCGTGAGGACACGTTGCGGAATCCGGCCTTCACGGACTCCAGCACGGGTGGCCTCGCCACCTTCGACTGTGTCATCGCGAACCCGCCGTTCTCGCTGAAGGAATGGGGGCGTGACCTGTGGGAGGCCGACCCCTGGAGCCGGGCCCATTACGGGATCCCGCCCGAAAGCTATGGCGACTACGCCTTCGTCCAGCACATGATCGCATCCATGGCGCTGACCGGAAACAGCCGCATGGCCGTCGTACTGCCGCAAGGCGCGCTGTTCCGGAAGTCGGCCGAAGGTTCGATCCGTCAGGCCCTGCTGGAAATAGACATGGTCGAGGCGGTCATCGGCCTGGCGCCGAACCTGTTCTACGGGACGCAGCTGGCTGGGTGTGTCGTCATCCTGCGCCGCAAGAAGCCCGAAGCGCGCAAGAACAAGGTATTGATCATCGACGCCTCAAGCCTGTTCCGCAAAGGCCGGGCGCAGAACTTCCTCGATCAGGAGCACAGCGACCAGATCGTCGCCTGGTACCGCGCATTCGAGGATGTCGAGGATCGTGCCAAGGTGGCGACGCTGGACGAGATCAAGAAGGAAGGCTGGACGCTGAATATCTCGCGCTACGTCCTGCCGCCCATCGGCCAGGACATTCCGCCGCTCCCCGAAGCCGTCGAGGCGTTCAAGACAGCGCTGGCCGACGCTCGGGCGGCCGAGGATCACCTGCGCAAGGTGCTGGTCGAAGGGGGGTGGCTGCAATGAGCGGGCTGACCCAACGTGAACTCGAAAGCTATCTCTGGGGCGCCGCCACGCTGTTGCGCGGGCTAATCGATGCCAGCGACTACAAGCAGTACATCTTCCCGCTGTTGTTCTTCAAACGTCTGTCCGACGTCTGGGACGGGGATTACCAGGACGCCCTCGATGAAACCGGCGACGAGGGCTACGCCACCGACACGGCCAACGACCGCTTCGTGATCCCCGAAGATGCGCATTGGAATGACGTGCGCGCCGCACCCCGCGATGTCGGCCGGGCGCTGCTGTCGGCCTTCCTCGCGATCGAGGCTGCTAACCCCGACCGCCTTCAGGGCGTCTTCGGCAACGCGAACTGGACCGACAAGGCCCAGACACCCGACAGCACGCTGAAGAACCTGATCGAGCATTTCTCGAAGCACGACCTGACCCTCGCCGCCGTGCCCGAGGACGAGCTTGGCAACGGCTACGAATACCTGATCAAGAAGTTCGCCGACGACAGCGGCCACACCGCGCAGGAGTTCTACACCAACCGCACCCTTGTTCACCTGATGGCGCAGATGCTGGAGCCCCAGCCGGGCGAAAGCATCTATGACCCGACCTGCGGCACCGGCGGCATGCTGATCTCCTGCCTCGCAGAGGTGAAGCGGCGCGGGGGCGACATCCGCACAACCGGCCTTTACGGGCAGGAGCTGATCACGATCACCGCCGCCATCGCGCGGATGAACCTGGTCATCCATGGCGTGGACGATTTCCACATCGCCAGCGGCAACACGCTGGCCACGCCCGCCTTCGTGCAGGGCGACCGGCTGCGCACCTTCGACGTGGTCCTGGCCAACCCGCCCTATTCCATCAAGAAATGGAACCGCGGCGCGTGGGAGCAGGATGCCTGGGGCCGCAACTTCCTTGGCACCCCGCCGCAGGGGCGGGCGGATTACGCTTTCTTCCAGCACATCCTGTCGTCGATGCACCCCAAGACCGGGCGCTGCGCGATCCTGTTCCCGCATGGCGTGCTGTTCCGCAACGAGGAGGCCGAGATGCGGCGCAGGCTGGTCGAATCCGACCGGGTCGAATGCGTGCTGGGGCTGGGGCCGGGCCTGTTCTACAACTCACCGATGGAGGCCTGTGTGGTGATCTGCCGGTCGCAGAAGCCCGAGGCGCGCAAGGGACGCATCCTGTTCATCGATGCCGTGGCCGAGATTGCGCGCGAGCGGGCGCAAAGCTTTCTGCGGCCCGAGCATCAGGCGCGCATCCTGTCGGCCTATCACGCCTTTGCGGATGATCCCGGCTTCGCCGCGGTGGCGGATGTAGCCGATGTGCTGGCGGCCGACGGCAACCTGTCGATTGCCCGCTATGTGAAACGGCCCAAGGCGGCGGTGTCGGGCGGCGCCACGCTGGCGGCAACCTGGGCGGCGTTTGACGAGGAAGGGCGCGACTTCTGGACGGGCATGGACGCGCTGGTGGACATGCTCGATGGCCTGACGCCTGCGGAGGACGCCGATGCTTGAGCGGCCGATTTCCAAGACGGGGTGGACGCGCGTGGCCTTCGGCGACGTGGTCCGCCTGTCGAAAGCGCGTGTGGCTGACCCCGAGGCTGCCGGGATCGAACGGGTCGTGGGGCTGGAGCATATCGAGCCCGGCGACCTGCGCATCCGGCGCTGGGGCGACGTGGCCGATGGCACGACCTTCACCACGCTGTTCAAGCCCGGGCAGGTTCTGTTCGGGAAGCGACGTGCCTATCAGCGCAAAGTGGCGGTGGCGGATTTCGACGGGGTCTGTTCCGGCGACATCTATGTGTTGGAACCGGCGAATGACCGGTTGATGCCCGAACTGCTGCCGTTCCTGTGCCAGACCGACGCCTTCTTCGATCACGCCGTCGGCACCTCGGCGGGGTCGCTGTCGCCGCGCACCAACTGGACCAGCCTCGCCAGCTTCGAGTTCTTGCTGCCGCCGATCCAGGAGCAGGCGCGGTTGGTGGAGGCGCTGAGCGCTTCTGCAACCAACCTTGACCACCTTTATGTGCTGCACGGACAAGCCGCAGTTCTTCTCGATGCGCTTATCCTTGAGACAATTGAGATTCGTGGCTTCTCCATGAATCAGGGGTACAAAGGACGCTTTCAGGTAGAGAAAGGGGAACGAATTTACCACACGCGAAGCGGAAATGGAGAACCCATTCCTGATGATGCTGGTGACACGCTCTTTTTCAAAGTCGCTGACTTCAACCGGAACAGCGACCATAGAAAGCTCGCGCATGCTGAGGTGAAGTTCTCGATCAAAGCAAATCCGGGTATTCGAGTGTTTCAGCCCGGAACGGTCGTTTTCCCCAAACGCGGGGCATCAATCTTTCTGAACAAGATCGGAATACTAACTCACCCGGCGGCTTTGGATCCGAACTTGATGGCGCTTGAGCCTCGAGTTGAGAAGGTGTCCGCTGAATATCTGATGTGGTTCTACAAAGGGATTGGGCTCTGGCGCTTTGCTGACACAACTTCTGTTCCGCAGCTAAATCACAAGCACCTAAACCCTGTCCCTGTGCCAGTCCCATCCGTCGAACAACAAGATGAAATCTGCGCTCGGATTTCACTTCTGGCCGATGCCTTAGCAAATGCTGCAAATAGGCTTCGGAATGCGCAGGATGCCCATATCAGGATTCGTGAAGGTGTCTTTTCTGAAACTGGGGTGAGTGCATGACCTTCAACGAGTCCAACACCGTCGAAGCCCATCTGCGCGACCTTCTCGCGGGCGCGGCCTCGGCCCGCCCGGCGCAGCCCGCCATCGGCCTCGCGCGGATTGGTGGCAGGATCGCGGGCCTCGGTTGGCATTACGTCGCCCCCGCCGACCTTCCCCGCCAGCCGCAAGAGGTGCTGGTCGAACCGCACCTGCGCGACGCCCTTATCCGCCTGAACCCCGATATCGCCACCAACACCGGCCGGGCCGATGACGTGCTCTACCGCCTGCGCGCCATCGTCATGGGCGCGCGGTCCGACGGGCTGGTGAAGGCGAACGAGGAATTTTCCGCCTGGGCACTGGGCGAACGGTCGATGCCCTTTGGCGCGAATGGCGAACACGTCACCATCCGCCTGATCGATTTCGATGAAATCGAGAATAACAGCTTCGTCATCACCCAGCAGTTCACCATCCGGGCGGGCAAGACCGAAAAGCGCGCCGATCTGGTGCTGCTGGTCAACGGCATTCCGCTGGTCCTGATCGAGGCCAAGACGCCGGTGCGGTCCAGCCAAAGCTGGCTCGACGCCGCCATCCAGGTCCATGACGACTATGAGAAAAACGTGCCGGAGCTGTTCGTGCCCAACGTCTTCTCAGTCGCGACCGAGGGCAAGGAGTTCCGCTATGGCTCGGTCCGGATGCCGGTCGACATGTGGGGCCCCTGGCGCGACGGTGACGGCAAGCAATCGCTGGGCGAGGTGGAAAAGGCCGCCACCTCGATGCTGCGCCCGGCGATGGTGCTCGACATGCTCGACAGCTTCACCGCATTCGCGACGCAGAAGGGCAAGCACCGCATCAAGATCATCGCCCGCTATCAGCAGGTGGACGGCGTCAACAAGATCGTCGCGCGCGTCGTGGCAGGCCAGCCGCGCAAGGGGCTGATCTGGCATTTCCAGGGATCGGGTAAGTCGCTGCTGATGCTGTTCGCCGCGCGCAAGCTGAGGCTGCACCCGGCGCTGAAGAACCCCACGGTGCTGATCGTGGTGGACCGCATCGACCTGAACAGCCAGATCGCGGGCACGTTTTATGCTGCCGATATGGCAAATCTGGTGCGGCCAGAAAAGCGAAAGGATCTTCAATACCTGCTTGAAAGCGACGCGCGGAAGGTTGCGATTACCAACATCCACTTGTTTGGAGAGGCCGAGGGCGTTCTGAACGCCCGCGACAACATCATCGTGCTGGTGGACGAGGCGCACCGCACGCAGGAAGGCGATCTGGGCCGCAAGATGCGCGACGCCCTGCCCAACGCCTTCCTGTTCGGCCTGACCGGCACGCCCATCAACCGCGCCGACAAGAACACCTTCTACGCCTTCGGTGCCGATACCGACGAAGGCGGCTACATGAGCCGCTACGGCCTGAACGACTCCATCCGCGACGGGGCGACGAAGGAGCTGCATTTCGAGCCGCGCCTGGTGGACCTGCACATCGATCAGAAGGCCATCGAGGAGGCCTATGCCGAGCTGACGCAGGGCCTGACGGACGAAGACCGGGATCGGCTGGGCAAGGCGGCGGCCAAGATGTCGATCCTGGTCAAGGCGCCCGAACGCATTCGCGCGATTTGCGGCGACATCGCCAAGCACTTCCAGGAGAAGGTCGCCCCGAACGGCTTTGGCGCGCAGGTGGTGACCTTCGACCGTGAGAGTTGTCTGCTCTACAAGCAGGAACTCGACCGCCACCTGCCGCCCGAGGTTTCCGACGTGGTGATCTCGGTTAACAGCGGCGAGCCCGAATATGCGGCCTTCAAGCGCGACCGCGATGCCGAGGAGAAGCTGCTCGACCGGTTCCGCGACCCGAAGGACCCGCTGAAGATCATCATCGTGACGTCAAAGCTGCTGACCGGCTTCGATGCGCCGATCCTGCAGACCATGTATCTGGACAAGCCGCTGCGCGACCACACGCTCTTGCAGGCGATCTGCCGGACGAACCGTCCCTATGGCGAGCAGAAGACGCATGGCCTGATCGTCGACTACCTCGGCATCTTCGACGACGTGGCGCAGGCGCTGAAATTCGACGAGGAGGGCGTGCAAAAGGCGGTGTCGAACATCGCCGAGCTGATCAACGCCCTGCCGACCGCGCTGCAGAAGTGCCTCGCCTATTTCGCGGGCGTAGACCGGAGCCTGACTGGCTACGAGGGCCTGATCGCCGCGCAGGAATGTATCCCGAACAACGACTGGCGCGACGCCTTTGCGGCCGATTTCAGCGTTCTGGCGCGCATATGGGAGGCGCTGTCGCCTGATCCGGTGCTGACGCAGTACGAGACCGACTATCGCTGGCTGGCGCAGGTCTACGAGTCGCTGAAACCCTCCAGCGGCACAGGGCGGCTGCTTTGGCATCGGCTGGGCGCCAAGACCATCGAGCTGATTCACGAAAACCTCCACGTCGATGCGGTGCGGGATGATCTCGACACGCTGGTTCTGGATGCCGAGCTGCTGGAGGCCGTCCTCGGCAATCCGGACCCCGAAAAGAAGGCCAAGGAAATCTCGGTCAAGCTGGCGGGCCGCCTACGGAAGCATGCGGGCAATCCCAAGTTTAAGGCGCTAGGCGAGCGCCTGGAGGACCTGAAGAACCGGCATCAGCAGGGTCTTCTGCTGTCGATCGACTTCCTGAAGGAGCTTCTGGCGCTGGCAAAAGACGTGGTGAAGACCGAGCGCGAGACGCCAGAGGAAGAGGACATCGACCGGGGCAAGGCGGCGTTGACCGAGCTGTTCGAGGACGCACGGAACGGCGACACGCCCGTGATGGTCAAGCGGGTCGTGGACGATATCGACGAGATCGTGTGCGCGGTCAGGTTCGACGGCTGGCAAGCCACGCACGCGGGTGAACGCGAGGTCAAGAAAGCGCTTCGCCAGACCCTCTTCCGCTTCAAGCTGCATCAGGACGCCGAGCTGTTCGAGAAGGCATACGGCTACATTCGCGAGTATTACTGAACATGAAGGAGTTGCTCGACAACGCGGTGCTTTCGATCGAGCTCGGAGTTGAGGACTACCAGACAGGCGACGAGCGTCGTGTGCTGTCCGCCATCCGGAACCTTTACGCCGGCGTCCTGCTGCTATGCAAACAGGTGCTTTGGAACGAGTCGCCGCCAGGAACAGACGGCTCACTGATCTACAAGGATCTCGTTCCGCGAAAGATAGATGGCCGCGTTCTCATGGTGCCTAAGAAGCCACACCGGAACACGGTTGACCGACAACAGATCGAGGAGCGTTTCAAGGAGCTGGGGCTCAATCTCGACTGGTCAAAGCTCCAGGAGCTTGCTCGGATCAGAAATGATGTCGAGCATCTGTTCATGACGGTGAAACCTGCGATTGCGAAAGAAGCTCTTGCTTCGGCCATGCCAGTCATCGAGCAGCTGTTGGTGGGGCACCTTCAGGAAGAGCCCGCACACCTCTTCAGAGATGGTGTCTGGAAGTCACTTCTTGAGAATAAAGATGTTTTTGATCAGCAGCAGGTGAGATGCACTGAATCGTTCCGGAACATGAACTGGGAGTTTGAGACCCTCGTTGAAGCGGTCACAGAACTCAGGTGCTCGAATTGTGGATCCTCTCTGGTTCGGCAGATTGATCCCGACAACCAGAGCTTCAAGGCAATGGAGATCGATTGCGCGGAGTGCGGCGAGGCATTGGATCGTGAGGATGTTTTCGAGGCTGCAATCGGCGAGTCTGTGGCAAGCGACGCATACATCGCCATGACGGACGGCGGAGAACCGCCAGTCACAACCTGTCCCGAATGCCATCGTGAAAGCTGGGTGAACGGAGAAGGTTGCGTCCTCTGCCCGGGCGCTGATCTGACATGTTCAATGTGCGGAGAGGAGTTCAATCCAGACGAATTCAACTATGACGCGGGCATGTGTTCATACTGCGCATGGCGAATGGACAAGGTCATGCGCGAGTAGCTCATCCGGGTTCTTCACTGTCGCCACCCGGCAAAGTTCGATTTCTGTTCCACGCGGCAAATGCCCCTGAAATCGAAGTGTTTAGCGGGACACCTCATAAAGCCTTGTTTTATCAGGTGCTTGTAAAAACTTCACCGAAATGACGAAGGCAACAGGTCCAGAGAATATCGGCCCTGAGAGACCGCTTCCGAGCCCCTTGGCGCAGCGGCCAGGGCTCAGCTCCACCCGCATAACCCTCGAAAACAACGGAAAAATCCGGCCGCGGCCGGATCGGGAGAACGCTTTCGCAAGGGCAAGTGGCGGAGACGAAGGGATTCGAACCCTCGAGACGGTTTCCCGCCTACTCCCTTAGCAGGGGAGCGCCTTCGACCACTCGGCCACGTCTCCGCCGACCCGTTTAAGGAAGCGTGCAGGCGGGGACAAGGCCAAATCACACGTGGGGCATGACAAATTCTGCGCAAAATGCAGGCCTGCCCTGACACATTCGACATGTGAGGCGCGTCTTTTCTTTGCATGGCACCAGAACCGGGTTACGTTCGGGTCAAGTCTAATCCTGCCATTGCTGGAGAGCTCGGTGTGACACCCCTCACCCAGGCCGCCGCCATTGCCTGCATTACGCTCGGTACCGGGGCCGCAGCGGTGTCCGTCATGAACGAAGATATCCCGGACATGACCGTGCCGGAGCTGGCTTGGACACCGGGCAATGAACTGGATGGCGCGTCCTTTTATATTCAGGCGGTGCTCGACAACGGCACCGAGGGAGAGACCGATACGCTCGTCTTCAAGGACGGTGCGTTCATGTCGATGGATTGCGAAACATACTGCAACTTCGGCTTTTCCGATTACCAGACATGGGTCGACGGAGATGTGATCCATTTCACCACCGTTGCCACCTGCCCAACAGCACCGCACCGGGTGGTGTGGCATGGGCAGATCACGGATGGTGAGATCACAGTCGAGATGAGCTGGACGACCCGCCGCTGGTACTGGACGCATCAGATCACCGGCACGGCTCAAGGATCGCGCTTGCCAGCCACCGAAGGCTCTGTCTCCGGGTGACGCCTCCTGAACCGACGCCGGTTGGGCTGACCACCAGGGGGATTATCCTGCGTTTGGCAGGGCTTTTGATCATTGTCGTTCTGGCCACATGGGGCTCGCATCTTCTGAAGGATGCGCTGAACCTCACCATCATGCCCAATAATGAAGAGCAGATGCACCGTCTGCTGATGCTGGGCTCTCTTGCCTATATCGGCCTGCTCGCGATGCCCTTTGTGCCGGGGGCCGAAATCGGACTCGCGATGCTGACCATCTTCGGCGCGGCGATTGCGCCGCTGGTCTATGCGGCGACGGTGCTGGCCTACCTTCTGGGGCGCGTTTTGCCGGGCACGACACTGGTGTGGATTCTGTCACTATTTCGAATGCGCAAGGCGGCTGACCTGATCGGGCGCGCCGCCGCCCTGCCCCCGACAGACCGCTTGACCCTCTTGCTGGACGGATCACCGCCGATGACCGTCAGCCTTGCCGTGCGGCATCGCTATATCGCGCTCGCCTTGCTGGTGAACACCCCCGGCAATGCCGTGATCGGGGGTGGCGGCGGCATCATGATGATGGCCGGGATGAGCGGCATCTTCGCGCCGGTTCAGACCTTCATCGCCATCGCCATCGCGGTCTCCCCGGTGCCGATTGCCATTATGGTGTTGGGGTTCTAGCGCAGCGCGGGTTTGGCTTACGTGTTGAAGAGGAAGTGCAGAACGTCGCCATCCTTGACGATGTAGCTCTTGCCTTCTGCCCGCATCTTGCCCGCTTCTTTGGCGGGGTTTTCACCACCCAGCGTGACGTAATCGTCATAGGCAATGGTTTCGGCGCGGATGAAGCCCTTCTCGAAGTCCCCGTGGATCACACCTGCCGCCTGAGGCGCGAGCGTGCCTTTGGAGATGGTCCAGGCGCGGGCTTCTTTCGGGCCGACGGTGAAATAGGTCTCAAGCTGCAAAAGCTGGTAGCCTGCACGGATCACGCGGTCGAGGCCGGCTTCTTCAAGGCCCATTTCGGACAGGAATTCCTGCGCCTCGTCGGCGTCCAACTGGCTGATCTCTTCCTCGATCTGGGCAGAAATCACCACATGGCTGTTGCCTTGAGCGGCGGCCATTTCGCCCACAGCATTGGACATCGCGTTGCCGTCGGCTGCGTCCGCCTCGGACACGTTGCAGACGTAAAGCACGGGCTTCGTGGTCAGCAGTTGCAGCATGTCCCACGCCTTGCGGTCCTCATCGTCAACCGACACGGTGCGGGCAGGTTTGCCCTCTTCCAGCGCGGCCAAGGCAGCGCGCATCAGGCGTTCCTGCTGAACGGCGTCCTTGTCACCGCCGCGCACCTTGCGGACGATGTTCTGTAGCCGTTTCTCAAGGCTTTCGATGTCCGCAAGCATCAGCTCGGTCTCAATTGTCTCGGCATCAGCCACGGGATCGACCCGGCCATCCACATGCACCACATCGCCGTCTTCGAAACAGCGCAGCACATGGGCGATGGCGTCCACCTCGCGGATGTTGGCAAGGAACTGGTTGCCCAGACCTTCGCCCTTGGAGGCCCCCTTCACGAGGCCCGCGATGTCCACAAAGGTGATCCGCGTCGGGATGATCTGCTTGGACTTGGCAATCCCGGCCAGCGTATCCAGCCGCGCGTCAGGCACCGCCACATCGCCAACATTCGGCTCGATCGTGCAGAACGGAAAGTTCGCCGCCTGCGCCGCTGCGGTCTTGGTGAGCGCGTTGAAAAGGGTCGATTTGCCCACGTTCGGCAAACCCACGATTCCCACCTTGAAGCCCATGTCGATCTCTCCTGATCTTGCAGATTTGCGCCGCTTCTAAGCGTTGGCTGCGGGCGCTGCAAGGCGGCTGAGATTGGGGATCATCTGGAACCAGAAGCGGTTGTTCAAAAGCACCGCTGCCCCCGCCAAACCCAGCACCAGCCCGATCCAGATCCCCGTCGCGCCCCAATCTGCGACAAAGCCCAGCACGTAGGCTGCCGGCAAACCGATGCCGAAATAGGACACGGCGGCCAAGAGCATCGGCATCCCTGCATCCTGCACGCCCCGCAACAGGCCCAGCGCCACCACTTGTGCGCCGTCCACCAGTTGGAAGATCGCAGCGAGGATCAACAGGGTGATGCCCATAGTGATGATCTCGTCGCGGGCCGGATCGTCGGGGTCGAGGAAGGCCGCGATCAGCGGTTCGGGAAGGGCCACAAACAGAACGATGGTCAACGCCGCGATAAAGGCCGACAGCGCAAGGGCAACAATACCGCCCCGCGCCATATGCGGCCAGTCCTTGCGCCCGAAAGCATTGCCCGCGCGGACGGTGGCGGCATTGGACAGCCCCAGATGCAGCATGAAGGTCATTGATGCCAGTTGCAGCGCGATGCCATGTGCGGCCAGCGGGATCGTTCCAAGCCAGCCCATCATGATGGCCGATGCTGCGAACAGCCCGGTCTCGGACAACGAAGTAAGGCCGATGGGCACACCCAGCTTGAACACCTGAACAAACATCTCGTTGTCGGGCTTCCAAATTCTCTGAAACAGGCTGTGTTCCGGCACGAAGACACGGATGTAAACCACGATCACCATCATTGAGAACACATGCGTACTGAGCGAGGCGATGGCAGCCCCCTCAAGCCCCAGTTCCGGTAAGCCGAAATTGCCGAAGATCAAAGCGTAATTTGCCAGAGCGTTATATGGCACGGCCACTGCCGTGACCCAGAACACGACCTTGGTTTTCTCCAGTGCGGCCAGGTAGCTTTTGAGCACCATCGTCACCAGCGCGGGCAGCAGGCCAAAGGCCAGCACCCGCAGGTAGACCTGCGCTTCGGCAGCGATTGTGGGCAACTGACCTGTCAGTAGGAGCAAGGCCTCGGACCACCAAAGAAGCGGAAACATCACTACGCAGAACAGCGCCGACAGCCACAGACCCATGCGGGTGGCGCGGCGGACTTTCTGATCGTCGCCCTCGGCCGCATAGGAGGCGACCATTGGCATCACTGCCCAGGCAAAGCCGCAGCCGAAAAGGAAGATCGTAAAGAACAGCGTGTTGGCCAGCGTGACCGTGGCCAGCGCCTCAGCGCCGTACCAGCCGACCATGATGGTGTCCGTCAGGCCAATGGCCATCTGTGCCATATGCCCGCCAACCAGAGGCAACCCCAATACGAGGATGGCCCTGACATGGGCCGGATATGACATCTGTTCTGTGTGCATGCCGGTCGGTTAGACCCGCGCTCAGCACGGGGCAAGAGTTTTGTCAGGTCAAAGTGCGCGGATCAGGAATTGTGCGGCCAAAATGGCAATGATCAGACCGGCCCCGGTTTCGATCATTCCGGCAATCCGCGCGGTGTTCGGACCATTGGCAAACCGCGCTAGCGCGCCTTCGCGTAAGGTCACCGCGCCGATGGCAGCGGCAAGTGTCACGCTGGCGGTGCCCAGCCCCATGGCGAAGGTGCCAAGGATGCCCGCAAGTTGGATTCCCATGCTGACCGACAGGATCAGCAGGAACAGCGCCCCTGTGCAGGGACGGATCGCGATGGCCCCGATCAGCACCAGCGCATCGCTCAGAGAATGGACGTTTTGCACCTGTTCCGGCGTCGGTGCATGGGCGTGACCGCAGGTGCTGCACACGCCGTCGTCATAGCTGTGATGGTGGTGGTGGTCGTTGTGGTGATGGTGATGGTCCGGCTTTTGAGCACGCCAGTTGGACCAGAGCCGCGATGCCCCCCGGACCGCCAGGCAAGCTCCGATGCCGCAGATCGCAGCATAGCTGAAGGGGGCGAACCAATCCTCAGCCGCACCCACCATCTCTTCGCGGCCAAGCCCCAACAGCCAGACCCCGGCGTAAACCACGACAATGGCTGTTCCCGCCTGCGCAAGGCTCGAAAGCACCGCCAGAACCGACAGCCGCGTCAGCGCAACCCGTTCAGCCACGCCATAGCCTGCAATCAGGATCTTGCCATGGCCGGGGCCGACCGCATGAAAGAACCCGTATCCGAAACAGACCGCCATCAATGTCAGGAGTGCGCCCGGTTCGTTCGCCCTTAGCGCCCGAAGCCCCTGCGCCATCCCGCTTTGTGCCGCGCGCTGGCCCTCGGCGGCCCAGCGTTCCAGCATCTGCGCGCCGTCAAAGCCCCAAAGCCAGACGGCAAGCGTAACGACGGCAACAGCAGCTAGTTGGAGGGCGGTGCGCATGACATCGTGACCGTATCAGCGAAATGAATGCCGACGCGCATCTCGTTGAAGATGTCCTCCATCGACCCGCCGTTCAGTTCCTTTTCCACGGCAGCCTGTGCGGCGGCCTGATCGGGGTCTGACACGGTTGCAGTGCAACCGGGGTCGGTCAGAGTGACACCCTGCGATACATCATAAGACACGTAGTAGGTCGGATCGTATTGCAACACTTCGATGGCTTCGATCGGAACGGGTGGGATCTCGCGGAAATGGGTCGCGGTGATGAACCCTTTTTCAACGGCGATACCAATGGGACGCGGGCGCGGCATCTCGATCTTTTCGCCGTTGGAATACACGTAAAGATCGCCCTCGAACCCTTCGGGCCATTCGATCAGGTCGAACCCGAACAGCGTGTCCAGCTCGGCCTCGGTCAGTTCCCCGTCGCCGTCGGTATCAAGGCCCATGTCTTCAAGGATCAGCAGCGTGAAGAAATCGTCATAGGTCCACGTCACCGTGACCCCCGTTACCTCGCGCTGATCGTTGATTTCGAACCGCAGGGCGGTTTCGACAAAGATATGCGGATGCGCGCCAAGCGGCGCGGCGACCAGACCAAGTGCAAGGGCGCAGAGTGCTTTTTTCATAGAACCGGGAGGTAAGCCCCCCGGCCTGCTAAAGCAAGGTCATCCACTGCGCGGCGGCAGAGAATTGCGCAGGTCTCAGACTTGGACCCGGCGAGTATCCGGGTGCAGTGATGTTCCCAGAATGTGGTCCGAGCGATGGATGACATGTCTTGCCCCGCCAACGATCAACGGATCGGGCGCTGTCGCAACAGCGAGATCCTTGCCGGGATAGTCCAGCGTCGACAGAAAATGCCGCATACAGTCAAGCCGGGCGCGTTTCTTGTCGTCGGATTTGACGATGGTCCACGGCGCGTCGGCGGTGTCGGTGTAGAAAAACATCGCCTCTTTCGCCTCGGTATAGTCGTCCCACTTATCAAGGCTCGCCTTGTCGATGGGCGACAGCTTCCATTGTTTGAGCGGATCGGTCTCGCGGCCGGCAAAGCGGCGTTTCTGTTCCGCCTGCGTGACCGAGAACCAGTATTTGTAAAGCCGAATGCCAGACCGTGTCAGCATCCGTTCAAAATCCGGGGTCTGGCGCATAAACTCGAGATATTCGCTGGGCTCGCAAAACCCCATCACCCGCTCGACCCCGGCGCGGTTGTACCACGACCGGTCATAAAGCACGATTTCGCCCGCCGTTGGCAGATGTTCGATATAGCGCTGGTAGTACCATTGCCCGCGCTCCACGTCGGTGGGTTTGTTCAGGGCGACCACGCGCGCGGTACGCGGGTTGAGATGTTCGGTGAACCGCTTGATCGTGCCGCCCTTGCCCGCCGCATCGCGACCTTCGAAGATCATCACGAATTTCTGGCCCGTATCCTGTGCCCAAAGCTGCACCTTCAGCAGTTCGGCCTGCAGTGCGGCTTTCTCGGCCTCATAGGTGCGGCGCGACAGGCGTGAGCAATAGGGGTATTTGCCCGACTCGAAGGCACGTCGCACATCATCGGCCGTGACCGCCTTCTGCGGTGAGACCGGAACCTCCTGGAAACCGCCGGTCGGTTGTGCGGGGGACGGTGTTTCGGCGGCGATGGCGGTGGGTGACGGCATGCAAATCTCCTGGTCCTGAATGTGGTCTTGAGGCGCATGGTAACAGGATTGTAAAAAGGTCTCTTTGACACGCATCAAAATCAGACCGCCTTGCCCCATTGATTTTCCCGCGCAACTCCGGCAATCGGGTCCGACCAGTTCAGGAGACCGCCATGACCCGTATCGACGCCAAATTCGCAGAGCTGCGCACAGCCGGCAAAAAGGCTTTTGTGTCCTACGTGATGGCAGGCGATCCCGACTTCGACACCTCGCTCGAGTTGGTCAAGGGCTTGCCGGGCGCGGGTGTGGACATCATAGAACTGGGTCTGCCCTTTACCGATCCGATGGCGGATGGCAGCACCATCCAGCTGGCCGGCCAGCGTGCGCTCGAAGGTGGCATGACGCTAGACCGGACGCTGGAACTGGCACGCATCTTCCGCGAAGGCGACAACACCACGCCCATCGTGATGATGGGCTACTACAACCCGATCTATTCTCGCGGAGTGGACCTGTTCCTGACCCAGGCCAAAGAGGCGGGCATCGACGGTCTGATCATCGTCGACCTCCCGCCCGAGGAAGACGATGAACTGTGTATCCCGGCGCAGGCGGCTGGGTTGAACTTCATCCGTCTGGCCACCCCCACCACCGATGACAAACGCCTGCCCAAGGTGCTCGAGAACACCTCGGGTTTTGTCTATTACGTGTCGATCACCGGCATCACTGGTGCCGCCGAGGCGCAGGCCGCCGATGTCGGCCCCGAAGTGGCGCGGATCAAATCGCAGACCGATCTGCCCGTCATCGTGGGTTTCGGCATCAAGACACCCGACGCCTCGCAGACGATTGCGAGCGTTGCCGATGGTTGTGTTGTCGGCTCGGCCATCGTGGCGGAACTGGCCAGCGGCAAACCGGTGAGCGACGTTCTGGCCTTCGTCAAAACGCTCGCGGACGGCGCGCACCGCGCCTGACCTATGCCGGAGTTCTGGGCGGCAGATGCGTTTCATGCGGCGTTTCACGGCAACATGCAGGTGCCGCCGCTGGCCGACTCCCTGCCTGACCTGACACTTGATCAGGGCTACCGGATCGCCTCCGAAATCCATGCCCGGCGGCTGGCGAATGGCGCAACAGTTGCGGGCCGCAAGATCGGGTTCACCAACCGGACCATCTGGCCGATCTACAATGTCGACGCGCCTGTCTGGGGGTGGATGTATGCCAGCGGCGTACAGGACATCCCTGCCGATGGCGCGATCCCCCTGCCCGCCCTGCCGGAGCCACGGATCGAACCGGAGATCGTGTTCGGGTTCAAAGCCTCCCCGCACCCGGACATGGACCTAACGGCATTGGCCGCGTGTATCGACTGGGTGGCGCATGGGTTCGAGATCGTGACCTCGCTCTACCCCGGCTGGCGCTTTACCGCACCCGACGCGGTGGCGGCGATGGCCATGCATGGTGCGCTTTGGGTTGGGCCGCGTCTGAAGCCATCACCGGAACGGTTCGAGGCGCTGACCACCTGCGGTGTGACCCTGACAGGACCGGAAGAAACGCTGATCGGTCATGGCGTAGACGTGTTGGGCGGACCGCTCATGGCGCTGCACCATTTGGTTGGCGAAATCGCACGCATGCCCGACGCTGGCCCGATTCAGCCTGGTGAAGTGGTGACAACCGGAACACTCACGGACGCACGTCCGGTCGCAGCGGGTCAGACATGGCAGACCGAATTTGACACGCCCTTGTTGCAGGGCCTGACGGTGCAGTTCACCTGACACCCCGGCACCGGACCCGGCGAACAGGGCCAAACGCCGTCTGGCTGCCTTTTCACCACGGGATGTTTCGTGGGCTTTGACAAAAATGCCGCGTTGCGTGAATTGAGCGCCATTGGTAAAGAAAACTAACCAATATATCCGAAAGGTCGCGCCATGCCCATGATTACCGAAATCGAAGACCTCCGCCGCATCTACAAACGCAGGGTGCCCAAGATGTTCTTTGATTACACGGAGTCGGGCAGCTGGACCGAACAGACCTTCCGCGAGAACTCGTCTGATTTTGACAAGATCTATCTGCGCCAGCGCGTGGCCATCGATATGGAAGGGCGCAAGACCGCGTCGAAAATGATCGGTCAGGATGTGGCGATGCCCGTGGCGCTCGCCCCGGTGGGGCTGACCGGCATGCAGCATTTCGACGGTGAGATCAAAGCGGCCAAGGCAGCGGAAAAGTTCGGCGTGCCCTACTCGCTCAGCACCATGTCCATCTGTTCGATCGAGGACGTGGCCGAGAACACGTCAAAGCCGTTCTGGATGCAGGTTTACACGCTCAAAGACGACGATTTCATGCAGCGTCTGTTCGACCGGGCAAAAGCCGCCAAATGTTCGGCGGCCATCATCACGGTTGATCTGCAACTGCTTGGGCAGCGGCACAAGGATGTGAAAAACGGCCTCAGCGCCCCGCCCAAACTGACACCTGCCTCGGTCGCCAACATGATGACAAAGGTGCAGTGGGGTCTGGGCATGCTTCAGACCAAACGGCGGTTCTTCGGCAATATCGTGGGCCATGCGAAGGGCGTCAAAGACCCGTCCTCGCTGACCTCATGGACGGCGCAGGCGTTCGACCAGTCGCTGAACTGGGACCGTATTCGCGAATTCAGCAAGATGTGGGACGGCCCGCTCATCATCAAGGGCATCATGGACCCGCGCGATGCGTTGGAGGCGCTGAATGTCGGGGCCGATGCCATCGTCGTGTCAAACCACGGCGGCCGACAGCTTGATGGCGCGCTCTCGTCGATCCGGGCACTGGAGCCAATCCTGGATGCGGTGGGCGACAAGATCGAAGTGCATCTCGACAGTGGCATCCGCTCTGGCCAGGACGTGCTCAAGGCGCTCGCGATGGGGGCCAAGGGCACCTATATCGGTCGCGCCTATGTCTATGGTCTGGGGGCCAAGGGGCAACAGGGTGTGACTGACGCGCTGAACGTCATCCACAAAGAGCTTGAGATGTCGATGGGGCTATGCGGGCGGACGGATGTCAAAACGCTGGACCGCGACATCCTGATGGTTCCCAAGGGTTTCTCTGGCGATTGGGACGCGTAAGACACGCGGTATCGTCATCCTCGGGTGTGACCCGAGGATCTTCCAATAATGCAGTCCCGTCATCCTCGGGCAAAGACCCGAGGACCTCTGTCCAAAGAGATCCTCGGGTCAGGCCCGAGGATGACCTCAATATCGGAGTAGAAGCGGCGCCGCCCTTTGGCCTGACCGTACTCTCATTCCACCGGGGCTTCCCCCGTGACCTGTGCCCCTATGGGGCCTGCTGAAACCGGTTTCTCAGGGTCGGCCCATATGGGCATCTGAGAGAAGATCAGCTCAAATGTCGCGGCCTGGGAGTGACCCTACCCGCTCGATGCGCATCGTGGGCGGAGGTATGGCCGAAGGCTGGTTAAGGGATCGAAAACCAACCGTACGGTGAACGGTTTTGCGAAAGACCAGCCACACGGTGTTCTGACTTCCCGTGGTCCGCGTTCCATGACAGGGTTGGATCATGTCCGATCAGGCCGTATTCCTCAAAGGCAATCTCTTTCGCCATATCTCGGTGATGTCGCTGACCGCCTCTGTCGGCCTGATGGCGGTGTTCGCGGTCGATTTCGTCGACATGATCTTCATCTCCATGCTGGGCAAAGAGGAATTGGCCGCCGCAGTCGGCTACGCAGGTGCAATCCTGTTCTTCACCACATCCTTCAACATTGGCATCGCCATCGCAGCCGGTGCGTTGGTGGCGCAGGCCTTGGGCGCAGGTGACGAAGAGCTGGCGCGACAACGGGCGTCAAACGCGCTTGTGGCCGGCGTGGTCTTTGCCGCGCTCTTTGCCGTGCTGGTCTGGCAGAACCTCAGACTGCTGGTCGGTTTGCTGGGCGCCACTAGAGAGACCGCAGAGCTGGCGGTGCACTACCTGCAAATCATTGTCCCGTCCTTGCCCATTCTTCTGATCGGCATGGCCGGTGGCGCCATTCTGCGGGCCCATGGAGACGCACGCCGGGCGATGACCGCCACAGTGGCCGGTGGTTTGGTGAATGCGGCCGTCGCGCCAATCCTGATTTTCACCTTCGGGTTGGAACTGACCGGCGCTGCACTTGGGTCCGTGCTGGCCCGGATCACGATTGCCGGATTGGCCCTCGTGCCGATCTTTCAGCATCACGGCGGGCTCAGCAGACCGCGTCTGGATGGGTTTTTCAAAGATTTAACCCCAATTCTTGCCATTTCGCTGCCCGCGATCCTGACCCAGCTGGCCACTCCGGTTGGACAGGCCTGGGTGACGCGATCCATGGCGGAGTACGGCGAAGAGGCCGTCGCGGGGATGGCGATCATTGGCCGCCTCACGCCGATTGCCTTTGGCACCATATTTGCGCTGTCCGGGGCCGTCGGCCCGATCATTGGGCAGAATTACGGTGCACGGGATTTCACTCGTGTTCGACGGGCGCTTTATGATGCGCTTCTATTCACCGGGATCGTGGTGGTTGTTGCGACGGTGATCCTGTTCTTCCTGCGTGGTCATATCGCGGCGTTGTTCAATGCCGAAGGCGTGTCACTTTCGCTGATTTTCCTGTTCTGCGGACCACTGGCGCTGGCGTTTTTCTTCAACGGAATGCTGTTCGTGTCGAACGCCTGTTTCAACAATCTGGGGCGCCCGTTTTATTCGACATGGCTCAACTGGGGACGGCATACTTTGGGAACCATCCCGCTGGTCTGGTTGGGGTCGATCCTTTTCGGAGCACCCGGCGTTTTGATCGGACAGGCCACGGGAGGGGTACTGTTCGGGGTGCTTTCCGTCATCCTTGTGCGCCGCACAATCGATGCGGTCGAGGCGCAAGGCGAGTCACCCAAAGGCCCGCGTCTGTTTCAACGGCAAGCCCGTCAGATCGCGCTGTTTTTCGCGCGGCGCTAGGCTGCAGACCGGCGCGACAGCACGGGCACCAGCAGCAATGGCACAGCGAACAGAATGCCGCCGATGGTCAGGAACGAGGTCGCCAAGCCAAAACCTTCCGACAGGAAGCCCATCATCGGCGGGCCAATGAAGAACCCGGCATAGCCAACAACCGAGATTCGCGAAATCGCGTGGCTGCGGTATCGGTTTGGCACCATCCGACCGATCCAGGCATAGGCCATCGGTGCCATAACAGACACGCCAAGACCTAGGATCGAGAACCCGACATAGGCCACACCCAAAGACGGCGCGGTGGCCGCGATGCAGGCACCGATTCCCGCCGTGACCGCCGCCCAGCGGATCACCATCCGCTCCGACACGCGATTGGCCACAACCTGACCCGCCAACCGACCGACGGCCATGGTGATACCCAGCAGAGCCGGTCCAAGCGCGCCCTGCGCCGCACCGGCCCCCAGGTTGCGTTCGAGATGCAGCGCAGACCAACCTTCGGTCGCCTGTTCCGACATGAAGGCGATCAGGATGATCATCCCGCCGGGCAAAAGCAGTGTCCAAGGCAGCGGGGCGACCTCAACCCCGTCCGCTTCGTGTTCGGCATCGCCCACCGGAGCAGCAAACGCTTGCAGCATCAGCACACCGATCACCAGACCACCCCCGGTGAGGATCGCCGCCGGTCCCAAGCCCACTTCCCGCGCGAACCCGGTGGCAAGGGCACAGATCGCGTAGGCCACGGAAAACACAGCGTGGTTCAGGTTCATCAGGCTGCGCCCCACCTGCGCCTCGAGCGCGCTGACCCGGGCGTTCATTGCCACATCAAGCGTGCCCGAGGTCATCGTCACCCCCAGCATCGCCAGTGTGAATGTCACCCCAGTGGTTGTGTGCCCCGGAAGCAACGTGGCCACTGCCAGCAGCGCGGTCAGCACGCCCAGCGCCCGCGCCCCCAGTCCGCGCTCGGCCAGAGGGGCCAGCCACATCGCCATGACGGCCCCGATCGACGTGATCAAAAGCGCCAGCCCGAACTGCCCGTCCGACAGCCCGACCTGCGGCTTGAGCACCGGCACAAGCGCGGCAAAACTGCCCCAGAACACGCCCACGGCAGCAAATCCGGCGGCGGGGCCGCGACTGATATAGAGATCACGCAAAAGGCTCATGTCGCGCTCCGTGCCACGGCGCTGAGCGGCGGTCCAGCCCACAAACGGCACATTTCAGGCGGAATCTGCAACCTAGGCTCTTGCTCTGCACGGGAATCCGGTCTATCGCGCGGGCTTCATGTGGGGTGACAGCCTTGGAGGCACCCTGCCCTTACAATTTGGAGAATTATCATGGCTGGAGAGATTCCTGATCTCGTAGCTCTGGAACGGACGGGGACAGGCAAGGGCGCCGCTCGTCAGGCACGCCGCGACGGCATGGTTCCGGGGATTGTTTTTGGTGGCGAGAAAGACCCGCTTCCGATCAACCTTCCGTTCAACAAGCTGTTGCAGCGTCTGAAGAAAGGCCGCTTCAAGTCGACGCTGTTCAACCTCAAGGTTGAAGGCCACGAAGACGTGCGCGTGATCTGCCGCGATGTGCAGCGCGATGTCGTCAAGGACCTGCCGACTCACGTCGACCTGATGCGCCTGCGCCGCACCACCAAGATCAACCTGTTCATCCCGGTTGAATTCATCAACGAAGGGTCCGCACCGGGCCTCAAGCGCGGCGGCGTTCTGACCGTTGTGCGTCCCGAGGTTGAACTGGTTGTGACAGCGGGTGACATCCCCGAGAAGGTGACCGTCGATCTCGCCGGCCTGAACATCGGTGACACCGTGACCATTTCTGACGTCACACTGCCTGAAGGCACCAAGCCGACCATCGACCGCGATTTCGTGATCGCAAACATCTCGGCCCCGTCGGGTCTGCGCTCTGCAGACAATGACGCGGATGACGACGCGGAAGAAACAGAAGAGTAATCCCGACACCTCGACGGGTTTCTGGCGGCCTCACCCAAGCGGGTGGGGCCGTTTTCGTTTCGGGCTATGCGGAAACCGCGATTGGCCATAGGATCAGCATATTGATGTTGTTGATTTCAGGGGTCTTGTCGTGGTCAGACCTTTTCCGTCTTTGGCTATTGTGACGGTTTTGGCGGTGGCGGCCGCCAGCCTTGCCCACGCAGAAACCCGTGTGGCGATCATCGACACCGCCTATGACACGCGCCCCTATCTCGATCGGCTGAAAGAGCGCGGGGTGACCGTGATCGGGCGGTATTATGCGCGCTGTGATCAGCCGGAATACGGGCTGACCGAAAAGCGGCTGATCAACCAAGGGCGGCCCAGCGACCCCGGCAGCGAGATCGCACAGATGTTCGCTAAGGGCTTCGCGGTGTTGTCGGTCTACCAGTATTACAGCAACACCCCGAACAAGTTTCGTGGCCAGAACCGCGACGGCAAAGCTCTGCCCGATGCCAATTGCAACTGGACCGGCGTTGGTCGCAGCGTGGAGGAAGAGGCGGAACTGGATGTGCAGGCAGCGATCTCTCAGGCGCAGGCCTTGGGACAGCCGCGCGGTACGGCGATTTACTATGGCGTGGATTTCAACTTCACCGATCAGGACCGCGAGACCATCGACCTGATGACCCGCTATTTCCGCGTGATCAAGGCGCGAATGGATGCGGCGGGATTTCGGACCGGGGCCTATGGCAGCGGGCATGCGCATCAGATTCTCAAAAACGCCGGGCTGATTGAATTGTCGTGGATCTCGGCCTCGCGCGCCTTTTCCCGCACCAGCGAATTTCATCGCTCGGGCGAGTGGCACCTTTTCCAAAACCAGGTGGACCGGGAATGGTTCGGGAGCACCGGATCAGGCTGCACGCGGGGATTGCCGCTGGATACCAATGTGCAGAACATGTTTCAGGACGCCGACATCGGCCTCTGGCGGCAGGGCGAAAGCTACATTGTTGATGAAGGCCGGACGTTAGACATTTTCGCCACACGGCGCTTTGCCTGCGATGGCGATGCCGTGGTGCGGCGCGACAGGGGGTCTTCGTCGTCGGATGTGGCCCGCGTGACTGAATGCAAGGCGGGCAAGGCCAACACGCTTCCGCCCAAGATCGACTTCGCCAATGCCGCGCGGGTGGGTGACGCCACAGATACGCTGATCGAGGTCGATGTGGATGATGACGGCGAGTTTGACGGCTGGACCCATCACAGCAACCTGACGGCGCATTTCGGCTACAAACCCGACTGGATTTTCGAAACCGCCCGGCGCAACGCGACATCCTGCGACTGAACCTCGGCAGTTGACAGATGCTGGCGCAGGCTGGCACAACCCGCACAAGGGGCACGCGGATGCCTCGTGAGGCGACAGCCGAAGACCCGCATCCTTGAAACCTGTCTTAAGGGAAGGATGGCGCATTGGCCTCACCAACTGAAATCACTCCGACTCAACTTGCCCGCCTCGTCGGGACACCGCATGCACCAGTTCTGATCGACGTGCGCATCCAAGCAGACTTCGACGCAGATCCATACCTGATCCCTGGTGCAGTCCGACTTCGCTTTGATGACATGGACCGCTGCTATGAAACGCTGCGCGGTCAGTCTGCCGTCGTCTATTGCCAAAAAGGTCTCAAACTCAGCCAAGGCGCGGCGGCACTCTTGCGGACAAAGGGCATTCCGGCAGAGACGCTAGAAGGCGGACATGTGGCGTGGCGCACCGCCGGTCTGCCAATGGTCGATACCGCGAAACTGCCAATGGCTGCTGAAACAGGCCACACACTATGGGTCACACGGCACCGCCCCAAGATCGACCGTATCGCTTGCCCGTGGTTGATCCGGCGCTTTGTCGATCCACAGGCTCAGTTCCTCTTCGTGTCACCCGGTCAGGTGCTGAATGTGGCGGACAAGTTCGCGGCGACTGCGTTCGATGTGGAAAATGTCTTTTGGAGTCATCGTGGTGATACATGCACCTTTGATACGATGATCATGGAATTCGGAATCGGTCACGAGGCTTTGGACAGATTGGCAACCATAGTGCGCGGAGCCGACACCAACCGCGATGATTTGGCACCAGAATCTGCGGGGTTGCTGGCAGCATCACTGGGGTTATCCCGCATGTACCGCGATGATCTGGAGCAGATGGAGGCGGGTTTTCTTTTGTACGATGCATTGTATCGCTGGGCACGCGATGCCACGGATGAAACTCATGGCTGGCCAAGCGCAGTTGGCGTGTCATGAGCGTGCCGCTCGTACAACTGTTCTGGGTGTTCCTGAAAATCGGTCTGCTGTCTTTCGGCGGCCCGGCGGCACAGATCGCGCTGATGCACCGCATGCTGGTGGATGAGCGGGACTGGCTGACGGAAAAGCAGTTTCTCAATGCGCTCAGCTTTTGCATGTTGCTGCCGGGCCCCGAGGCGATGCAGTTGGCCACCTATGCGGGCTGGCGGTTGCACGGCGTCTTGGGCGGGCTGATCGCGGGGTTGCTGTTCGTGTTGCCGGGGGCGGCGGTGATCTTTGCGCTGGCGCTGCTTTACGTGACCTATGGCGACCTGCCGCTGGTGGGCACTTTGTTCCTTGGCGTGCAGTCGGTGGCGGTGGTGATCGTGGTCGAGGCGCTGCTGAAAGTGTCGAAGCGGGCGCTGCACGGAGTCGCGCATTGGGCGCTGGCAGGCCTTGCCTTTGTTGCGATCTTCTTTTTCGCGGTGCCGTTTCCGGTGATCGTTCTGGCGGCCGGGCTGTACGGCGCGTTGATGGTTTCAAACGCGGATGCGACCCCGGCCCTTCCCGTCACCGTGTCCGCTGGCAGAAGCCTGAGCACCATCGTGATCGGACTTGCGGTCTGGGGACTCCCCGTGCTGGCGGTGGACCTCTTGTTCAACGGAACCATCCTGACAGAAATCGCTCTTTTCTTCTCCAAGCTTGCGGTTGTCACATTTGGCGGGGCCTACGCGGTACTGGCCTACATGGCGCAGGACGTGGTGGTGCAGTACGGCTGGCTGACCCCGACCGAGATGATGGACGGGTTGGGACTGGCGGAAACCACGCCAGGCCCGTTGATCCTTGTCACGCAGTTCGTGGGCACCTTGGCGGCGTTCCGCGAGGGCGGTTACGGGTTGGCCATCGCGGGCGGGGTGATGACGCTTTGGGTGACCTTCGTGCCCTGTTTCTTGTGGATCTTCGTCGGTGCGCCTTACATCGACTGGATTTCCGCGCAGCCACGCCTGAACGGTGCCTTGCGCGCGATCACGGCGGCAGTGGTTGGGGTGATCCTGAACCTGTCGCTCTGGTTCGCGCTGCATGTACTGTTCGACACCGTGACAAAGACAGAGGCCGGTGTGTTGCGGCTTTGGGTGCCGGGTGTAGCGACACTCAACTGGCAGGCCATCGCACTGATTGCGCTGTCGGCGGTGCTGTTGTTGCGGGCGCGTCTGGCGATTGGCTGGGTCTTGGGCATTTCTGCGGCGGCGGCATTGGTGCTGGCGCAGATCTGACGCTTGGGCTTTTGCCCTTGGCGCGCGTTTCGCCTAGAGAGGGGCAACCGCTTTACGCTTGGAGGCAGGGGCAGCGATGAAACTCTTTGTGGGACTGGGCAATCCGGGGGCGGGCTATGCCAGGAACCGGCACAATATCGGCTTCATGGCGATGGACCGGATCGCAGAGGATCATGGGTTCGGGCCGTGGAAATCCAAGTTTCAAGGCGAGGTGACCGAGGGGCGACTGGGCAGCGACAAGGTACTGCTGCTGAAACCCGGCACCTTCATGAACCGGTCGGGTCAGTCGGTGCAGGCGGCCATGCAGTTCTACAAGCTGGAGCCTGCAGACGTGGTGGTCTTCCATGACGAGCTCGACCTCGCCCCTGGAAAGTGCCGCGTCAAGGAGGGGGGCGGGCATGCCGGGCATAATGGCCTGCGGTCGATCCACGGCCATATCGGCGAGGCTTATGGGCGGGTGCGTCTGGGCATCGGGCATCCCGGCCACAAGGACAAGGTCGCGGGCTATGTGCTGCACGATTTCCCCAAGGCCGACGAAGACTGGCTCGATGATCTTCTGCGCGGGATTTCGGATGGCGCGGCGCATCTGGCGGATGGGGATACGGGCAAATTCATGAATGCGGTCGCGCTGCGCGTGGCCCCGCCCCGGTCGTCGACTTCGCCGGCAAAGGCGGAAAAGGCCGATGTCCCGAAACCAGAGCCAAAACCCGAAGCCGCGCCGGAACCCGATACGCGCAACCCGTTGCAAAAGCTTGTGGATCGGTTCCGGTGAGCCTGTCCGACGCCTTGGCGCGGCAGGCAGAAGCCTGCGCTTCGTTGGGTTCGCCGTTCATGGGGCGGATGTTGCCGCTGCTCACTGAGGTCTGGCCTGAGGGATCGGCACTCGATATGGCGGTACAGGCCTTTGAAGGCGATATCGGCCCCAGCGGGCATTCCCTGCCCTTGCGATTGGCCTCGGGTCTTCATGCGCTGGTGCTGACCGGGCAGGATGCGGATCTGATCGCGGCCTATCCGCCGAACGACGTGTCCGACGAGGTGCTGAAAACCGTTCTGACATCCGCGCTGTCCCGACACGAAGCCTTCCTGATCCAATGGATCACCTCGCCGCCACAGACCAACGAAGTGCGCCGCTCTGCAGTGCTGATCGCCGGGACACATGCCTTGGTAAAACGGACCGGGGTCACACAGGTCCACCTGTCCGAATTGGGCGCGAGCGCCGGGTTGAACCTGATGTTCGATCACTACGCGCTGGAGGCTGGTGCGACGCGCCTTGGCCCGGACGACGCCGCGCTGACGCTGGCACCCGACTGGTCTGGTCCTGCCCCGGTCAATGCACCCTTTACAGTGACCGACCGACGAGGGGTCGACCTTAACCCGCTTGATCCGCACAACCCCGACCACGCGCTGCGGTTGCGCGCCTATCTCTGGGCGGATCAGGCACATCGCGTTGCCTTGACCGATGCCGCGATCCGGGTGAACCGCGCGCAGGTGGATCGCAGCGATGCCGTAGACTGGCTTGAGGGACGGTTGGCGGACGCGCCACAGGGGCGGATGCACCTGATCTACCACACCGTCGCGTGGCAATATTTCCCTGCCGAACGGCAAGCCACCGGGACGGCCCTCATCGAAGCAGCAGGCGCGCGGGCCACAGCCGACTTCCCGCTGGCCTGGCTGCGGATGGAAGCAGATGGTCAGGCCCGTGGAGCTGCCATAACCGCCCGTCTTTGGCCGGGAGATCATCACATCGTGTTGGGGCGTGCAGATTTTCACGGGCGCTGGGTGGAATGGACGGGCGATCCTCATTAGGATCTGCTACAGGCAGCGCATCGCAGGAGGCCCCGATGGAACCGGAAGACGCAATCAACGTGCTGGGTGGCCCGCTCGAAGGGTGCTCGACTGATCCGCTGACCGGGTTCTTCCGGGATGGCCATTGCAACACCTGCGCCGCCGATCAGGGCAGCCACACCGTCTGCGCGGTCATGACGGCGGAGTTCCTCGCCTACTCGAAATATGTGGGCAATGATCTGAGCACACCCGTGCCGCAGTACCGCTTTCCGGGGCTCAAGCCAGGCGATCACTGGTGCCTTTGCGCCTCGCGGTTCCTGCAGGCCCATGACGAGGGGTGTGCGCCGATGGTCAACCTCGCCGCGACCCACAAACGCGCGCTCGACATCGTGCCGATGCGGGTTCTCGAACAATACGACATCGACGCCTGAGCCGGATCAGGACGCCTTTTCAATCGGGTGCGGCGTGTCGTTCCTTGCGGCGATGGCAAGGGGATCCCCCATCAGTTCTTCGATGAAGAGGCTCAGCAGTTGCGGGCGGCCTGACACCCCGGCTTTGCGGTAGATCGCATTGGTCTGCGCCTTCACCGTGCCTTCGGACGTGCTGCGCAGCCCGGCGATATCGGCGGTGCTGAGCCCCTTGATGGAAAACAGCGCCACGTCCCGTTCAGCCGGGGTCAGTTCCCATTCGTCGAAGCGTTCGTGCAAAACCTCCATGAATGCCCCGGAGGCCAGACGGAGGCTTTCTTCTGCCGCGCGCTGTTTGCGGATCGACCGAAGCAGAAGCGTCGCGCTGACCACCATTCCCAGGATCAGACCGACCACCGCGCCGATCTGCGCCAATTCGTAGTAGACCCATGCAATGGGCGACGTCTTGATCCCAAGAATGCTCCCAAGGATGTCCCACAACAGAAAAACACCGCTGGCCAACTGCAGCGTCAACAAAGGAAACAGGGCAACCCAAACTTTCACTGGTCCATCGAGGCTCCGAGGTAGGACGGATCAATCGTCATCGTCGTCATCGTCGTCATTGCCTCCACCACCGCGACCACTGTTGTCGTCCCGGTCGTCGTCCCGGTCGTCGTCCCGGTCATCGTCGCGATCGTCATCGTCATCACGATCGTCACGGTCATCATCGCGACCGCTGTTGCTGCTGCCGCTACCGCTGTTGTCGCTGTCATCGTCGGCGTCATCATCGTCGACGTCGTTGCTACGGTCGTCATCGACGTCATCGTCGTCGCGGCCCCGTCTGCCGTTGTCATCGGACCGATCTTCGTAATCCCGCAAGATCGCGCCCGTGGCGGGGTTCAGGACGATCTCGCGGCTTCCCCGCGGCCCGGTTGCAACGATCCGTGTCCGTCCAAGCAGCGTCCGCGCAACCCGTATTCTCTGGTAGCCCTGACGCTTCAGCTGATTGACCACCTGTTCCTCGGCCGTCTGCGCAAAAAGCGCGCCGGGGAAGGTGACGCCTGCGAGCAGGCTTGCCATGAGCTGTCTTCGTTTCATTCCCAACCTCCAAGAGGTTCCCGCCGGTTGGGGCGAGAACCTCTGGTCTTCAGCTATCAGATCGATCAATCGTCGTCATCATTGTCGTCGTCGTCGTCATCGTCGCGATCATCATCCCGGTCGTCGTCGCGATCATCGTCGTCGTCATCGTCGTCGTGGGAATCGTCATCACGCCCACGATCATCATCGCCGTTGTCATCGTCGCGGCCACCCCGATCGTCGTCGCGGTCATCATCGCGATCGTCATCGTCGCGATCGTCATCGTCGCGGCCGCTGCGGCGGTCATCATCGTCATCGTCGTCATCACCCCTGCCGCTACGGCGGTCGTCGTCGCGACTGTCATCGGAGCTTGCGCTGTCGACAAAGTCACGGTTCCGGTTGTCGATTTCCACGCCCGGACGGGTGTCTTCCCCGGATCGCACGGTTTCAACCTCTTGCTTGATGACCTCGCCTGTGGCGCGGTCAAAAACGGTTTCGACCTTTTCGGTGCCACGGATCGCTTCGACCTTGGTCTGGGTCACCCCGTTCTTGACTTCGATCCGGGTGAACCCCTGCGCCTGAAGATCGCTCACAAGCTGATCCGTCGACATACTGCCGGTCCCGGCGAAAGTGGTCGAGGTGCTGGTCGACGTCGCAGTCGTTGTGCGACTGTCATCCGAGACACGTCCGACATCGACGAAATTGCGATCACGATTGCGGATTTCGACACCCGGTCGCGTGTCTTCGCCAGCACGTACACGTTCGACCTCCTGTTTGAGGATGTTGCCGGTGGCGCGGTCATAGACCACTTCGAGCTTCTGTGTGCCGCGGATCGCCTCGACCTTGATCTGGCCGATGCCATTGTCGATCTCAATACGCTGGAAACCCTGCTTGGTCAGGTCGTTGATGATCTGATCGGTTGCGGATTGCGCCATGGCCATTGTGCTGGCGAAGGTCGCGACGACCGCGGAAATCAATGTCTTTTTCACTGGTTAAGTCCTTTCATGTCCGGTGGCCTGCGGAAATGCAGATGAACCGAACCTGACCGCTTCCGTCGCAGTGAGATATTTGCAGATGGTTTAAACCCCGGTCCATAAACCCACGCCCAACGCGCCTAAACCCAGGTTTATGAGGACCCTTGGGGGTATCGCGGCAAAGAAAAACCCCCCGCGCTTGGGGCGCGAGGGGTCTGGAGGTAGGACTAGACCGAAGGTTTATACGGCAGGGCTCAGCCCATCTCGAATCCGAAGTGTTTGGCAACCGTAAAGATGTCTTTGTCACCGCGTCCGCACATGTTCATGCAGATGATGTGATCCTTCGGCAGATCGGGCGCGATCTTCATGACGTGGGCCAGCGCGTGGCTCGGCTCCAACGCAGGAATGATGCCTTCCAGTTCACAGCACAGCTGGAACGCGGCCAGCGCTTCCTTGTCGGTGATCGACACGTATTGCGCGCGACCAATGTCGTGCAGCCAAGCGTGTTCCGGTCCGATGCCGGGATAGTCGAGACCTGCGGAGATGCTGAACCCTTCGAGGATCTGCCCGTCTTCATCCTGCAACAGATAGGTGCGGTTGCCATGCAGAACGCCGGGACGGCCCCCGGTGAGGGAGGCACAATGCTCCATCTTTTCGTTAACGCCCTTGCCGCCCGCTTCGACGCCGATGATGGTGACATCGGTATCGTCAAGGAACGGGTAGAAGAGGCCCATCGCGTTTGACCCACCGCCGATGGCGGCGATCAGGGTGTCGGGCAGACGGCCCTCGGCCTCCATCATCTGCTCCTTGGCTTCCTTGCCGATGATCGCCTGAAAGTCGCGAACCATTGCCGGGTACGGGTGTGGCCCGGCCACGGTGCCGATGCAGTAGAACGTGTCGCGCACATTGGTCACCCAGTCGCGGAGCGCGTCGTTCATCGCATCCTTGAGCGTGCCGCGACCCGAGGTCACCGGCACCACCTCGGCGCCCAGCAGTCTCATGCGGAAAACGTTGGGGGCCTGACGTTCCACATCATGGGCGCCCATATAGACGACGCATTTCAGTCCGAACTTGGCGCAGACGGTGGCGGTGGCGACGCCGTGCTGACCCGCGCCGGTTTCGGCGATGATGCGGGTTTTGCCCATGCGTCGGGCGAGGATGATCTGGCCCAGCACGTTGTTGATCTTGTGCGCACCAGTGTGGTTCAGCTCGTCACGCTTCATGTAGACCTTGGCACCGCCCAGATGCTCTGTCAGGCGTTCGGCGTGATAAAGCGGCGACGGACGGCCTACATAATGCTTCCAGAGAAAGTCCATTTCGGCCCAGAAGCTGTCGTCGGTCTTGGCGCGCTCGTACTGCTCTTCCAATTCGAGGATGAGCGGCATCAGCGTCTCGGACACGAACCGACCACCGAAGATACCGAACCGGCCCTTTTCGTCGGGACCGGTCATGAAGCTGTTGAATAGATCGTTCATCGCGCGCCTCTTTTGTCGAACGGGACACAGGTAGCGGGGTGCAGCGGGATGAGCAAGGGCAAGCGCCTTCGAAGGCGCTTGGGACCGCGTTTCGAAACGCGGTTTTTAAGCCAATTCGAATTGGCTTGGCTCACGCGATTTCGAAATCGCGTTCACCGGACCCGCCGGATCGGAAGATCGTTGCAGAACACGACATAGTGGCGACCGTTGCGGACTGCCTGAAACCCGCGTCTGTGCACCTCGGCGATGAAGGCGTCATATCCGACAAGCCGTTCGACATCGCGGATCTGGCGTTTCACCACACCGCCCTTCTGCGCCTCAGCCGAGGACAGCATCTGGGTCAGCCAGATTTCGGGTGTGAGGTGATCGGGAAGATGTGTCATGCGCCTGTTTTTGCCCGATCAAGGTAAACCGAAGGTTAATCCGCCGCCGACCGCTCCAACGCCGGATAGCGCGCCGCCAGCGTCGCGCCCCTCGCCACGAAGGAAATCAGCAGCGCGATCCACAGCCCGTGATTGGCAAAAAATGGCACAAGCGCATATGCGGCTCCGGCATAGACCAGTGCCGAAAGCGCCATCATGTTGCGCATGTCGGCGGTGCGGGTGGCACCGATGAAGACGCCGTCCAGCATGAAGGATGCGAGCGCCAAAACCGGCGCGCAGACCATCCACGGCAGATAGACCGCTGCCGCCGCCTGCACTTCGGCGTTCTTGGCCATCACAGCCACGATGTCGTTGCCGAAGATTCCGAACCCCAGCGTCAGCGCTACCGCAGCCCCCAGCCCCCAAAGGCTTGCCACCCATACCGCGCGGCGCAGGACCGGCACGGCCCGCGCGCCGACCGCCTGCCCCACCAAAGCCTCGGCAGAAAAGGCAAAGCCGTCCAGCGCGTAGGAGGTGATGCTCAGGAATTGAAGCAGTACCTGATTCGCCGCGAGCGTCACATCCCCGAAATCCGCCGCCAGGAACAGGAAGGACAGAAAGATCAGCTGCAACAGCAGCGACCGGATCAGGATGTCCGAATTGACCTGTGCCATCCGCACCAGCTTGACCCTGTCGAACACCCGCGCCCAGTCGCGCCACGCGGGGACGCGGAACGCGGCGCGGCACAGGTAGAGCCCCATTGCCAGACCGCTCCATTCCGCGAGGAAGGTGGCGAAGGCCACACCATTCACGCCCCAACCCAGACCCAGCACGAACCAGACGTTCAGCACCACGTTGATGCCGTTCATCCAGAGTTGCAGCACCAGAACCCCACGGGTGCGTTCCTGCGCAATGAGCCAACCGGTGATGCCGAAGACGGCAATGGCGGCAGGGGCCGACCAGATGCGGATTTGCATGTACCCGGTGGCCAGCACCTCGACCTCGGCACTGGCCGGGGACAGCCAGAACGCAGCCCAGAGGATCGGCACTTGCAGCACGATGATCAGTGCGCCGCCGGCAAAGGCGATCATCAGCACCCGCGTCAGAAGCGCTGCTACCTCGGCGCGGTTGCCCTGCCCCAGCGCTTGTGCCGCAAGCCCGGTTGTCCCCATCCGCAGAAAGCCGAAGATCCAGTAAATCGCCGACAGCACAATCGCGCCGATGCCCACCGCGCCAATGGGTGCCGCCTCGCCCATCTGACCGACAACTCCGGTGTCCACCGCGCCCAGAATGGGGATGGTGACATTGGACAGCACGATCGGCAACGCAATCTTGAGAACGCGCCGGTTGGTGATGTCCTGCGGCGCAACCGCCGTGTCAGTCATTGGATTGGTCAGGCCTCGGCATCAGAAAATGTGCGGTCGCCTGTGCGAAAGGCCGATCCTTGTTGTCTTGCCAAGCTTCGGCCTGCACAGAGGCATAGCGACGGCCCGCGCGGGTGATTGTGGCGCGGGCATAGGCGTCACGCGGCAGACCAGAGCGCAGGTAGTCCACGGTGAAGTCGATGGTCTTGGGCAGGCGCGGGAGATTGCCTGCGGCCAAGGCCTCGGCGTCGAGAGCGCCGCTTTCAAAGTCTTCCCAGATGTACGCCCAGCTGAGGGAGATCATCGCCGTGACCTCAAGAAACGCCGCTGTGACGCCACCATGAATGGCAGGCAGCATCGGGTTGCCGATCAGCTTTTCGTCGAAGGACAAGACGCCGGTCAGTTCGTCGCCGCGCCTGTCAAAGCTGATGCCCATGAACGTGATGTAAGGCACCCCGCCCACAAGAGCCTTCAGCGCGGCATCGCGGCGTTGTTTGACGACTTGAACCGGCTCGGGTGTTTTGCGTGCCATGTCAGCGGCCCTCCACGGTGAAGGCACCTGTCGCGGTGGCCACGGGGCGGTCGGTGTCTTCGTCGCACGCAGTCGCGCGGACAAAGGCGACAGAGCGGGTGATGTGATAGACCTCGGCCCGTGCGGTAATCGCCTGTCCGGGGGTAGCGGCGCGCATGTAGTCGATGCGCAGATCGATGGTGGCAGTGCCCGCAGGCGCGTCCGGGTGGCTCATGACTGCCGCACCGCCGCAGGTGTCCATCAGGGCCGACACCGCGCCGCCATGAATGACCCCGGTCTTGGGATCACCAATGAAGCGTTCGTCATAGGGCATCGTGATCTCAGCCATGCCATCGCCCAGCGCGGTGACTTCCATGCCAAGCGCTTTCGAATGGGGAATGGTCTGGATGAACTGCCTTGCGATTTTGGCTTTGTCGACGGTCATGGTCTGTCCTTCACTGGTGCGCCCGGTTTACGCCGCTTCGCCACCAGAGGCCAGCCGTGTGATGACGCTGTTGCTCTGGCGGCTGCACGCTTTTATGGTCGCTCAGGGAGAGGGTTTCGGCATGAACGATCAGCGTCTGAGTTTCAAAGAGATGTGCGCCAGGTTTGATGTGACGCCACGCACGCTCAGGTATTACGAATATATCGAACTGCTGCAGCCCGACCGCGAGGGGCGGTCGCGGTGGTATGGTCCGAAAGAGGTTGCCCGGATGACGCTCATCCTGCGTGGGCGCAAATTCGGGTTTCAGCTAGAAGACATCCGGCAATGGCTGCTGATCTATGAAAAGGACGGCACCGAAGCGCAGATGCGCGCATGGATCGCCTTGGCCGACCGGCAACTTGGCGAACTGGCCGAACAGCGCAAACAGCTTGATCAGGCCATCGACGAGTTGCAGAAATTGCGCGACGACACAGCCGACAGCCTCAACAGCTGACCGACAGCCACCCAAACGACTCAGTTGCGCTTGGGCCTTTTACACACTGGCCCTGGCCCGGAACGGCTGACTTCGGGTCAGGAATTCCTGACCTGCCCGCACATGCCACCCAAAGCGCTTTGAAACAATATTTCCGTCACATGAGGGTGACGTTGCCTGATCTTACGTCAACGAAAAAGTGACGTGGCGTCTGAGTTACGTCAACGTAAATTCCCATTGTAAGAAGGCACCAGCCCTCGCATTTCGCTGCCATGACCGGCACCGAAAAGGATGATGAGACATGACCGACGACCGTATCATGACGATCAGAGAAATGTGTGACGCCTATGACGTCACGCCGCGCACTCTGCGTTTCTACGAAGCCAAGGAACTGCTGTTCCCGATCCGCGAAGGGCAGAAACGACTGTTCACCAAGCGCGACCGCGCACGGCTCAAGCTGATCCTGCGCGGCAAGCGCTTTGGTTTCAGCCTCGAAGAAATCCGTCAGCTTCTGGACCTCTATCACATGGGCGACCAGCAGCAGACACAATTGGCCCGCACCTACGAAATCGCACAACAGCGCCTGTCTGACATGGAAGCGCAACGTGATGAGCTTAATCAGGCCATCGACGAACTCAAGGAACAGATGCGTTGGGGCGAGAAGATGCTTGCCTCGATGGATCAAAGCAAACGCGCGGCCGAGTAAGCCGCACCGCTTTTTAGGGAGACCCGCAATGCCAAGCTATACCGCACCTCTGAAAGACATGCAGTTCATCCTGCACGACGTTCTGAACGCCTCTGAACAAGACATTCCCGGTTACGCGGAACTCGACCGCGATTTCACCGGCGCGGTGATCGAGGAAGCGGGCAAACTGGCATCTGACGTGCTCATGCCGCTGAACGCGGTCGGCGACACCGAAGGCTGTGTGCTGGAAAATGGCGTCGTGCGCACACCGAAGGGCTTCAAGGAAGCCTTTGACATGATGCGCGATGGCGGCTGGACCGCGCTGGACTGCGATCCGGAATATGGCGGTCAGGGTCTTCCCTACCTGATGCACACCGCGGCACAGGAACCCTTCGTGTCGTCGAACATGGCCTTCAACATGTATCAGGGTCTGACCCACGGAGCCTATTCGGCGATCTATTTCCACGGCTCGGACGAACAGAAGCAGACCTATCTGCCCAAGATGACGACCTGCGAATGGACAGGCACCATGAACCTGACCGAACCGCATTGCGGCACCGATCTGGGCCTGATGCGCACCAAGGCGGTTCCGCAGGACGATGGCAGCTACAAGATCACCGGTCAGAAGATCTTCATCTCGGCGGGCGATCACGACATGGCCGAGAACATCATCCACCTCGTTCTGGCGAAGATCCCCGGCGGCCCCGAGGGCATCAAGGGCGTATCGCTCTTCATCGTGCCCAAGTTCATCGTGAACGAAGACGGCAGCCTGGGCGACCGTAACGGCGTGTCGGTCGGTAAAATCGAAGAAAAGATGGGCATCCACGGCAACGCCACCTGCGTCATGAACTATGACGAGGCGACCGGTTACCTGATCGGTGAGATGCACAAGGGCATGCGCGCCATGTTCACCATGATGAACGAAGCGCGTCTGGGTGTGGGCCTGCAAGGCTACGCGCAGGCCGAAGTGGCCTATCAGAACGCAGTGGCTTATGCGAATGACCGTCTTCAGGGCCGCGACGTGACCGGGGCCAAGGCGCCCGAGAAATCGGCCGACCCGATCATCGTGCACCCCGACATCCGTCGCAACCTTATGGATCAGAAGTCCTTTACCGAAGGTGCGCGGGCCTTCACCTACTGGGGTGCATACCTGATCGACCGGGCACACAAGAATTCCGACAAGGACGCCGATGGCCTGATTTCCCTGCTGACCCCGATCATTAAGGGGTTCCAGACCGACAAGGGCTTCGAGATGGCGGTGAACGCCCAGCAGGTCTATGGCGGCCATGGCTATATCGAGGAATGGGGCATGTCCCAATTCGCCCGCGACGCCCGGATCGCCATGATCTACGAAGGCGCCAACGGCATTCAGGCGCTGGATCTGGTGGGCCGCAAGCTCGCGCAGGACGGCGGCAAGCACGTGATGGCGTTCTTCGAGATGATCAAGACGTTTGCAGCGGAAAACAAAGGTCAGGATGAGGCGTTCGACCGCGACTTCCTCGACCCGCTGAAATCGGCGTCGAAGGATTTGCAGGCCGCAGCGATGTATTTCATGCAGAACGGCATGAAGAACCCGAACAACGCTTTGGCCGGGTCCTATGACTTTATGCACATGTTTGGACATGTCTGCCTTGGCTACATGTGGGCGCGGATGGGGCTTGCAGCCTCCAAGGCTTTGAAAGACGGTGCGTCCGACGTGGCGTTCTACGAGACAAAGCTGGCCACCGGGCGCTACTACATGGCACGCCAACTACCCGCGACCAAGATGCACCTAGCGCGCATCGAAACCGGGGCCGAGCCGGTGATGGCGCTGGAGGCCGCGAATTTCTGAGGTGGCGGTGCGTGCTCGCACGCACCCTACCGCACACGAATAGCTTGCACGCAAAAGGGAGGGGAGCCGGATGCGATCGACCTGGATGACAGACGAGCACGAGATGCTTGCCGAGATGACGGCCAAGTTCATCGAGACCGAATGGCAGCCGCTCTATGACAAATGGCGCAAGCAGGGCCAGATGGATCGCGAGACCTGGATGCAGGCCGGCGAACTGGGTCTGCTTTGCCCCTCCGTGCCCGAAGAATACGGCGGTGCAGGCGGCGATTTCGGCCATGAGGCGGTGATCCTGATCGAAGCGGCCCGCGCCAATCTGGCAAGCTGGGGCCACGGCATCCATTCCGGCATCGTCGCGCATTACATCCTTGCCTATGGCACTGAAGAGCAAAAGAAACGCTGGCTGCCCAAGATGGTCACCGGCGAGCTGGTGGGTGCTTTGGCGATGACCGAACCCTCGGGCGGATCGGACGTACAGGGCATCAAGACCCGTGCCGCCCGCGACGGCAACGCATACCGTTTGTCGGGGCAAAAGACGTTCATCACCAACGGCCAGCATGCGAACCTGATCATCGTGGCGGCCAAGACTGACCCGTCGCTTGGATCAAAAGGAACGTCTTTGGTCGTCGTGGAAACTGATGGCGCCGAGGGTTTTCAGCGCGGGCGCAATCTGGAAAAGATCGGCTGCCACGCGGCGGACACGTCAGAGCTTTTCTTCGACAATGTCGAGATCGCGCCGGAAAACCTGCTGGGTGGAGAAGAAGGCCAGGGCTTCTACCAGATGATGAAACAACTGCCGCAGGAACGGCTCATCATCGGATGCGGGGCTGTTGGAGCGATGGAAGGCGCGGTTGCGCGCACCATCGCCTATTGCAAGGAACGCGAAGCCTTTGGCGGACCTCTCACGCAGTTCCAGAACACCCGCTTCAAGCTGGCGGAATGCCAGACCAAGACCACCGTCGCGCGCGCCTTCCTCGATAATTGCATGGAAGAGCATCTGCGCGGCGCGTTGACAGTCGAGAAGGCCGCGATGGCGAAATACTGGCTTTCGGACACCCAGGGCGAAGTGCTCGACGAATGTGTGCAACTGCATGGTGGCTATGGCTACATGCAGGAATATGCCGTCGCCGAGATGTGGGCAGATGCCCGCGTGCAGCGCATCTACGGTGGCACCAACGAGATCATGAAAGAGCTGATTGCGAGGGCGCTTTAATGCGGTCAGCCTTTGCGCAAACGGAGAGTTCGGAATGCCTCCGGCGGGAGTTTATTTGGCAAGATGAAGGGGCGCGGCAAGCTCCACCCCGCCGGTCGGCCTCTTTACCACGCGGTGTCAGGCACAGTCGGCGGGGCTTCACCTTGCACATGGCTCAACTCTCCAGTCTGCCATGCCTACCCAGTATGGGGCGGTTAACCTTAACGGGCCGTAAAGAAAAGCGCGTCCCCTGCTTCATCTTGCCAAATAAACTCCCGCCGGAGGCTCCCGGCCTCTCCGCCCAACCCTGACAATCGAGGATCAGACCAGATGACCATTCAACTCTATTGCTTTGGCGAAAGCGGGCATTCCTACAAGGCGGCGCTGGCGCTGGAACTGGCGGGACTGGACTGGGAGCCGGTGAAGGTTGATTTCTTCAATGGCGAGACCCGCACGCCAGAGTACCGTGCCCGCGTGAACGAGATGGGCGAAGCGCCTGTGCTGGTGGACGGCGATGTAAAACTGACGCAATCGGGTGTGATCCAGACCTACCTGTCGGACACATACGGCAAGTTCGGCGGCAAAGACGCAATGGAGAAGCTGGAGATCCTGCGCTGGATCATCTGGGACAACCAGAAATTCAGCGGCACATCGGGGCCGTTGCGCTTCTTGATGAATTTCCTGCCCGAAGACAAACGCCCCGCCGAGGTGATTACCTTCATGCAAGGCCGGATGAAAGCGGCCTACGCGGTGCTAGACGCGCATCTGGAGGGGCGCGACTGGATTGTCGGCAACTCTGTCACCAATGCGGACCTGACCTGTTGCGGCTACCTGTTTTACCCCGAACCGTTCGGTTTTGACCGGGCGGATTGGCCGAATATCGATCGCTGGCTTTCCAATATCCAGGGACTGCCAGGCTGGAAACACCCTTACGATTTGATGCCCGGATCCCCTGCGGATCGGGCCTGAGACGGAGAGCAGAATGACTGAAGCATATATCTATGACGCCGTGCGCACACCGCGCGGCAAGGGCCGGAAAGACGGCAGCCTGCACGAGGTGACCTCGGTGCGCCTGAGCGCGCAGGTGTTGGACGCGGTGAAGGACCGCAACGGGCTTGAGGGTCATGCGGTCGAAGACGTGATCTGGGGCAATGTCACCCAGGTCGGCGAACAGGGTGGCTGCCTTGCGCGCACAGCCGTGCTGGCGTCGGGGCTGGATCAGTCGATCCCCGGTCTCGCCATCAACCGGTTCTGTGCGTCGGGCATGGAAGCGGTGAACCTTGCCGCCAACCAGGTCAAGGGCGGTGCAGGCGACGCCTATATCGCGGGCGGTGTCGAGATGATGGGCCGTGTTGCCATGGGCAGCGATGGTGCGGCGATTGCCGTGGACCCGTCGGTCGCGATGGAGACATATTTCGTGCCGCAGGGCATTTCGGCCGACATCATCGCAACCGAATACGGGTTCAGCCGCGATGATGCCGATATGCTGGCCATGGAAAGCCAGCGCCGGGCGAAAGCCGCCTGGGATGAAAACCGCTTCGCCAAGTCGATCATCACCGTGCGCGATCAGAACGGCTTGAGCATTCTGGATCACGACGAGTACATGCGTCCGGGCACTGACATGCAGAGCCTTGGGGGTTTGAACCCTGCCTTCCAGCAAATGGGCGAAGTGATGCCGGGTTTCGATGCGATTGCGCTGATGAAATACCCGCATCTGGAGCGGATCAACCACATCCACCACGCGGGCAACTCGTCCGGCATCGTCGATGGCGCCGCAGGCGTGCTGATCGGCAACAAGGAATTCGGCGAGAAATGGGGCCTCAAACCCCGCGCCCGGATCAAGGCGACTGCCAAGATCGGCACCGATCCGACCATCATGCTCACAGGCCCGGTTCCGGTGACGGAAAAGATCCTCGCCGACAGTGGTATGTCCATCAGCGATATCGACCTCTTTGAGGTGAACGAGGCGTTTGCCTCGGTGGTGCTGCGGTTCATGCAGGCCTTCGATGTGGACGACAGTGTGGTCAACGTGAACGGCGGCTCCATCGCCATGGGTCACCCGCTGGGTGCCACGGGCGCGATCATCATTGGCACGCTGCTGGACGAGTTGGAGCGCACCGGCAAAGGCACGGGCCTTGCCACGCTTTGCATCGCGTCCGGCATGGGGGCCGCCACGATCATCGAGCGGGTCTGAGCCATGTCGTAGGTCGAGCAGGAGACGGCATACGAGATCGGCTACGCGCTTCTGAACAAGACGAAGCGCGCCTATTTCGAGGACGATTTCACGCTCTTCGCAAGTGCGTTCCTGCTGCCGCACGAACATGTGACGCTGCAGGGTTGGGCGGTTCTGGAAACCGAAGAGGATCTGCGGATGCTGTTTGAACGGATGAAGGCCGAGTTCCAACGGCTCGAGGTGGACGACATCGTGCATCCACTCGTGTCTGCCGAATTCGTCACACCGTTCAATATCCTGGGAACGGCGGAGTCACATATCTACTCGCGGGGGAAACGGGTGGCTGAACCCTATGCGGTGCAATCGACCCTAATGAGATGCGGCAACGAATGGCGCATCGCCACGGCCAATTACTGTGTCCCGCTTTCGACACGTGGATTGCCTGCGGCGTTGATGCCACCAGCATTTCCGTCCGAGACCCCTTTGCCATCGCAGGGAGGCGACGATGCCAGTCATCGCTCTTGATCCGCTGCCGCAGTGCGTTTCCTGCGAAACTTGGCCTCGGGAGTTCACGTGATGTCCCTGTCCCCCGCAGTCCGCATCTACCAGGACAACCTTGATGCCGTCTCAAAGGCATTGATGGAGGGCGATCTGCGCGAAATGATGCGCCACATCGCAATCCCCAACATGATGTCGACGCATGATACCGAGATCGTCATGTCCTCGCCCGAGGAGCTGGACATGGTGATGTCGGATTTCCGCACACAGCTGATGGGGCGCGGGGTCGTGACTTACACCCGAACCTGCCTTGAGGCTGATTTCGTCGCCGGGCGAGACGACATGATCGCGGGGCGTCACCGCACGGAAACCAAGGGCGCCAACGGCGTCGCGGTCAATCCGTACCTCAACCACATGGTATTGATGCGGATTGATGGCTCGTGGATGGGCATCTGGCTCCAGGCCATCCTCGCCAACACCGAGCTGGAAATCCTCAGCCCCGATATTGCGGCGGCACAGGCTGAAGCCCGCCGCCTTCTTGATACAATTCGCCGCTGATGCGGCGCAGAAAAAGACCCACGAAAGGGAAGACAAGATGACCGATTTCACAATGACAAAGGATGCCGAGGGCATCGCGACGATCACCTGGGATGTGCCCGAAAAGTCGATGAACGTGCTGAGCTTCGAGGGCTTGCAGACGCTCAACGATCTGGTGGACGACGCGCTTCGGGATGAGGCGGTAAAGGGTATCATCATCACCTCTGGCAAGGCCGATTTCGCCGCAGGCATGGACCTGAACGTGTTGGCGACTCTCAAGGAAGCAGGCGCCGAGGCGGTATTCGACGGGATCATGAAAATGCACGGCGTGCTGCGCAAGATCGAACTTGCAGGCATGGATCCCAAGACGCAGAAAGGCGGCAAGCCGGTTGCGGCCGTCCTGCCGGGAACGGCACTGGGCATCGGGCTTGAGATCCCGCTGGCCTGCCACAAGGTGTTTGCCGCTGACAACCCGAAGGCCAAGATCGGCCTGCCCGAAATCCTTGTCGGCATCTTCCCCGGTGCCGGTGGCACAACCCGCGTGGCGCGCAAGATGGGGGCGATGGCGGCTTCGCCCTTCCTGCTGGAGGGCAAGCTTTCCGATCCGAAGAAAGCCAAGGCCGCAGGCCTGATTGATGAGGTTGCCGAAGACCCGATGGCGGCGGCCCGCGACTGGGTTCTGTCGGCCAAGGACGCCGATCTGGTAAAACCATGGGATGCCAAGGGCTACAAGATGCCAGGCGGCGCACCATATCACCCGGCGGGCTTCATGACCTTTGTCGGCGCGTCCGCCATGGTCAACGGCAAGACCAAGGGTGTGTATCCTGCGGCCAAGGCGCTCTTGTCGGCGGTCTATGAAGGCGCGCTGGTGCCGTTCGACACCGCTCTGAAGATCGAGGCGCGGTGGTTCACGAGCGTCATCATGAACCCGTCCTCATCGGCGATGATCCGGTCGCTGTTCATCAACAAGGGTGCGCTTGAAAAAGGCGCCGTCCGTCCCGCTGACGTTGCTGACCAGCGGGTCAAGAAGGTCGGCGTGCTTGGTGCTGGCATGATGGGTGCGGGCATCGCGCTGGTGTCGGCGCAGGCGGGCATCGAGGTTGTGCTACTGGACCGCGATCAGGCGGCGGCGGACAAGGGCAAAGCCTATTCCGCCGACTATGCGGCCAAAGGTGTGTCCCGCAAGAAGATCACGCAAGACAAGGCCGATGCGATGCTGGCGCGGATCACTGCCACGACCGACTACAACGAACTGGCGGGTTGTGACCTCATCGTCGAAGCGGTGTTCGAAGACCCCAAGATCAAGGCCGAAGTGACCGCACAGGTCGAAGCGGTGATTGGTGAGGACTGCATCTTTGCCACCAACACCTCGACCCTGCCGATCAGCGATCTGGCGAAGGCCAGCAAGCGGCCCGAGCAGTTCATCGGCATTCATTTCTTCTCGCCGGTCGAGAAGATGATGCTGGTCGAGATCATCAAGGGCAAGGAAACCGGCGACCGTGCCGTGGCCAAGGCGCTCGACTTTGTGCGTCAGATCAAGAAGACCCCGATCGTGGTCAACGACGCGCGGTTCTTCTACGCCAACCGCTGCATCATCCCGTATATCAACGAAGGCATCCGGATGGTGAAGGAGGGCGTCGCCCCTGCCCTGATCGAAAACGCCGCCAAGATGGTCGGGATGCCGCTGGGTCCGCTGCAACTGGTCGATGAAACCTCGATTGATCTGGGGGCCAAGATCGCCCGCGCGACCCGTGCGGCGATGGGCGATGCCTATCCCGATGGCGCGGTGGACGAGGTGATCTTCTGGATGGAAGAGCAAGGGCGTCTGGGCCGCAAGGCGAAGGCCGGGTTCTACGATTACGACGCCGCTGGCAAGCGCCAAGGCCTGTCCGAGGTGGTCAAGGCGCAGTACCCGCAGGCCGAAGACCAACCTGATCTGATTGACGTGCAGCAACGTCTGCTGTTCGTGCAATCGCTCGAAGCGGTGCGTGCGCTGGAAGATGGTGTGCTCATGGACATCCGCGAAGGTGATGTGGGCGCAATCCTTGGCTGGGGCTTTGCACCGTGGTCCGGTGGCCCGCTGTCGTGGTTCGACATGCTGGGTGCGGAATATGCGGCAGAACGCTGCGACCAACTGGTCGAGGCGTATGGCGACCGCTTCGCTTGCCCTGCCCTGCTGCGCGACATGGCGACCAAAGGTCAGAGCTTCTACGGGCGCTTTGCGCCGGAGAAGGCGGCGGCGTGATGTCCGTGCCGGGCACATGCCCGGCCACCGCTTGAGCGTTTGGAACTTGCGTAGGCCGGGCAATTGCCCGGCTTCCTTTTATGTGAGAGCCGGGCAGAAGCCCGGCCTACCTCCTACTCCGACTGTAGTGCTGCGAACCGCTCCATCCGGTCGATATGGGGGGCCATTGTGCACCACTCATCCTCGACCGTGACCCAGTGGGCATCGCGGGTTTCTGCGTGGACAATGATGCGACCGGGTTCAGACGTGATCTCAGGCACCAAGATCATATTGAGGAAGAGGGCGAAAGCTTCGGCAGTCAGACACATGGGAAAACTCCTTTTTCAAGTGTCCTCCCATTGGCGATGTCCACCTCTGGCGGGTGGTGATGTCAATCTATCGCAAAAGCCTTACTTTTGATTGAAACCCTATGCTGCGTCGCAGCAATTTACGGTGAAAATGCCCGTGCGCTGTGCATAACCTATCAAACCGCACAGAATTCAGGCGCCGAAACGATACCCGAACCGGGCAATGTCCTCGGCGCACATCGCGGCCACGGCGGCAGCGGTCTGGTCTGAATAGGCACTGCGATAGTCTTTTGGCCGGGCCGACGCGTTGGCATGTGGCATGTCCAACCGGAAACCGAGATGCGCCTCCACCGGGGCGAGATCCGCGTCCAGATTCTCCAGCCGCACGTAGACCGAGGCGCGTTCGACCCCCGTTGCATCGGTCACATAGCGCGCCGCTGGAAAGGCCCGCAGGCTGGCTTCTGTGTCGGGGTGCAACACGAATGCCCCAAAGCTGGTAGCCTTGGCCAGCGTGATAGCAGGGTGATGGAAACTCTGCTGCCGGAGCCAGTGGTAATAGCTGACCATCCGGTCCCACGGGTTGCGCACCAGTGTGAAGATGAACATCCCGTCGAGATCGGACGGCGACAGCGCGCCGTCGAGATCGGCCAAGGTGCTGTGCTTCCAAAGCCGGCCTTTTGCGGCAAGCGTCTTGATCCGCCCCTTGCGTTTGATCGCCTTGGGGGTGTCGCCGATCAGGATGTCATCCCGATGCGCGCGCGCCTCCAGCGCAAAGGCCAGAGAGGTGCCCCCCGTCTTGGGGATATGCACGAAGATGAATTTCCGGGCGGGCGAGATGATCATACGCCAGAGGTGCCAGTTTGCGGCAGCTCTCGCAAGTTTGGGCTTTTCCCTTGTTCGATCCCTGCGCTATGTCACCCTGTACAGATTGTCGCAGGGAGGGCACGAGATGGGTTGGATGCGGGATGAAACGGGCCTTGAAAAGCGCACCGCGAATTATGTGCCACTGACGCCCCTGTCGCATCTACAACGCGCCGCAGAGGTATTCCCCGACACGATTGCCGTCGTGCATGGCGCGCATCGCAAGACCTACCGCGAATATCATGAGCGTGTTACCCGGCTGGCCTCGGCGCTTGTTGCCATGGGTGTGAAACCGGGCGACGTGGTGGCGACGATCCTGCCCAACATCCCCGCGCAGGCCGAGGCGCATTTTGGCGTGCCCGCCTGTGGTGCCGTTCTCAATACCATCAACACGCGTCTGGATGTAAACACGATTTCCTACATCCTCGACCATGGCGAGGCGAAGGTTGTCCTGTGTGACCCGCAGTTCATGCCCGTGCTGGCCAACGCCATAGAACAGATGGAGGGTCCCGCACCCAAGGTGATCGAAGTGGCCGATCCGCATGAAGGCGTGAACGCGGCGAGTGACTATCCCGAGTACGAAGACGTGCTGGCTGAGGGCGATCCTGATTTCAAATGGATCATGCCAGAAGACGAATGGGAGAGCCTCGCGCTCAACTACACTTCTGGCACCACGGGGCGGCCCAAGGGCGTGGTTTACCACCATCGCGGTGCATACCTGATGACGATGGGCACGGCGGTCAGTTGGGAAATGGCGCTGCGGCCCAAGTATCTAACGATTGTGCCGCTCTTTCATTGCAACGGGTGGAATCACACCTGGATGATGCCGCTGCTGGGTGGCACGGTTGTCTGCTGCCGCGATATCAGCGCAAAGGCGATCTACAATGCGATTGCCGATGAAGGCGTGACCCATTTCGGCGGTGCGCCCATCGTTCTGAACATGATCGTCAACTCCGACCCTGCAGATCGTCGGGAATTTGACCATCTGGTCAAAGTTTACACCGCCGGCGCGCCCCCAGCCCCGGCAACACTGGCCAAGATCGGCGATCTGGGCTTTCACGTGATGCAGGTCTACGGCCTGACCGAAACCTACGGCCATGTCACCGAGTGCGTCTGGAACGGCGACGCGTGGGACGGGCTGGAACAGGACGCCAAGTCCGCCATAAAGGCCCGCCAGGGTGTGGCCTTCCCGATGATGGAAAAGATCGACGTGCTGGATAACACTGGCCAACCCGTGCCGCGCGATGGCAAGATCCAGGGCGAGATCGTCATTCGCGGCAATGCGGTGATGAAGGGATACCTGAAGAATCCCAAGGCCACGGACGAGGCCTTTGAAGGCGGGCATTTCCATTCCGGCGACATCGCGGTGATGCACCCGGACAATTACTGCCAGATTGCGGATCGCGCGAAGGACATCATCATCTCGGGCGGCGAGAACATCTCATCCGTCGAGGTCGAAGGCTGCCTGA
>NZ_JAEPMO010000211.1 GCF_017643905.1 Marivita sp.
CAGGATGTGCTCGCGGGTCTGCGGCATCGGGCCGTCAGCTGCGTTCACAACCAGGATCGCGCCGTCCATCTGGGCAGCACCGGTGATCATGTTCTTCACGTAGTCGGCGTGGCCGGGGCAGTCGACGTGTGCGTAGTGACGCGCGTCGGTCTCGTATTCCACGTGTGCGGTCGAGATCGTGATACCACGGGCCTTCTCTTCCGGCGCACCGTCAATCTGGTCATACGCCTTGAAGTCGCCAAAGTACTTCGTGATCGCCGCCGTCAGCGTCGTCTTGCCGTGGTCAACGTGACCTATCGTGCCAATGTTGCAGTGCGGCTTGCCGCGCTCAAACTTTTCCTTGCCCATTGCAAAGCTCCTTTTCTTTTATCACGGTGCGTGCTGCGCACACATCCTACAGGGTTGGTAGGGTGCGTGGTTTCCCACGCACCGCGAGGCGGGCGAACCCGCCCGGGTTATGCGTATTTCGCCTGAATCTCTTCCGAGATGTTCTGCGGAACCGGATCGTAATGATCAAACTGCATCGTGAACTGCGCGCGGCCCGAAGACATGGAGCGCAGCGTGTTGATGTAGCCGAACATATTGGCCAGAGGCACCATTGCGCCGATGGCAACAGCGTTGCCGCGCGGCTCCTGACCGGTCACCTGGCCCCGACGGGATGTCAGGTCACCAATGATGCCACCGGTATATTCTTCGGGTGTGACCACCTCGACCTTCATGATCGGTTCGAGAAGCTTCGCACCGGCTTTCCGCATACCTTCACGCATACACATACGTGCTGCGATTTCGAATGCGAGAACGCTGGAGTCCACGTCGTGGAACTTACCGTCGACCAGAGCCACCTTGAAGTCGATCACAGGGAAGCCCGCCAACGGACCGGAGTCCATGACCGACTTGATGCCCTTTTCGACACCCGGGACGTATTCCTTCGGAACGGCACCACCAACGATGCGGCTCTCGAACGAATATCCTTCACCCGGTTCTGTCGGCGTGATGATGAGCTTCACTTCCGCGAACTGACCGGAACCACCCGACTGTTTCTTGTGGGTATAGGCATGTTCGACTTCGTGACCGATGGTTTCACGATAGGCCACCTGAGGCGCACCGATGTTCGCCTCGACCTTGAACTCGCGCTTCATGCGATCGACGAGGATGTCGAGGTGAAGTTCGCCCATGCCCTTCATGATGGTCTGACCGGACTCGAAATCGGTTTCGACGCGGAACGACGGGTCTTCGGCAGCGAGACGTGCCAGAGCAATACCCATCTTTTCCTGGTCGGCCTTGGTCTTCGGTTCGACCGCGATCTCGATCACCGGCTCCGGGAAGGTCATCGTTTCAAGAACAACGGCGTCCTGCGGATCACACAATGTGTCGCCGGTCGTTGTGTTCTTGAGACCGCCAAGCGCGATGATGTCACCCGCAAAGGCTTCTTCGATTTCTTCACGGTTGATGGCATGCATCATCATCATGCGGCCCACACGCTCTTTTCCACCTTTTGTGGAGTTGAGCATCGAGTCGCCCTTCTTGAGCTTGCCCGAATAGATGCGGGTAAACGTCAAAGAGCCCACGAACGGGTCGTTCATGATTTTGAAGGCGAGGCCGGCAAACGGCATGTTGTCGTCAGCACGGCGCGGGATGTTGCGCGTTTCCGTTTCGTCACCGGGTTTGAAGCCCATGTAATCAACAACGTCCAGCGGGCTGGGCAGATAGTCGATCACAGCGTTCAGCAGCGGCTGCACACCTTTGTTCTTGAACGCGGAACCAGCGAGAACCGGCACGAACTTCATCGCCAGCGTGCCCTTGCGGATCAGCTTGCGAAGGGTATCGACATCAGGCTCGTTGCCTTCGAGATACTCCATCATCGCTTCGTCGTCCATTTCGACGGCGTTCTCGATGAGCTTGCCGCGCCATTCCTGGGCGAGGTCTGCCATGCTTTCGCGGATCGGCTGACGGACCCAGGACGCACCTAGATCTTCACCCTGGTAGACCCACTCTTCCATGGTCACGAGGTCGATGATGCCTTCGAGTTCGGTCTCTGCGCCAATCGGCAGCTGGATCGGAGCGGGCACAGCACCTGTCCGGTCAGCGATCATCTCGACGCACTTGTAGAAATCGGCACCGATCTTGTCCATCTTGTTGACGAACACGATGCGCGGAACCTTGTACCGGTCGGCCTGACGCCACACGGTTTCGGTCTGCGGCTCAACACCAGCGTTGGCATCGAGAAGGCAGATCGCACCGTCGAGAACCGCCAGCGAACGTTCAACTTCAATGGTGAAGTCAACGTGGCCGGGCGTGTCGATGATGTTCATCCGGAACTTGGTGTCCGAGGTGCCATCGGCGGTCGGGTCATCCTGACGCTGCCAGAACGTGGTGGTAGCAGCGGACGTGATCGTGATGCCGCGTTCCTGCTCCTGCTCCATCCAGTCCATGGTGGCGGCACCATCGTGCACTTCACCGATGTTGTGAGACTTGCCGGTATAGTACAGAATTCGCTCGGTACAGGTTGTCTTGCCTGCATCGATATGCGCCATGATCCCGAAGTTCCGGTAGCGCTGAAGGGGATAATCGCGTGCCATTGATCTTGGCTCCTATTACCAGCGGTAGTGGCTGAACGCTTTGTTCGCGTCGGCCATCTTGTGAGTGTCTTCACGCTTCTTCACAGCGGAGCCGCGGGAGTTCACGGCATCCAGAAGTTCAGCGGCAAGACGCTCTTCCATGGTGTTTTCGTTGCGGGCGCGGCTGGCGTTGATCAACCAGCGGATCGCAAGCGCTTCGCGGCGCTCGGGGCGCACTTCGACGGGCACCTGGTAGGTCGCACCACCAACCCGGCGGGAACGTACTTCAACCGACGGCTTGATGTTGTCCAACGCCTCGTGGAAGATTTCCACCGGCGCGCGCTTTACCTTGCCTTCGACGCGATCGAGCGCGTTGTAGACGATGCGTTCCGCGACCGACTTCTTACCGTCGATCATCAGGTTGTTCATGAACTTAGTCAGAACCCGGTCGCCATACTTGGCATCGGGCAGGACTTCGCGTTTTTCTGCGGCGTGACGACGAGACATCTGTAATTCCTCTTACTTCGGACGCTTCGCGCCATATTTCGAACGGCGCTGTTTCCGGTCCTTGACGCCCTGCGTATCCAGAACACCACGCAGGATGTGATAGCGCACACCCGGAAGGTCTTTCACACGACCACCACGGATCAGAACCACAGAGTGTTCCTGAAGGTTGTGGCTTTCACCGGGGATGTAGCTGATGACTTCGTAACCATTGGTCAAACGGACCTTGGCCACTTTCCGCATCGCCGAGTTCGGCTTCTTCGGTGTGGTTGTATAGACGCGTGTGCAAACGCCCCGCTTCTGCGGGCACTGCTCAAGGTGCTGCGACTTCGAGCGCTTGATTTTCGGCTGCCGCGGCTTGCGGATCAGCTGTTGGATAGTTGGCATTCCGGTTCTTTCCCCGTGTAGCTCACATATGTGGTGCACGGGGTGTCCCGTGCGGGTTTCGTATGAAGATCAGGCGCGTCCGCTCGACCCTGTTTAATTCTCGCCGTTTTTCTACAAAAACGACGCAAAGAACCGCATCCGCCTCCTTCGAGGAAGCGATACGGTGCATTTCCAGAGGATCGGGGCTTGCGCCCGGATCTTGACCGCTCCAGTCCTGTAAATCGGCAAAACAGGTATTCCCCCTGCCGAATTAGACGCGCGTATATGGAGAGTCGGAAAGCTTGTCAACAGCACCCCGGCGCTTGTGTGCGCCGCGTTGCCAAGGCACAGTGTTCTTACACGACTTGCAGTCGTTATACAGGGGCAATCGTCATGCAGACCATCGTTTTCTGTCAATTTTCCTATCCCGCCGAAGGGGGGTTTCAGGTCGAGCATGACGCGATCGAGGACCGGCGCGCCTTTCTCTACGCGACGGAACGCATGGAACAGCGGTTTGCCCTGTTCGAACACCTGTGCCTGCCCGGTCTCAAGGCGCAAACCGATCCCGATTTCGACTTCGTCATTCTTGTCGGCACCTGCCTGCCGGATCGATATCTGGCGCGGCTGCAGGCATTGGTAGCGGATATGCCGCAAGCCCGCATCATCGCGCGCGACCCCGCACCCCACCGCCAGGTGTGCCAATCGGTTTTGAACGCAGCCCGCAAACACATCAATCAACCCTGTCTGCAAGTCCGTCACGACGATGACGACGCACTGGCTGTCGATTTCGTTGCCCGTCTGCGCAAGGCCGCCACCGATTGCGCCGCGCTGGTTCTTGGCAACAAGCTTGTGGGATTCGACTGGAACCGCGGCTACACGCTCTGCCGGTCCGACCTGCACCCGTTCGAAATCACGGAAACAGTCAACCCGTACCTCGGCGTGGCGCAGGCGATGGCCATTCAGGGCGGCGTCCGACAAAGCCTGATGAATTTCGCCCACAGCCGCATCAACCGGTTCATGCCCACGGTGACCTTCACGGACACGCCAATGTTTCTGCGGGCCCATCACGGCAGCAACGATTCCCGTCAGAAGGCCAAGGTCGACCATCCGGACTTTCACGCCCCGACCGTCGAACATATCGAAACACTGAACCGGCGGTTCGCCCTTACGGCTGACGCGGTAGAATCGGCGTTCGCGCCCGCCGCTTCAATTGCGCCTCGCGCAACAGGCTGAACACCCCCGTGGCCACGATGATCGCCGCCCCGATCAGTGTCAGCGGTTCAGGCCATTCGTCGAAGACCAGAAAGCCCAGGATCAACGCCCAGACCAATCCGGTATAGCGGAACGGCGCGACAAAGCTGACCTCTCCGACACGCATGACCATCACGCTGCACAGATAGGCGCAGACGACAAAACTTGTCGCCATTAGAACCAGCATCGTCAGGCGCGGTGTCATCACCACCCACTCCTGCTCAATAGACCACAGCCCGGCAAACAGCGTCACGATGAAGGACGAAAACACCGTCACTGTCAGCGAAGGCACAGCCTTCGACACACGCCGCGTGACCAGATCGCGCACCGTCACCGCCGCCACGGCACAGAGCGCATAGACCGAGGCCGAGGTGAACCCGTCCGTACCGGGCCGCACGATCAGCAACATGCCGATAAAGCCGATGATGATCGCCGTCCAGCGCCGCCATCCCACTGCTTCGCGGAACACCAATGCTCCCCCCAAGGTCACGGTAAGCGGCAACATCTGCAAAAGCGCGTTCACATTGGCCAGGGGCATTACCAGAAGCGCGGTGAGAAAGAAATACGCCGCGGCCGCTTCGGCAAGGCCGCGGCCCACGATCAGCGCCCAGTCCGATGCGGGCAGGCGCAGCTTCAGACCCTTGAAATACATCGCCATCGCGATCAGCGCCGCCGTGGCCAATGTCCCGCGGATCACCAGCAATTGCGATAACGGCAAGTCTCCGCCGGTGACCTTGATGGACGCATCCCCAAAGGTAAACGCGGCCATCGAGACACACATCAAAAGCGCGCCGCGCATGTTGTCGGAGAGTTGTATCATACCGCCCGGAGTAACAGGCAACCCGCGCGCTCTCCACGTCAAAAGCGACATGCCAAAGGTCTTTGGCTTTCC
>NZ_JAEPMO010000169.1 GCF_017643905.1 Marivita sp.
AAGCTGGATTGCGGATGTGGTGCTTGGCGGGGAGCTGGACGAACAGGGTATGGTGTTCGACTTCAGCAACGTAAAACGCACCATCAAGCGGGTCATTGATGAGCGAGTGGACCATCGCCTGGTCATTCCCCGAGGTTACCACGGATTGTCATGGAACGAGGAAGAGCCAGACACCTTCAACTGGTCGCTGACCGATGGCAGCCAGATCACTCACCGGTCGCCGGACGAAGCCATCGTCTGGCTGTCCGCCGACCGGGTTGTGCCATCAGCTGTTGCCTCGCTGCTGGAACAGGAAATCAAGGCGGTGCTTCCCGCCAATGTAATTTCCGTGGAGATCAACCTCCGGGAAGAAGAAATCGACGGCGCCTACTATCACTACGTGCACGGCCTGAAGAAACACCTGGGCAACTGCCAGCGCATCGCCCACGGTCACCGCTCGCCGATCCGTATCGACCGTAACGGGCATCGCGATTACGACCTGGAACGCCGCTGGGCGAAACTCTGGCGCGACATCTACGTGGGTTCAGAAGAAGATGTGGTGCGTCGGCATGTGGGTGAAGACGGCGTTCGCTATGTGACCTTCGAATACGAAGCCAACCAGGGCGAGTTTGCGCTGACCCTGCCAGAGGAGCGCGTGTACATGCTGGATACCGACACGACGGTAGAGCTGATTGCCGCCCACATGGCAGACAAGCTCAAGGTGGAGTTTGCGACAGACACTGGTCATGGCGATGACTCGGCGCGCTGTCTGCGCAATTCTTTTGCCGCGATCCCGGTTGTGTCCATACCTGCAAGCTATCCCGAGTGACCTGCAGGGGAAAGCGGTCATCCACTGCGGCGAACCGCCTCTGCCACGTGGCCTGATCAGGTTTGATACGCGATTTTTTGTGCGACGCTGCAGGTGCAGAAAAAGCGGGAATTTCCTTTTCGTTCAAATGCCGCGCCTGCGAAATGGCGTGGACGGTATACCGTGGTATTCCCATAAGTACTTAATAACATTTGATTTTTTAGGATATTTGACCTATCTGCATTGGATGTTTCGTGGGGAGGAAGATCATGGATATGCTGAACCTTGATGCCTGGACTGGCCGTGTCACCCGCGAAGCAGGCTGTGTCACGCCAGAGCTTGCTCGGCAGCTTCATGCCACGGTCGGCTTCGGCAAACTGCCCGCACATGGTGACCCGTTGCCCCCGCTCTGGCATTGGTGCGCCTTCCCCATCGCAACCCCGAATGACAAGCTGGGCCGCGACGGGCATCCGCGCGAGACCGATCTCCTGCCGCCCGTGCGTCTGGACCGGCGCATGTGGGCCGGTGGCGCGTTGAAGTTCTATGGCCCCACCCTGCGCGTCGGTGATCCGTTGGAGCGGCGCTCGTCCATCAGGTCTGTGACAGAAAAAGAAGGATCGAGCGGGCCAATGGTGTTCGTGACGGTCGATCACGCGATCTATGGCCCGTCTGGATTGGCCATCGAAGAACGGCAGGACATTGTTTACCTCGAAATCCCGGAGACCTTTACGCCGCCGAAGAAAAAGCCGCTTCCGACTGCGCCGGTGGAAGAAATCGAAACAACCGAAGCGCTGCTCTTCCGGTATTCGGCTGTCACGTTCAACGCCCACCGGATCCATTATGACCTTGCCTACACCAAGGAGGTCGAGAAATACCCCGGCCTCGTGGTGCATGGCCCGTTGCAAGCCACACTGCTGATGCGTGCCGCGATCCGCGAGCGTGGCAGAACACCTAAGTATTTCGATTTCCGCGGCGTTCATCCGATGTTCGCAGGCAACCCCTGCGAAATCGCGATGGAGGCCGAAGACGCGGTTCTGAGCCTCTGGACCGGGCAGGACGGCCATCAATGCATGCAGGCCACAGCAATCTGGGCGGACGCGCAATGAGCGTTCTCAAGGGGATGCGGGTCGTTGAAGGGTCGGCCTTTGTCGCTGTGCCTCTGGCGGGCATGACGCTGGCGCAAATGGGGGCCGAGGTGATCCGCTTTGACCGTCTGGGTGGCGGTCTTGATGCCGGACGCTGGCCACTGGCCCCCAACGGGGAAAGCCTGTTCTGGGCGGGCATGAACAAGGGCAAGAAATCCATTGCCGTCGACATGAAATCTCCCGAAGGTCGCGAATTGATCACCCGGATCATCACCGCACCCGGGGACGACGCGGGCCTGTTCCTGACCAACCTGCGGGTGCGCGGCTGGATGGATTACGAAACGCTGAGCCAGTATCGGCGCGACCTTGTCATGGTCACCTTGACCGGGGACCGGCACGGACGACCTCAGGTCGATTACACCGTGAATCCGGCGCTGGGCATTCCGCATATGACTGGACCCGTGGACACCGACGAACCCGTCGCCAATGCCTTGCCTGCTTGGGATTTGATCGCGGGCAACATGTGTGTCGCAGCGCTTTTGGCTGCTGAACGGCACCGGCTGCGTGGGAAGGGTGGACAAGAAGTCGAGATCGCATTGAAAGACGTGGCAGCGGCGACGCTTGGGCATCTGGGCATGATCGGGGATGTGACCCTGAACTCCGGCGACCGTGGCAAATCCGGCAACGCACTTTATGGGGCTTACGGGCAGGATTTCGTCTGCGCAGATGGCCGCCGCGTGATGGTGATCGGCCTGACCGACCGGCAATGGCGCGGCATCTGCAAGGCGACGGGCACTGTCGAAGCGATGGCCGCGCTCGAAGCGCGACTGGGCGTGTCTCTGGCCGATGAAGGCAACCGCTGGCGCTTCCGCAATGAGATCACGGCGATCCTCAAGCCGTGGTTTGCCAAGCGCCGCGTGCCCGAGTTCGAGGCCGCGTTCAACGACGCCGGACTGACATGGTCAGAGTTCCGCACCGTGCGGGAAGCGGTGGAGCAGGACAGCGACCTGAGCACCGAGAACCCGATGTTTACCGAGGTTCAACAGCCGGGGATTGGCACGTTCCGTGTGCCTGCCCATCCGGCGGTGTTCAGCGCGCTGCAGCGTAGCCCCGCAAAACCCGCGGCGACACTGGGCCAGCATACCGAAGAGATCCTGGCCGATGTCGCGGGCTGTACCGGCACCGAGATCGCAAAGCTTTTCGATGCCGGGGTGGTGCAATCCCCAACCTTCGCCAAACCGCGCAACGCGGCCTGACCCGGCGGTCAGGTCACATGGGCTGAAGCTTCCAGAACGGCGCTGCTTCGGTCAGCCGACCCGACACCTTCGAAAAAGTCCCGCAGGATGCTGTTGAAGATACCGGGCTTTTCCAGATGCGCAGCGTGGGCACAGTTGGGGATCACCGCGAGGCTGGTGTCGTCGATGACGGTCCAGAGCTGTTCGGTCTGGTGCCACGGATAAGTGCGGTCATGATCGCCCCAGATCACAAGGGTCGGAGACTTGATCGCCACGAGGTTCGTTTCGCCGTTCCACCCCTCCATGGCGTTCAATCCTGCCACGATGGCTTGCAGGCTGCTTCGTTCCGCGATGGACGCACAGGGCTCGAACCCGGCGGCCCCCTCGCGGTCAAGGAACCATGTCGCGGCGATGCGGCGGGCGGTCTTGCGCGGGCCATCGGTCTGAGCGCGGGTTTTCGAAATGTGGATCGGCTCGAACCTGCCGGGCAGCACACCAGTGGCACCCGTTCCATAAAGAACGAGGCGGTCAACCCGGTCTGGTGACAGGGCGACCATTTCCTGCGCGATCATGCCCCCCATGGAATGTCCCAGCAGGTGGAACCGATCTATGCCCTTGGCGCGCAGATGGTCGAGTACCCATGTCGCGTAATCGGTGATCGTGTCGGGGGCCTGAAGATGGGCGTTCAGCCCGAACCCCGGTAGATCGACGGTCACAACATCCACACAAGACGCCAAAGCCTTGGTCTGTTCGGCCCATTGGCGGCTGCCGCCCATGAACCCATGCACCATGACCAAAGGCGTCATTTGCGCGCCCCTTGAACGATGCGGTCAAGGATCATCGCACAGAAGAGGATCGCGAACCCGGCAAGGATGCCCTGCCCCACATTGGCGTATTGCAGCGCTTCGAGCACGTCCTCACCCAACCCCTTGGCCCCGATGAGCGAGGCCACCACCACCATCGCCAGCGACAGCATGATCGTCTGGTTGATCCCGGCGCGGATGGACGGGCTGGCCAATGGCAGATCGACCTTGGTCAGCAGATACCACTTGTTCGCGCCGAAACTGATCGCCGCTTCGCGCACGCTTTCGGGCACGCCACGCAGGCCCAGCACCGTCAGACGCACAACGGGTGTGCCTCCAAATATCATCGTCACGATGACCGCCGCCGGTTTGCCGACGCCGAAGAAGGCGATCACCGGGACCATGAAGACGAAGGCGGGCATGGTCTGCATGAAATCCATGATCGGCTGGATGAACGCGTAAAAACGCGGGCGGCGGGCGGCAAACATGCCCAAAGGAATGCCAATGGCGATAGACAACAATGCGGCTGTGCCAAGAAGGGCAAGCGTGGTCATCGCCGCCTCCCAAAAGCCAAGCAGGCCCATATAGGCCAGGAAGGCACCAGAATAGATCGCGGTGCGCAATCCGGCTGTCAGCCATGTCAGCAAGACGATAAGGCTGACGATCACGATCCAGGGTGTCTGGACAAGGATCACCTCGAGCGCGTCCAAGAGCGACCGGATGGCAAAGGTCAGGCCGTCGAAGAATGCCTCAGAGTTGCTCACACACCACGCGATGAAGTTCTCGACCAAGGTGATTCCGGTCAGGCGGATGTCAGGATCAGTCGGAAAGGTGCTCAACAGCGAATAGCGCCCCGGAAAGCTATAGTGGACCATGGCGGTGGCCACGATGATCACCATGAACAAGGCGCTGAGGACAATGTGCTGCGGCGGCAGACCGGAGCGGACACTGCGGTCGGACAGCCATTCGGAAAACCGTACTTCAAGCGCCCAGTTGGCGACAATGGCCTGAATGACTTTGACCACGATCAGCAGGGCAATCCCGGTCAGTACAATTGTCGGCCCTTCGGCGGCCAGGGCTTCGGCTTCTGCGCGGATTCCGCCGATATTCGCTTCGAGCGAATCCACGGTGCGCTGAAACGCATCGACCCGGTCCGAATTGCTTTCAATCGCAGCGGCCAATTGCTGCCGCCGCAGTTCCAGTGTGCCTTCGATGGACGCAATCCGGGCCATGGCATCGGCGGCCAGATCTCCGAACAATCCGCGTGCGATCTGAACGAAGGCCAAGGCTTCAAGGATGAGGAAGGGCAACGCCCATGACCACAGGCCGCGCGCCCCGAACCAGATCGGGCCGAACAGACCCGCCATGAGGTTGAAGGTCGGGGTGAATCGGGACGACGCGCCGATCTTGTCGAAGTTGCGGATGTAATAGTCCGGGTTGGTGCGCACGAAGGTACGGATGTTCTCGCGGCGCTCTTCGGCATAGGCCAGAGCGGCTTCGCTTTCGGTGTCTTCAAGAGGATTGATGTCTTGCTTGTTCATGACACTTCCGTTCCCTCGATCACGGTGCGCAACAGATCCTTGCGCGTGATGACGCCGACATCCTGACCGCCGTCCTGCACGAGAACGGCACTGTCGGTGTCGATGGCGAGATTGATCAGCGTGCTGAGCGTTTCCTGCGCCCCAACCCGTGGCGCATCGGCGTCAATCGGACCGTGGGCGGCGATATGGGCGTCGATCGGCTGCATGACTGCATGGGCATGCACCACCTTGAGCCGCGAAATTCCGGCGACGAAATCTGCCACGTAGTCGTCTGCGGGATGCATGACGATGTCTTCTGCCGTGCCCATCTGAACCATTTTGCCGTCCCGCATAATCGCAATGCGGTCGCCAATGCGAACGGCTTCGTCCAGATCGTGGGTGATGAAGACGGTCGTTTTCTTGAGAATTTTGCTCAACCGGATGAATTCGTCCTGCAATTGACGCCGGATCAGCGGGTCAAGCGCCGAGAACGGCTCATCCATCAAAAGCACATCCGGGTTCGCAGCCAATGCGCGGGCCAGCCCAACACGCTGCTGCATGCCGCCCGAGAGTTCATGCGCGAATTTCGACCCCCATGGGCCGAGTTCCACGATATCGAGGATTGCCGCCGCCTGACGCATGCGTTCGTTCTTGGCGACCTGCCGGATCTCCAAGGGCATCGCCACATTATCCAGCACAGACCAGTGCGGCATCAGTGCGAAGTTCTGGAACACCATGCCGATCTTGCGGTTGCGGAAGGTCTGCAACTCTTTCGGGCCCAGCGCCATCACGTCGGTGCCTTCGATCATGATCTTGCCAGCAGTCGGTTCAAGCAACCGGTTGAAATGGCGCACCAGCGTCGATTTTCCGCTGCCGGACAGGCCCATGATGCAGAAGATTTCGCCACGATTGACCGACAGGCTGACTTCTGCAACGCCCACCACAGCGTTGTGCCTTGCCAGAACTTCGGCTTTGGTCAGCCCCTCTTCCCGGATCGCCCGCAGCGCATCGTCGGGACGGGCCCCAAAAATCTTCCAGACATTGGAAATTTCTATGACGGTTTCGTCATCCATCGGGCCACGCCTCGTCATCGGGATTTGGATAAGGTCGGCCACCGGAGACATCCCCGGCGGCCAATCGTCAAAGGGTCAGGATCAGAGGCCCAGCCACGCGTCGACACGGTCGGAGTTCGCTGCGACCCATTCCGCCGCCACTTCGGCCGGATCGCGGCCGTTGGCGCTGATTTCGAAGGCCAAAGAGCTTACGTCAGACGCTTCGAGACCAAAATTCTCGAAGAATTCGACAATCGCTGGAGACCGGTCGGCCAGTGAATTCGACCATGCGATCTGCACATCCTTTAAGGCATCTTTCGAGGCCACCATGGATTTCTTGTACCAATCGGGATCATCCGACGGCTGCACCATCACGTATTTCGCAGGATCATAGGCGGGCTCGGTCAGCATTACGACATCGAACATGAACCACACGGCGTGCGGTTCGTAGCAATAGAACGCGTAGCCTTCACCCTTGGCGATGCTGTCCTTGATACGCGCGGTCTTGACCGCTTCTTCGGCGCGGATCGGTTCGATGAAATCAAGCAGCCCGTAGTCGCGGACCTTGACCTCGTTCACGTTGGCAGACGCCCAGCCCGGCGCACCAATCCAAAGCTCACCCTTGCCGTTGCCATCGCTGTCCATCAGGGCAGCCACGTCCGGGCGACCGAGATCCGCGATATCCGTAATGTCATTGGCCTCGGCGAACTGCTTGGACACGCAGAAACCCTGGTTGCCCTTATAGGGATTCGACGAAAGCGTCACAGTGCCTGCGCCATCAACATATTGCTTGGTGAAGCTTTCCTGGTTGGGCAACCAAACATCGGGGTGTACGTCGATATCGCCCTTGCCCTGGTCCATCGCCTGGAAAATCGTGGCGTTGTTGCCCGGCATGTACTCAACCTTGCCGCCGATGCGTGTTTCCACGACGTGGCCCAGAACATGCGCGATAGCCTCCGCGCCGGTCCAGGACGGAACGCCAATCTTGACCTCTTCCGACGCGAAGGCCGGAAGGGCCAATGCGCTGACCACAGCGGCCAGCCCAATGCTTTTGATATTCTTCATCATGGTCGTCTCCTCTGTTGATGGCTGGTCGTTTTTGCCCAGCTCGACATTTTCTTTCTCTTTACACGCAAACTTCCGCGTGTTGGCAGGACCCGCTTGGACACCGCCCCCGCCGATGTCCGGCAGACGGGGCCAAGAGCGACTCATGCCCATATCGAAGCGTAGGAACAGATTCTTAGAGCACTCCAATTCAAACATTTCATCAAACTATTCCGATTTTGCATAAAGTTCTGTATGATCGTGGAAAATTCATTTTTTTCAGAGGCATGCATGGATCTCAATTGGCTGCGCGATTTCGAGTGCCTCGCACGCACACAAAACTTCACACGGGCTGCTGATGAAAGAAACATCACTCAGTCCGCGTTCAGCCGAAGAATTAAGGCTTTGGAAAGCTGGGTGGGCCTGCCCTTGGTGAATCGCGCGACCTATCCGGTGCAACTGACCGATGCGGGGTTGCAGTTCCTGCCGGTGGCCACTGCTGCGATGTCTCAATTGTCCGAAAGCCGCCAAACCCTGCGCGACGCAGACCGGGGCGAACACAGGTTCATCCGCTTTTCGGTGCTTCACACAATCTCGGTCAATTTTCTGGCCAACCGGATCGAGACATTGCAGCACAGCATGCCGGACATTCGAACACGGGTGATTTCAGACTCGCTCAGCACCTGCTGCGAGTTGCTGGTCGAGGGGGCGGTCGACATCATGCTGTGCTACACGCACAACGCCGTGTCCCTGACCATCGACGAGAAGGCATTCGACCGTAAGGATTTGCTGACGGATCGCCTGATCCCGGTTGCCGCTGCAGAGCCCGCGCTTAAGAACAGATGGGATTTGGATGCTCCGAACGGCAAGGACATTCCTTACCTCGCGTATGAGCGCACAAGCGTTCTGGGCATCGGTGTCGAAAAGACAATCGGGCGCAAACCGTTCCAGGCCGAGACGATCAATGTCTAAGGATCGGGCGAGGCGAAGAGGAGCCGGCTGAGGGCGGGGAGGGGAGGTGGGTG
>NZ_JAEPMO010000126.1 GCF_017643905.1 Marivita sp.
CGGCCCTCGAGGCCACGATCGACAAATGGCAACGCCGCGGCATCTCCGCCCAGACCGAGGCCAGCCACGGCATCCCAGAAGGCCTGCCCCTTCTCGATGGCTGGGTCACCCATTACGCCATTCTGGCCGAGACCGACGACGACACCTGATCGGTCAGCATCGCCAACAGCAGGCCCGCCTTTCTGGCGGGCTTCACCCGGTAGAAGCCGCCGCACACCGCGGGGGCCAAATCCGGAGAACCATGATGACCACATTGACCGACACACAATCCATCATCCTCAGCGCAGCCGCCCAACGGGCGGACCGCATCGCCCTGCCCCTGCCCACCAACCTGCGCGGTGGTGCCGCCACCAAAGTGGTTGGCACCATGCTCGCCAAGGGCCTGCTTGAAGAGGTCGATGCGGACCCGCGCAAGCGCGAGCTCATCTGGCGCGAAACCGGCGATGGTCACGGCGTCACACTGGTCGCCACCAACGCAGGGCTCGACACCATCGGGGTTGAGCACGAGGCAGGGTCCGCAAACGCCGCGCCCTTGGGCGCACCAGACGCGCCGACCGATGAACCTGTGGCGCATGCGGCGGTGACGGGGGCAGCACCCACATCGCGTGCGCCGCTTGAGGGCACGAAACAAGCAGCCCTCATCGACATGCTGTCCAGACCGGAGGGAGCCACGATAGAAGAGATCGCAACCGGCCTCCAATGGGCACCACACACAGTGCGCGGTGCGATGTCCGGCGCCCTCAAGAAACGTCTCGGGCTGGTCATCACCTCCCAAAAAGATATTCAACGAGGTCGAATTTATCAAATTCTACAGTCAATATAGCTATAAAATCTGGATGAACCACAAGATACCGGAAGGCGACCTTGCAGAATCCCCTCGACTTAATCCCCATACTAATGAGGTTTCGTCTGTTCTAAAGCCTCAAACGGTAAGAGTGGCTTCACCGGTCCGCTCTTACCGCATCAGACTTGGGCCAGCCTTGTGCTGGCCCCTTTTTACTTCAGCGCGGCACGGATTTGCGCCTGATTGATCCCGAACTGACGCGACAGCGCTCCGGGCTTCACGCCCGCCTTGATGGACGCACGGATCAGGCTCACCTGCGAGCGCGTCAGTCCCTCCACCTCCGGAAGCTCCGATGATGTCCGAGCGGCTGGGACAGATTCGGACGGCACAACGGTTTTCGGCTCAGCACCATGTCCACGGCGCAACTGTTCCTTCACGACCGCAGCTGACAGCGTCGCCAATTCGCCATCCGTGAGATGTTTGAGTGCGCCATCAAGATCATGCGGCAATAGCCGCAGGCGCGGATCACGCTTTGGCGCGTCCCGCTGATCTGCCCGCGACCAAAGATCGCCCTGCTGTTCCGCTTCCGATGACATGAGCCGAATATACATCGGTTCGATCGACCGGCAATTGCGATGACGCAAAGCTACGGTTTGCTTTCAAACGGGCCTGCCCATGCGCAAACTGCACGAGGCGGCAATTCAAAAGGTCATCGCCGCCTGCTGGATATCACCTGCAGCAATAGCTTCAACTCTTGGGGCCATCTTCCCTTCTGTTCGCATGTCCGATGGAGGGATAGGCGTCGAAGAGCTGCCGCCGTTCGTGTTCTTTTTCTTCAGCTTCAATGTCTTTCTTGTTTTCGTACCTTTCGGCCACGAGAAACATCACTGGTATCATCCCCACAAACAACAAGATCGCGAGTACAACATCATCCATTCTCATCCCCCCAACCAAGTTCCCTTACCGCGTCCTGTTCAGGACACGCACCAGACCATCAGCAAAGTCACAAGCACCTTGATCATTCGACGGTGCTCCGTCCTTGGCCATCCATCCTGCTGGCTTGCTCCGCAGCCTGTCAAGATCGATCCTTTGCAAGCGGCGTGGCGGAGACGTAACGGGTGTGTACATCCCCGCCCCGGAAACATTCAGGACGCCTGCCCAGCAACCTGATCAAAGCTCTGCCCACTCTCTTCCAGCACCGCTGTCTTGCCGGTGAAGTCCTGCCAGCGCTGGACGGCCACATCGACATAAGCCGGGTTCAATTCAATCCCATAACACACCCGGCCGGACATCTCCGCCGCGATGAGCGTGGTCCCCGACCCCATGAAAGGCTCGTATACTGCCTGACCCGGGCTGGAATTGTTCTCGATCGGCCGGCGCATGCAGTCGACAGGCTTCTGGGTCCCGTGCACCGTCTGCGCATCCTGATCCTTGCTCGGGATGTGCCACAACGTCGTCTGCTTGCGGTCACCCGCCCAGTGGCCCTTGCCGGACTTCTTGACAGCGTACCACGCGGGTTCGTGCTGCCAGTGATAATCTCCTCGGCTCAGCACCAATCGCTCCTTGGCCCAGATGATCTGCGACCGGATCGCGAAACCGCAGACCTCCAGGCTTTCGGCAACGGTCGCCGCATGAAGCGCCCCGTGCCAAACATAGGCCACATCACCCGGAAAGAGTGCCCAGGCCTCGCGCCAATCGGCCCGGTCGTCATTCAGCACCTTGCCGGTGCGTTTGGTCTTGGCCGCGCCTGCCTCGTTCCGCCAACTCGGGTCATAGTCCACACCGTAGGGAGGATCCGTGCACATCAAGAGCGGCGTCACCCCCTTCAGAACCTTTTCCACATCCGTGGCCACCGTGCTGTCGCCGCAAAGCAGACGGTGCGGGCCCATGAGCCAGACATCGCCTGGCCGGGTAATCGGGGTCTCCGGAACCTCAGGAACATCGTCCGGGTCCGTCAGACCGCCGGTGGTATCGATCAGTGCATCCGGCAGAATGTCGGCCAGGTCCTCGGCGCTGAACCCAACCAGGTCGAAAGCCTCGATCCCGAAATCCTCGCGCAACTCCCCGATCTCGATGCGCAGCATCTCCGGGTCCCACTCGGCGATTTCCGCCAGACGGTTGTCGGCCAGCGTGTAAAGCCGACGATCTTCCTCCGACCAGCCCCGCGCCACCATCACCGGGACCTCGGCCAGTCCCAGCTGCACCGCCGCCATCAACCGGCCGTGTCCGGCAATGATCGTGCCGTCCTCGGCCACCAGCATCGGGATCGTGAACCCGAACCGCTCCATCGACGCGGCAATCTGATCGATCTGTTCAGGCGGATGCTGACGGGCGTTCTTGGCATAAGGCACAAGATCGGCCGCCTGCCACATCTCCACCTGCGCCGCGGGCCAGGCCCGGGGCGTTTGGATTGGTGCGTCTTTCATGAGGGACCCGCCTCTCTCTCGTTTCTATTTTTTTTGCCAACCGCATTGGGGACGTCGATGCAGTTATTCAGGGAACCGCATTGACGTCCCAAACAGCCTTGACGAAGAGTGTTGGCCACGCCCCATGGAGAGACGAAAATATGACGCCTGAGGAAATCTTCACTGCCCTGTCACAACGCGATGGCTTTCCGCGTGATGCCATGATTGCAGCCGGACAATGCCGCGAGGAAATGGTTCCCATCTTCCTCGAGCAAATCGACCGCCTCTCCAATAAGCCTATCTCATCCAGCAATGACCCGGACGTCTCAGCATTCCTGTTTACCTTTTTCCTGCTCGGGGAATGGCGTGAACAGCGCGCCTATCGGCCTCTCACCAGCCTGCTTCGCCGTGACGAAACGGAGTTGGATTACTTGATCGGTGATGCGGTCACCGAAGGTGCGGCCCGTATCATCGCCGCAGTTTTCGACGGCGATCTACAACCGATCCTTGAGGTGCTTGAAGACACCGAAGCCTATGTGTTCTCCCGCTCACAGATGATTGACGCGCTTGTCACCATCGCCGGGACACATGTCGATTGTGCGACCCAAGTCACAGCTTGGTTTGAACGCTTTTTCGAAGCTGATTTCGACAAGCCAGATGTCCTCTGGGACAGTTGGTCTTTTGCCGTTGCGGAACTTGCGCTAGCGCATCTAGAACCTCAAGTCCGCGAGGCATTTGAACGCGGCTATATTGATCCGATGTCCACCACGTTTGAGCATTTTCAGCGGGACCTGACAAACGCCATCGAAACTGGCCAGTCCTCTTGGTACCACCGGAGCCGAACAACAAAGCCGATCGACAGTGCTGTTGAGGAACTCTCGCAATGGTACTGCTTTTCCGACAAATACCTTAAAGGTCTGGAGGCTAAACGCGCCTCAGGCACCCCTTTTCTCGACTCTTTCGGCGAACCCTTTTTCAACGATGGACCCAAAGTTGGACGAAACGACCCCTGCCCCTGCGGCAGCGGTAAAAAGTACAAAAAATGCTGTTTGCACTGACGATGACATCCCCAGCCCAGCCAAGCGGCATGAGCCTCAAGGCCAGCCCCACTCCATTGACCCCAGCGGGGGGCCAATAGAGTGGGACGGGTGTTTCGGGAAGTTTGTGGGCCTTCCCGCCACCTCGATATATGTTCGTGATTACAGGGGCTTAGCCAATGAACCGGCGCGCCCTGGATCGAGCCAGAAAGTCCTTTCCAGCCAACTCTATCGGGTTTTTGAGAAAAGAAAAAACGCGGGTATTTTGCGAGGCGGCGGCCCCGCGTAAGACATCGCGTCAGAAGGGACCCAAGGGGGCCCCTGTCGGTTTCTGCGTGGGCGCCTCGATGCGGTGATTTGCCCTATTGCAAGCTTTCTACACACCTCGCGAATCGCTGTCCAACAAAAAAATCGCGCAATGTGATTTTTCTTTCACCCGATTGATCCTGCGCGATTTTCTTGTCCCGCGCAGCTGTCAGGCTTGCAGAAGACGCCCGATCTGCCGCATCGCCTCGGCCAACACTTGCGGCTGCGCGGCCTCAAACACGTCCAGGGCTGCGTCTCGCACCATCTCCTTCGGGATCGCCGGGCCGAACATCTTCTTGATCGGCAGTCGCGCCCTGCCTTCACGCACGAAGGCGTTGTTGGCCAGCGAGCCCACGAGGAACGCACTCTCGAAGCGCTGCCAGCGCCCCCAGGGCTTGGCACGCACGCCATAGCCAAACTGCCGTGGGCTGAAATGCGACAAGCCAAGATAGTCGCCGCGGGCCTCGATCGTGTAGGACAGGTTCGCGAAGCTCGATCGGATCGTACGCGTCTCGCTGTTGATCAGAGCAGCCTTTGCGCCGGTCTGCTGTCTGAGCGCCCGGCGCACCTGCGTGCGGACCTTGTTGCCCTCGCTGTTCAGCGCCCGGCTGAAGGCGCGGGTGGCAGCTTGTTCCCCAACGCTATGGATCGCCGCTTCGAAATGCACGCGGGTCTGGTCGAGGTCGCGGAGGATGATGTTCATCTGGTTGCGTTCCCCGTTGGTTTCCGCAAAACATATACTCACGGGCCCGTAGCTCAGCGGTTAGAGCTGACCGCTCATAACGGTTAGGTCGCAGGTTCGAATCCTGCCGGGCCTACCAACGCCCCCGTGGCGGAATTGGTAAACACCAGGGACGTAAAATCCCTTGCCCTCGGGCGTGCCGGTTCGCCCCCGGCGGGAGAGCACCAAAGCTTGAACGAGAGAGAACCGGCCCCATGCCTCCCACGCGCACGACACCGAGTATATCGTTTTTATAGCCCTGGAAAATTTATCTGTCGCGCCTTCCGATGTCTCACCCAAAAGTGTCTCGCCAGCTCGCAAGGGGTTGACAGGGCGGCCACCACGCGACCGCCCCACGAGGCTCAGACCGTCTGCCCGATCACGAACTCCATCGAGCGCTTGCGCGGCACCGGGCGGCCATTGAGCCGCCAGACAATGACCGCAAGCCCGTACTCGTACCGCCGATGCGCTGTCGCCCTGCTGATGCCGTGGCGCCAGGTGATCCGCTTCCACGGTTTGCGGTTGGCCCGCGCCCACAGGATCTCGCCGATGTCCTTGTCCAGCCACCTGAGCCACAGCATCGCCTCATCGGCTTGCGTGATCATCCGTGGCGACGGCAGCGGCTTTTTCATCCGGGGCTCTTGCTCCACCTGATCGGCGAAGCTCGAGAGGTACTCGGGCCACGCGCTGACATAGCCCTGCGGGCCCACCGGTGGCAGGCTGCGCATCACGTCCGCCGCAAGGTCCAACCGATCGGCCACCATGGCCCGGGTCCAGTCACCGCCCATGACGCACCTCCCTGCCCCGCGGGCGTTTGCCATAGAGTTTCGTACCAAGCTGCTCGACCAATTCGCGCTCGGGCCATGTCAGCCGGTGATCATCCACGCTGACGGCAAGCACACCCTGCTCGTACCAGCCATCGCGCTTGACCTGCTCAGGGTCACGGCGATGACCACCGTAGCCCTTCGGAGTGAACCGCATGCCCATCACGCCAGCCCTCCCTGCGAAGGTCCACCACGCAGAATGGAGATAGCCAGGTGCCGATCTTCCTCCGAGGGTGCGTGTTTCAACAAATATGCGGATAAGCTTGCGGCTCGGACAGGATCATCGCGAAGAAGTCCTATCGCGGTGTTACAGTTTCCGCACAGCAGTTCACGGACACGATCCTCGAAATGATCATGATCAACAAACAGAACTCCATGCCGACCGTCAGGCCACGTTCCACATATCGCGCACTTTCCTCTTTGCCCTGCAAGCATGGCCTCATATTCAGCGACAGTCATGCCGTAATTCTGGGCGAGGTTGTATCGTCGGTTCTTTTCTGAAGGAGAAAACTGTGGTTGGTATGCCGGGTTGCACTGCCGTGTGCAGTATTTGCCACCACCTCGTGCGATATTTTTAACCCGCGTCGAAAAGACTGCCCCGCAGGTCGCACACGTTACTTCGACCTTGGCGCGTTTCGGGCCAATCGAAAGTGCGACCATAGCTTTGTTGTGGGCTTGAACACGGGGATTGCATCGTGCCGAGCAGAATTTGCCACCATTTTTCCTTATTGCGGATTGGTATTGAACACGGAAATGCCCGCCACACGTTTCGCAAGTGCGATCGACAAGTGAATGCCATTTGTCAGCCATTGATGCCACCCCCAGTTTGAAGTGCCCAATGGAGTATCGCCAACGCGTCCGCTTCGTTGTCGTCAGAGGGATTAAAGCCCAAGCCTTTGATCGCACACACAACTTCAGCTTTATTGGCATTTCCCTTTCCACAAAAAACTTTTTTCCATGTTCCAACCGGCACGCCCTGGTAGGGCACACCCCGCAATTCACCCCAGCTGGTCAGAACAGCCAGCAGGCCGCCGTGGACATGGGCCGCGTCAGTGCCTGCGTGCCGGCGGACTTCTTCGAAATAGATGGCCCCAATCGGCCCGGAGAGCCGGTTGATCTCGGACAGCCAGTTGGTGAAGCGCAGATAGCGCATGCCGCCACCGTCGTAGCGGCCGGGCTTGAAGCTGACGGTGCCGCTGGTGATCAGCCCGTCAAAGCCACGGACGGCCCAGCCAGTCGTTGTGCCGAGGTCAAGGGCCAGGATGGTTTTGGCGCCGCCAAAGGCCTCAGGCAGCGTCGGGGTCGAGATCAGTTCTTTTGTGTTCATTGTGAAGGCTCACGCATTCGAGTGGGCCTTCGGCTTTGGTCAGCGTGAAAATACCCCGCCTGACTCTGGGGAACAAGAAAATTCGCCGGTGGTCAGGTCTGCACTGCTTGTCACCAACCTGTCACCAACCTCTCAGGGGGTTGGTGACAGGAATATCTCAACAAAATCAATGCTGTCACCATTGTCACCAACGTCACCAACCAAATTCTTTGTATGTATGAGAAAGGTGTTACTCGGCTAAAAACACACATGTATATGCATAAGGAAAGAAGATCGCCGTTAGGTTGGTGACAATGGTGACACGATTGATTTCAATACCTTTTTTCTGTCACCATCCGCGACTGAGGTTGGTGACAGTCGCAGGTTGGTGACAAATAAAAAGGGCATCCATCAAGATGCCCATCCCAACCGTGCGTGAAACATTCCGTTGGCGTTAGTCAGTCAGCCTACGATATCGCCATTCTCTCGCGCCATCTTCACGACGCTGATAGCGCTCCCACCCGCTTTTCTTGAGGTATCCAGAAACCCGCATCTGATCAATTCGAGACCACTTTGTTGGCTCAGCGCCAATGGCTTCCTCCAAAATCTCGCCTACGGACACATCACGTAGCGGTTCGCGACGCTGAACGCTCTCACGGCGAGGCAGATCGAAGGATGAAAAGCTGTCCCCCACAACGCGAAGCTCATGCGTCAACCAATGCTCGATCAGCCCATCCCAAGCGTCGGACTGGTAGCGCTTTTCCTGCTCTTCACGCGCGGCTTGCAGAAGCACCTTGTCCTCGATCCACCAGATGGCGCCATCCTTGAACAGGGCAACGGCCTCGGCCCAGAGCTGGTCGCGGTCCCGGGCAAGAGCATCGATGTCGATGTCGCCGCAACGGATCGGCCAAAAGCGGCGGTTGCCGGTCTCATCGCGCAGATAGGTGTCTGGGTTCACCGTGCCGGCAAAGACGCATTGGCGTTTGATCTCGACCGTGTGGCGGCCATAGGGTGGCCGGAACCGGTCCGTGGTGCGGGTCAGGAACGCCTTGATGCGCGAGACCTCGGCGCGACCGATGGCGTCCAATTCCGCGATTTCGACGATCCAGACACCCTGCATGTGGATGGCGGCGTCCTTGGAACCGAGCTCTGGCAACTCGTCCGTGAACCAATCCTCGCCTGCCAGTATTTTGAGCGCGGTCGATTTGCGCGCGCCTTGCTCGCCCTCGAGGATCAGCATGTGGTCGGCCTTGACGCCCGGCCGATAGACGCGCGCGATAGCTGATATCAGCCACAGGCTTCCCATGGCGTGAATTAAATCCGTCGGCTCAGCGCCCAGGTAGCGGCTGGCCCAGGTCTCGATCCTGGGCGTGCCGTCCCAATGCAGCAAGTCGAGGTAGGCGCGCACCGGGTGAATGCGGTAGTCGCGGGCGACAGCGCCAACCGAGCGGCCCACGACGAGGGGCGCGACATTCACTTCGCGATGCTGAAGCCATTCGGCCAGTCGAATGTCGTCGCTGTCCTCCCAAGGCCGTGGATAATCCATGTTGGGCTCATCCCAAGGCACTGGCTGCAACACGACCACCTCCTGCCGGAATTCATCAAATGCGATGGTACCAGCAAAGACCGGATCGGAACTGAGCGCAATGATGACATTGGCCTCGTTGCGCTCGGGCGTTCCCGAAAGATCAAGGCGCAACCGGTTTGCCCAAGCCGGGCGGGCAGCAGGTTTCACAAGATCGCCCGTGTTGTTCAAACGGCGGCGCAGGACGCCAAGCTGTTTGTCGAGGATCGACATCGCAATCCCAGTGCGCGCTTTGATGAGCAACAGCACATGTCGTTCTTCCATGGGCTCCAGTCGCGCCTTGACGATGCGCCCCATGAGGCTGCCCAGCTCGGTGAGATCGGGCGGATTGGTAAGCGCCTCAGTTGCGGTGGCCAGCGCGACGACGGCACGCTCCAGCCCTCCAGGAGGCACATCCGCTGGAGTGTCGTCGGCACCAAGCGCACCCTCGGACGTGATCGCCGGACTGTCGTAATCCGTCTTCACAGCCCCCCGCAGCAGATCGTCGTTGAAATCGTCACCATGGAGCGGAGCTATCACCTCGTTCGGGATGTCCGCCATGTTCAACCGGTCTGACAATGTTGCGGCCGCCTGACGCCCCGCTTCGCCGGCATCGGCAAAGATCGTGACGCGGTGCGTCCCCTCAGGCCATTTGAACCTTGCTATGCCATCAGCCGACAAAGCCGCCCATACGGGTGTTCCGAATATCGCGCGCGCCGCGAGCGCCGTCTCGATCCCCTCCGCCACGCCTAGATGGCCGTCTTTGGACAGCGGAAAAAGCCGCACCGCCGCCTCCGCGATCGTGCCCAGCATCTTCTTGCCCGCCGGAGCCTTGCCGCGTCCATCGTCCAGCAGAAAGGTACGATGGATCCCGCCGACCGGATCGCCAGTTGCCAGACGCGGGATCGCGACCATGCCCGGCCAACCACGGCGACTGTCGTAATCCGTGAGATCAGGGTGAAAAAGGAGGTCCGACGCGTTCGGATCGCTGAGCCCCCGCGACGTCAGATATGTGTCAGCAAGACTGCCCACCACGGGTCCGCACCCGTCCAGAATGCGGCGGATTTCGAGGCTGTGATCGGGGCGCGCTGGCGCAGCCGGTCGTGCTGGCAGGTCACGTTCGAGACGGGCAAGCCGGGCCGCCTCATCAAAGAGGCGACCTTCGCTCATCCCCGTGGCGTGGTAGATCATGTCGATAGGCCCCGCGCGTTCGCCCGTGGCAAAATCGAAACCCCAGCCTGCGTAAGGCCCATCGAGATGGATGACACAGGAGCCCTCACCGCGAGAACGGCGCCCGGAAAGGTCGGCGCACCGCATCGCTCGTTTGTCATGGGTCAGCTTTGCCTCCGGGAACAGCGCGGGCAGCCAATTGCGGGCTGTAGCTGCCAGCCGCGCCTTGATGGCGTTCAGGTCATGTCGGGCGGCTGGGACAAAGACATCGTTGAGATCGATCACGTGCCATACCTCATGCAAGGAGTACAAGGCCGCGCTCCGCGCGGGTGATCGCGGTGTAGAGCCATCGGCGGCGGTCAAGCTCGCTGCGACCAAGCCCATCGTCCCAGACGATCACATTCTCCCACTGCGAGCCTTGCGCCTTATGCGCGGTGATCGCCCAGCCAAACGTCGCCTCGATCAGATGCTTTTTCTCCTTCCAATCCCGATCATGGCGCGTGCGATCAAAATTTACATGGTCCTCAAAATGTCCCTTGTAGATCCGCAGACGGCCAGGTTTGCCATTCGGGTCAGGCGTCCCCACCCGGCGGCCATCTTCGTCGGTCACCACGGCCGAGAAGTAGAGGCTGCCCTCGTCCACGATGTCTTCGAGCGTCAGGAACATGCCATTGATCAACCCAAGGTCATTCTGGTTCTTCAGGCAGATGATTTTCTCGGTGGCGCCTGCTGGCAGGACGCCACCGGCCAGACCGGCCGCCCCGCGCATGGCATTGTTCAACTGCAGCCGCGTCGCGTTCATGCCACAAATCAGTTGCCCGCCCCGTAGCACCTGATCCGGCGTTATATCGGCCTTGTGCATCTTGGCGACATGTTCGTCATAGCTGCCGAAGCCAATCGGTTGGCCCTCGCGCGCCATTGTGGCCAAGCGGATGATGGCGCTCTCGGATGCCTGTCGGTGGATCTCGGTCAGCATCACATCCGGATCGACATTGGTGAAGGCCCCGTCTCCCTTGATCGGGGAAAGCTGACCGGGATCACCCAGCACAAGGATGGGTTTTTTGAAACTCATCAGGTCGCGCGCCATCTCCTCGCCCACCATGGACACCTCGTCGAGCACGATCAGCCTGGCGTCAGCGGCATCACTTTGTGCATTCAACGCAAAGCGGGGTTTTTTCATCGCGGACAGCGCCTGGCGCATCGCTTCAATCCCAGCTTCCGCCGCTGTCCGATCGAACCCGGACAAAGATCTGACGCTGGTTTCTGCCTCGCACACTTTCTGCGCTGCTGCTGCGATTTCCTCTTCTGTGGCCTCTGACACAGAATAAATCAGGCTGTGGATGGTGCGCGCGGGCGTGCCTTTTCGGCTCAAGACCAGCGCGGCCTTGCCAGTGAATGTGGCGGTGACGACACCCGGCACGCAGGTGCCTTCGCGGGCGCTCCGGTGGGGCGAAAGGCCCAGTTCATCAAGTGCAAACTTCAGCACGGTGGATTTCCCGCTTCCCGCGTAACCAAAAAGCCGGAACACCTGCTGCTCATGGGTTCGGGTTTCAAACCATGTCTTGATCGCGCGGATGGCTGCCGCCTGACTTTCGGAGGGCGTGAAACTGTTCATGCGGCTGATCCTTTTACGATGTAATCCTTGACCACGCCTCCTTGGGCGGGATCGCCAACCTGGCATTGGCGCACAAAAACACGACGGCCGTCTGCAAGCTGACGCCAGTGGCCACGGCGGATATGCCATCGCGGGCTGGCATGGGTGCCGCCGAGGTCCTGGGTTTTGGCCCGGGCACGCGCGAGGTCGATCGTGACCTGGTGCCATGTCCACCCGCGCACACCTGCCTTGGCGTACGGGCGCCGTAGCGCTGGCATCACCTTGCGCGGCTTGTCATCGCCCGCGAAGGCCAAGATGCTTAACGACCGCCACACCATACCTGAAACGGCCTCCATATACAGTTTGGCCTGATCCTGCTTGATCCCGGGGTGTACCGAGACATCCGCCCAACCCGGCTTGGCAAAAACGGCGTGGGCGAGACAATCGGTCCAGCGCAGGCGTTTTTTCCAACGAGAAAACAGCGCGGCTTCGACACGGCCCTCAAACTGACGCACGTACACCAGCAAGGACTCACGCTCGGGGTGGCGATCCTTGACCTCGAAGATGACCTCAGGGTGTGGCAGCTTCAAATCCTCGGCCATAATCAGTCGACCTTGAACAAGGCAATTCAGGCTGTGACGGGTGTGTATAGCGGCTGATTGCGGGGAGCTTTGGTTTCCAAATTTTGGATTGCGTTGAGAATAGCAGCGAGCAGATAGACCAAAAGAGACCTGAGATACCTCAG
>NZ_JAEPMO010000238.1 GCF_017643905.1 Marivita sp.
ACCGTAGTTCAGGCCGAACACCGCGCCCCTGTCTTTTTGCATCTCGTAGACCGGGCGCGTCCGTACGGGACGACCAGCAGCGCGTTCCTCGCCGGGAAAGTGGATTTTGAACCGATGCGCGTATTGATCGCCGACCCGAGCTTTGGTGAACTTGGCATCCGCCCAATCGCCAAAGCGCGCGATGTCCCAGGCGAACATGTCGTACTGCATCTCGCCTTCGATGATCCATTGCGCCACCATCAGGCCCATGCCACCCGATTGCGAGAACCCCGGAATGATGCCGTTGCAGCAGAAATAGCCCGGCTTCTCGGGCACCGGTCCCAAGAGCACGTTGGAATCCGGCGACCAGATCATCGGGCCATTGATCACCCGCTTGATCCCGGCTGTGCCCACGGCGGGCACGCGGTCGATGGCGCGAATCATGTTGGGCTCGATCCGTTCGAGATCGTCGGCAAAGAGTTCATGCCCGAAGCCCTGCGGCGTGCCATCCTCGGCCCAGAAGCGCACGTCTTTTTCATAGGCTCCGACCAGCAGACCCTTGCCCTCCTGCCGCAGGTAGTATTCGCCGTCCCGGTCCGCGACAGAGGGCAGACGGCGGCCCATCGCTTCGATCTCGGCGATGGCCTCGGTGACGAAGTACTGATGTTCGGTGGGCAAAAGCGGCAGTTTGATCCCTGCAAGGGCAGCCAACTCACGGCCCCAGAGACCAGCGGCGTTGATAACCCAATCCGTACGGATGTCGCCCCGAGGCGTCCGGACGATCCATGTGCCGTCGGTTTGCTGCTCGGTCGCGGTGACAGGAGTGAAGCGGTGGATCTCCGCCCCCTTCTGTCGGGCACCTGCGGCATAGGCGGCGGTCACACCGGACGGGTCCACATTGCCGCCGTCGGGTTCATACATGATGCAGCGGATGCCGTCGAAGTTCACCAGCGGGTGCAGCGCCTCGGCCTCGGCGCGGCTGACCTCGTGGAAGTTCATTCCGTAGAGCTTGGCCTTGGCTGCTTGTAGGCGCAGTTGATGTTCGCGGGCTTCGGTCTGGGCAAGGTAGAGCGACCCGGGCTGGAACACGCCGCAGCTTTGGCCGGTCTCGGCCTCAAGCTGGTTATAGAGGGTCATCGTGTAATGCTGGATCCGACTGATGTTCGTGCTGTCATGCAGCCCGTGAATGTTCGCCGCGGCATGCCATGTGGAGCCACTGGTCAGCTCATCGCGTTCCAAGAGCGCGACATCGGTCCAGCCCAATTTTACCAAATGGTATAAAATCGAACAGCCGATGACACCGCCACCGATGACAACAGCTTGAGCGTGGGTTTTCATGGGTCACCTTGGATGTCGTTTTAGGGCAGCCTGCGGCCTGTAAGCTCGCGCCACTCGTCCAAACCCGACATATCCCGTCGCAGTATGGTCATCTAGATCAGCTTGGGACGGCGGTGCGATGCCAGTAGCAATGGATAGGAAGATCGGCAACCATGGAGGTGAATTTCAGACAGGAGTCGGACATGGCGAACCTCAAGGCACGGCTGCACGATACGGAAGACAGGATGCTGTTCTACGTCTGCACGATACCTTCGGCTGTGGTCAGTCAGGCTGTCGCCGCAGCAGGAGCAGATGCGGTCATCATTGATATGGAGCATGGCGCGCTGGACCACGCCAGCGTACATGCCATGATCGCCGCCACTGCTGGAACAAAATGCGCCCCGCTGGTCAGGGTGGCCGAGAATGACACCACGCAAGTCAAACGGATGCTGGACCTTGGCGCCGAAGGCATCGTGTTCCCGTTGGTCCGTACCATTGATGATGCACGCCGCGCGGTGGCATCCCTGCGCTATCCGCCCAACGGCACACGCGGCTTTGGTCCTTTCATCGCCCAGTCCCGCTGGGGGTCTTCAATGCCAACCTTCGCAGCGGATACCGAAGACAAGTTGGTCTGTTGTCTGCTTATCGAAACCGCCGAGGCTATCGAAAACATCGATAACATTCTCGCAGTCGAGGGCGTCGATTGTGCGGTAACAGCGCTGTTCGACCTGACCGTCGACCTAGGCGTCATGGGACAGTTCACCCATCCCAAATTGCTGGATGCAATCGGCAAAATCGAAGAGGCGGCCCGTAAGAACAATGTCCCGCTGATCAGCAACATAACCTCGTCTGAACATGCAAAAGAGCTTTTCGCCAAGGGGTATCGCGGGATCGGCGGCTTCGATGTTCTGGCACTTCGGGCAAATGCCACGGACCTTTGCAAACTGTTGGACTGACAATCGAGGATGCCGGGCCGCTTGCGACATGAGGTGTCGGTAACGGACAGGCTTGGCGCAGTACTGCATAACAGATTTGCGACAAACGTTCAGAGGGGCTCGAAATGAAAACCACCACTCGTGTCTGTGTCATTGGCGGCGGCGTCGTCGGCGTGTCCGTTCTCTATCACCTGACCAAGCTGGGCTGGTCGGACGTGATGCTGGTAGAACGGTCCGAACTGACCTCGGGCAGCACCTGGCACGCGGCGGGCGGGTTTCACACGCTGAACGGCGACACCAATATGGCCGCGCTGCAGGGCTATACGATCCGGCTCTACAAGGAACTCGAAGAGATTACCGGCATGTCCTGCGGGCTGCACCATGTGGGCGGCATCACGCTGGCCGACAACCGCGACCGGTTCGACATGCTGCTCGCCGAACGGGCCAAGCATCGCTACATGGGATTGGATACACAGATCGTCGGACCGGAGGAGATCGCGAAGATCGCGCCGATCACCAATCTGGAGGGTATCCTTGGCGCGTTGTACGACCCACTTGACGGGCACCTTGATCCGTCGGGCACGACCCATGCCTATGCCAAGGCGGCGCGGATGGGTGGGGCCACCATCGAAACCCATGTGATGGTGCAGGAAACCACCCAGCGCCCGGACGGGACGTGGAACGTGGTGACCGACAAGGGCACGATCCGTGCCGAGCACGTGGTCAATGCGGGTGGTCTTTGGGCGCGCGAAGTGGGCGCGATGGCCGGGGTTTACCTGCCGCTGCATCCGATGGAACACCAGTACATCGTCACCGACGAGATCGCCGAGATTTACGAACGGGACAGCGAGCATCCGCATGTGATGGACCCGGCGGGCGAGTCCTATCTGCGTCAGGAGGGGCGCGGGCTCTGCATCGGGTTTTACGAACAGCCTTGCCGCCCCTGGTCGGTCAATGGCACGCCGTGGACCTTTGGGCATGAGTTGTTGCCTGATGATTTCGACAAGATCGAGGACAGCATCGCTTTTGCCTACAAGCGCTTCCCGGTGTTGGAACGCGCGGGCGTCAAGTCGGTGATCCACGGGCCGTTCACCTTTGCCCCGGATGGCAACCCGCTGGTTGGCCCGGTGCCGGGGCTGCGCAATTACTGGTCGGCCTGTGGCGTGATGGCTGGCTTCAGCCAGGGTGGCGGGGTCGGCCTGATGCTGGCGCAGTGGATGATCGAAGGGGAATGTGAGCGCGATGTCAGCGCAATGGATGTGGCGCGGTTTGGGGATTGGATCAGCCCGGGCTACACCCTGCCCAAGGTGATCGAGAACTACCAGAAACGCTTTTCCGTCAGCTACCCGAACGAAGAGCTGCCCGCCGCGCGGCCCAACCGCACGACGATGATGTATGACATCTTCGACGACATGGGCGCGGTCTGGGGCGCGCAATTCGGGCTGGAGGTAGTCAACTACTTTGCCGAAGGGGACGAAGTGCGGTACGAAACCCCGTCGTTCCGCCGCTCCAACGCGTGGGAGGCCACGGCGCGCGAGGTGAAGGCCGTCCGCGAAGCCGTTGGAATCAATGAGGTTCAGAACTTCGGCAAGTACGAAGTGACGGGGCCGAACGCGCGCGACTGGCTCGACCGCGTCATGGCGGGTCGGGTGCCGAAACCGGGGCGGCTGTCACTGACGCCGATGCTGTCGCACAAGGGGCGGTTGATCGGGGATTTCACCATCTCGTGCCTGTCGGACACGCATTTCCAACTGACCGCCAGCTACGGCGCGCAGGCCTATCACATGCGCTGGTTTGAACAGAACGCCACCGAGGACGTCACCGTCCGCAACGTGTCGGATCAGCTCACCGGGTTTCAGATCGCGGGGCCGAATGCCCGTAAGGTTTTGGAGGCCGTGACGCGAGATGCGACAGACCCCAAGTTCATGGATGTAC
>NZ_JAEPMO010000212.1 GCF_017643905.1 Marivita sp.
AGACGTTCCAGAGCATCAAGATCTTTCCCGAGTTGCCCAAGCCCCTCTAGCCCCGTGCGCAGATTGGAAATCCGCCGGGACGTGCGCACATCCGGCTTGGTCTCTTATGCGCCTGAAAGATGAAGCCCAGCCTTTGGCGCAAGCTCGTCAGCTCCGCCGCTCTGGCGCCGTGCAATTCGTGCCCCAGCAGCCTGACAGACCCCTCCTGCACCGCACGCAGGCAACCGACAAGCGTCAGAAGCGTCGTCTTGCCCGACCCGGATGGCCCCATCAGCACGGTGAAGCTGCCCCGCTCCAGGGTCAGGTCGATGTCGAACATCGCCTGTTTTCTGGCGTCGCCCATGCCGAACCAATGGTTCAGGCCGCGCACCTCGACGATGCTGTCATCCGTCATCCCCGCCTCCTCAGAACAGATCGGCGGGATCGGCCGCCGCCAGACGCCGCGTGGCGATGACCCCGGACAGCGCCGAAAATACCACCGTCCCCACGAACACCGTCACGGCCATGTCGGGCGTCATGCCCAGTGGCAGCGTCGTGACAGCCCCCATCAGCGCCAGGATGCCTGTGCCAATCAGCACCCCCGGCACGAAGCCGAAAAGCCCCAGCACCAGCGCCTCCTCGATGACGATGCCGAGGAAGAAGCGCGGCCCGTAGCCCATCGCCTTGAAGGTCGCATATTCGCGCAGGTGATCGGCCACATCCGCCGACAGGACCTGATAGACGATCACCAGACCCACCAGCACCCCGATCAGGACGCCAAAGCCGAAGATCACGCCGGTCGGGCGCTGCGTCTGTTGATAAGTCAGGTCTTCCTGAGCGGCGTCCTCGTAACTGCGGATGCGAAGGGATTGGTCCGAGATCAGCGCCCGCAATCGCGTGACCGTCGCCGCCACATCGGCTCCGGGACGCAGGCGCAACAGGATGTGGTCCGGCGCGGCGGAACTGCGCGAGGGAAAGAGCGACAGAAACGTCTGGTCAGAGGTCAGCATGAAACCGTCGCCCCCGAACCCGCCCCCACCCGCAAAGGTGCCCATAGCCGAAAGCGTGCGATCCTGCGCTTCGAAGCGTAACGGCGTCTGGGGGCGGATGCCCGCTGCCTGCTCCGCTGGCAAGCCACGCGCCAGCCGGTCAAGGATCACGGCGTCCTGCACCTCCAGAAGATGCAAGCCGTCGCTGGCGCCTTGTGCAATGAAGCTGGGTTGGCTCGGGTCGATGCCGAAGGTGGTGAACGAGATGGTGTTGCCGCCCCGATCCCAAGGCACATTGCCCACGAAAAGCCCCATCCCCTCAACCACATCCGGGTCGGCCAAAGCCTGCAACAGCCATTGCCGCGCGACATTGCCCCCCTCGGCCAGCGCGTTGGCGTCCGATGCCGAGATCATGATATCTGCCTGAAAGAACTCATAGGGTTTCAGCGTCGCCGCCGCCATCGAGTTCATCAGCCCGAGCTGCACAAAGACCAGAACATTCGCGAAGGCCACACCGGCAAGCGCGGCGGCGAAGCGGCCCCGCTTGTGGGTCAGTTGCAGCCAGCCGATGGGCAGCCGTCCCATCAGGCGTTGCAAAAGCCGCGTCATTGCCCGGCCCTTGCGGCGGCGCCCGTGTCGATCCGCGCCACAGCTTCCAGATTAGTGTAGCGCGCGGCAAGTTCCGAGGATGGGGCATCGAGCGCGACCAGCACCCGGATCACGCGGGCATCCGAATTCGCCGCTGCATCGTCGGAAATCAGCCCCTGCCGACCGACCGTCAGACCGATGCTTTCGACCGTCCCGGACAGCGACCGCCCCAGCGCATCGGCCACGATCTCGACCGGCTGGCCGGGCGCGACCTGTGCGATGCGGTCCTGCCAGATCTCAACCTCGGCCATCATCTGGCCGGTCGCGCCCATTTCCATGATCCCCTCGTTCGGGGGGCGCTGGCCGGGGGTAGCGTGAATATCGAGGATCGTGCCGTCAATCGGCGCGCGCACTTCGGCCCGGCCCAGATCCATACGGGCACGGTCCAGTTCCGCCTCGGCTGCGGTGACGTTGCGGGCTGCGACCACGACATCGGGCTGATCGTCGATGGCCAGTGCCGTGAAGCGGGCGAGCGTCGCCTCGGCACGGGCCACGGCCTGCGCCGCCTCAGCTGCGCGGGATTGCGCGGTCTCGAGCGTCGCGGTCGTGGCGATGCCCCGCTCCGTCAGCACCTCGGTCCGCTCGAGGCTGGCGGCGGCCTCTGCGGCGCTGGCGCGTGCCTGATCGAGGCTTGCCTGCGCTTCGGCCCGGCTTGCTTCGATGGTAGCGCGGGTCTGCGTCAGGATCGCTTGCCGCACCGCCAGATTGGCTTCGGCCTGCAGCACAGCGCCTTCCAGCGCCTGTACATTGTCGAGCCGCGCCAGCACAGCACCGCGCGCCACGCTGTCTCCGATAGCCACAAGGATCTCGGCCACCCGCGCATCGCCCGCGCCATAAGGGGCCGCGACGATCGCCACATCGCCTTGCGGCATGATCCGCGCCAACCCCAGGACATCTGAAGGCAGAAGCGTTTCCACGATTTCTTCGGGCACGTTGATCTCGGGCGGCAGCGCGATGGGGTTCTCGGCCCCGCCCCCCGGCTGCAGCCCGGTCATGGCGTAGAAATTCTGCAGTCCGGGCGGCTGGTAATACATGCCGATCACTGCCCCCGAGAACATGAACAGGGGCACCAGCAGGACCAAGAGGTAGCGCTTGCGAAAAAGCTTGCGTCGGGGCTTGGGTGCCTCTGGGCGCCGCAGGTCGAGGGGCAGGTCGGGGTCGTCGGTCTGGGTCATGCCCGTCTTCCTGTTAGTGGGGGTGTGGGGCGGGTCCGTGCCGCCCCTTTCTGGCCGTCTCAGTGCGCGGGCCGGATCATCCGCTGCATCACGTTGTTTTTCAAAACGATGCGATGGAATGGCACGGCCAGGACATGGAGCGCCACGAGCGCGAGAAGCACCACCTTGAGAACGTTGTGCGCCTGCGCAGCCGGGGTCACGTCGCCGAACCAGGCGATAAGACCGGTGACCGACATCGCCGCAAGCACGGCGTAGAAGGCCCAATGAGCGACATGGCTGAGGGCCTTGAGCGGCGCGGGTTCGTTTTCGGGCGGGAGCGGAGCGCCGCGGCGCAGCCGCAGGACAAGGCGCCACGCGACGAAGGCGAGGATCAGACCGCCGACGACGACATGGGCAAGGATCAGCGGATCGAAGGCGTAGTCTTCGCCGGCGCGAATAGCCTCCCAGGCGCCCGAAATGGCATCCTTGAAAATGTATTGCGCGGCAACCAGCACGGCAACGGCCCAATGAAGTGCAATCTGCGTGACTGAATACCCCTCGGGGGTGTTTGTATTTTTCGTCATTGTTCTAATCTCTTCTAAAGTGCCAAGGCTGACTCTTTTCAGAGCCAGCCCCGTTTCTTGTCCTTACTGATCGGCTTGGTTCGGCGCGTCATTGATATGCATCAAACTCATGCGCGCCATCATCTGCGCCGGAAAGGCCATCTCGTCGGCGCTGATCTGGCCGTCCTCATCGGCGTCCAGCATTTCGAAAGGCCGCTCAGCGAAGCCTCGGGTCGCTTCGGCGAAGAGCGCCGCGAACTCGTCCTGGGACAGCGCGCCGTTGCCATCAGCGTCATGCTCGGCATGGAGCGCGGCCACGCCTGCCTGCAGCTCGGCCGGGGTCACCGTGCCGTCCGCGTCGGCATCGAAGGACTGGTAGACCTGATTGTCGGTCATCCCGCCCATGCCCATCGGCCCGTGCCCGTCGCGCATCATCATGCCCGGGCCCCGGTGGTCCTGCGTGAAGCCAGCTTGCGAGCCATGCATCATCTGCATCATCCGCTGCGGCCCCCAGCCCTCGTTCGGCCCCCAGCCGCCTGCGATGGCGGGGATGGCGATGGCGCCGATCACGGCGGCGGTGGCGGCGGCGCTGAGCGTCAGGATCGTCTTGCGTTTCATGGTGTCACCTCTTCGGGTTGGTGTTTCGATGAGGTGAATTTGGGGGACGCATGTCGCAGAAGATTGCCGATCCGACCCCAGATTTGTATCGGTCTGTCGCAAACCCTGCCGTCCGCGACCGATCGCGACGCATTTTTTTCCCGAACCGACGCGCCTTGCGGTATCAAGGGCTTATGACTGAACAGACCCGCGCACCTCATATCCTTGTCGTCGACGATCATCGCGAAATCCGCGATGCGGTGACGCGTTATCTCGAAAAGAACGGCATGCGTGCGAGTGCGGCCCGAGACGTGGCGGAGATGGATGCCCACCTTAAGGCGGGCCGCTTCGATCTCGTGGTGCTCGACGTGATGATGCCCGGCGAAGACGGGTTGTCGGCTGCGCGGCGGCTGGCGTCCTCGGGCGGTCCGCCTGTCCTGATGCTCAGCGCGCTTGGCGAGGACACAGACCGGATCGTGGGGCTCGAGGTGGGCGCCGACGACTACCTCGTGAAGCCCTTTAATCCGCGGGAGCTTCTGGCCCGGGTCAAGGCGATCCTGCGCCGGTCGGAACGCCCCGAACCGCTCGCCGGCCAGCTGGGTGGCAGGAAACTCGGCTTTGCCGGGTGGACGCTGGACACCGACACGCGCGCGCTGACCCATGAGGACGGGCGCGCGGTCTCGCTGACCACGGCCGAGTTCAAGCTGCTGACGGCCTTCCTCGAACGCCCGCGCTTCGTGCTCTCGCGCGATCAGTTGCTGGACATCACCAGCGGACGTACCGCGGACGTGTTCGACCGGACCATCGACAACCAGGTGAGCCGCCTGCGCCGCAAGATCGAGGACGACCCGGGCAATCCGCAGATCATCGCAACGATCCGCTCGGGAGGCTACAGCCTTGCCGCCGATGTGCGCGAGGCGACGTGATGCGTATCCTTCCCCGCAGCCTGCTGGGGCAGTTGGCGCTGTTGATCGTCGCGGCCTTCCTTGCCGCGCAAGCCATCAGCGTGTGGATCTTCGCCGACGAACGGGGCGCTGCCATCCGTGCAGCACAGCGGTACGAGACCGTCGAGCGCGCCGCCGCGGTGGCCCAGGCGCTCGACCAAGCCCCCCGTGAAAGCCGCGAGAGCATCCTTGCGGCGGTGAATTCGCGGCTGGTTCGTTTCAGTGTCGGCGTTGCGCCCTTGGTTACGTCGGGACAACCCGATCTCGTACCGATTGAGGGACCCGGCGATATCCGGGCGACGGAAGTCACCGTCTCTCCCCATGATGGACAACCAGCGGAGCCGCCGGCCGCCTTCGCCTGGCTGCATGACCGGATGCGCGCCGCGGGCGTAGCGCCGGTCGAGTTCAGGATCTCGGTTCCGCTCGGCGATGGCGACTGGCTCAACGTGTCCGCCCGGTTCCAGAGGCCCGATCTGCAGGCGCCGCCCGCGCTCTTGGGTGCGACCCTGCTGTCGCTCGCGCTGGTCATCGCCGCGCTCTGGTATGGGCTTGGACGGATCACGCGACCGCTCCGGCAATTGGCCTCTGCGGCGGACGGGTTCGGTCTCGACGCCCCGGCACCCGAGATGCCGCGACGTGGTCCCCGCGAAGTTCAGGCCCTCTC
>NZ_JAEPMO010000163.1 GCF_017643905.1 Marivita sp.
AAGCTGGCGCAAGCTGCGCGGCTTCGTTCATCTCGCCGACGTCATCCAGGGCGTCGATTTCGTCAACGGCATCAAGCCAATAAACCAGCAGCTAACCGCCGCATGATGATCGCTTGGGCACCAGATTTGACAATAACTCCGTGGCGGTGCAGGGCTTGATATTCTGCTTCAGACCGACCGGGCAGAAGGCGCCTGATTTGTCGGAAAAATTCAGATTCGCTGTCCCCGGAAGGGCCCACGGTGAAAAGCTCGCCCATGATGCGAAACGCTATTACTTGCGGATCTGACCTGTCCGTCCCGTCATGAATAAATTTTTCGCCCACAAGCATGTCGTCGATTCTTTGATTTAACCAGGAGGGGGTCTGAAACTGCTCTCGTGCTTGTTCGCGTCTGTGCTCGGTTTCCGATGCCTCGTGGGCTCGGGCTGCGATGATCTCCCGCAGCTCAGCTTCTTCGCCCTGCCTCAGTTTTTCCATAACCCATGAATAAGTATCTTCGTTGTAAGCATCAGGGCCAACGCTGAACGGCGTGAACCCGAGTTTCGCCCGCAGCGTGTTCGTCTTTTCCACATACTCAGCACTCATGGGATTTTTGCCACGTTGGCGATCTTTGGCTTCGGAGACGCTGTCGTACATATGGTCATACTCTTCAGGGAAGAGTGCGGCATGCAATTCTCGTCCCAGATGCCGAAGAGCATCGTCTTCGCGCTTTTGAGAAGCCGCTGCCACTGGTTTTTCGTCCCTTTCCATCCCTCAATCCTTCTCAATTTGAATGGCTATTTTGTCAGCAGGTTCCGGGGCTTTGTACAGCTGGCAATCGGTTATCGCCGAAATCAGGGGTATCGGCAGCTGTGCGTCAATCCGGTGTGCCCGATGTGTGCAGCGGATACCGAGCCCAATGCCGATGGTCCAATGAGATAGCTACAGCCCTTGCAGTCTGCGATCAGCATTTGGGCTCCTGAGTGACAGGTACTTGCCGCAGTTCGAAGTGGTCGAAGCCGTTGGGCCCTTCCTGTTCGCGTGCCTTGTTGAGAGCGCGCAACGCCTTGTCGTATGGCATCGGGTCGGACACGATCGCGGGCTCATCGAAGCTGTACCTGTCTATGTACACCAAAACCCATTGTCTTGCCGCCCGGACCTCTTCATAGCGCCGTTTGCGTCCTGTGCTCATGCGTGTTGGATCACTCCTCTGTCAGTTTGAAAATTCACGTGCCGAGGGCATGGCTTGCCGCTCATGCCCCGGGGTAGGCCCCAGCCAGCTGCCCGGCGCCGTCATGTTCATGTTCGAGCCGCAGGTAATCGCGCACCAAACGGGTGATCGCGTCAGCGCCCTCGATCACCGGGGCCCAGCGATGTTTCAGAGCAGCGAGGGGATCAATCAGCCCCATCATGTTGCCCGCAATTGCGCCGGTCGAGTCGCTGTCGCCGCTATGTACGACTGCGATCTGAAGCGCATCATCAAATGTCTTGCCGGCAAGGCAGGCGTAGAGCGCGATCGACAGCGCTTCTTCGGCAATCCAGCCTCCCCCGAGGCTTTCGACCGTCTCGGGGGATCCATCCCGCGGGGCATCGAGCGCCTTGCGGATAGCGCGTGCGGTTTCGGAGCCGTTCTCGAGACGCTCGTATTCCCAGGCCGTTGCAGCGGCAGCGTCGTCCAGATTTGCCCCAGTCGCAACATCGGCCAGCATCTCTGCCCAGGCTGCAGCAGCCAACTGGCCGGTGGGATGTCCATGCGTCAGCGCAGAGGTGTCGATGGCAATGGATCGCACCTGATCGCGCGGCACCATAAGAGCCACCGGCGCCACGCGCATGATCGTGCCGCAGCCCTTGCTATCATTCATGGCCAGCGCTCCGAGGCTTCGGCCTTCACCGAGAGACGACAGGCAGGTCATTCCAGGTGCGCGGCGTGCCCAGAGCCGCCTATCTGAGATCAAGCCCACGTCGTCCGTTTCAACGCGCGGCTTGCCGCCTTGGGTCCGATACCAGCGCAGAAGAGCATGGTGCACCACGTAGGGTGGGTGGCATATCCCCTTGAGCGAACCGCGAACATGGGCCCGGATGAGACCCTCGGCGGTAAACAGCGTCATCTGGGTATCGTCGGTGATTGCGCCCCGCAGGCCCTGATGTGATGGGAGATCTGAAATCCCTTCCGGGAACTTGCGGATGATCGCATTAAGCGACAGGAACTCGATTTCGGCACCGAGGCTGTCGCCATAGGCGCCCCCAAGAAGACTGGCATGAAGCCGAATGCCCGGTAGTCCGTAGTGGCGGGCGCGGCGGGTAACCCAGCGTTCCTGCTCCTCGGTTTCGATTGCACCGGGGCGAACCGTGCGCACGTCGCTGATCGCTTGAGGTGCGGACCATCCGCGTTCGATCAGCATCAAAGCAGCGATCGTTCCGGCGCGGCCGAGACCGCCGCGGCAGTGGACGAGGACGCGGCCACCGCGCTCCAATGTGGCGCGCAACTGCGCCGAAATCGCAGCCCATGTGCCCATGGCCTCGTCTGTCGGGGTGTCCAGATCCCGGATGGGAAAATGCACCCATACGATGCCACGCGCCTTCACCGCTTCGCCAAGCTCGGCCACGCCCAGCATCTCGAACTCGTGGTCTTCGATCAGGCTCAAGACGGCTTTGGCACCCCATCCCTTGATCGCGTCCAGGTCGAGATCGAGATCTCGATCCCATGCGGCACCAAAGACACTCGCGCCCTTCTTGCCGGGACAAAACGTGATGCCCAGTCGACCGTTTCCGATGACCAGGTCATCAATGCGCAGTGGGTGGGTGATGCTCGTTCGAACCAATCGCGTCTCCTTCTTGTCTCGATTCGTTTTTTAATCTCTACATGCGTCATTTTCGGACGTATATCATATAGGTGCGGCTGCAACTGCACGTCCCGGCCTACAACCTGACCACCTTCTGCGCTGCATCGAGCTGCCCGAGGCCATGGCGGATTGGTTATTGACCAGCCTGAAGCTCAAGCGGATCAAGATCAGCGCCCGCGTCATGTGTCACGCCTGCGCCATTACCTTTCAACTAGCGTACGCGGCCGTCACCGGCCTGATGGTTCGCTCCATCCTTGCCGCCATCCGCCGATTGCGAGCGCGCCGCCATGCTCATGACGCAGTAACTGTCCGGGGAAGAACGAAAGTGGCAGGACAACTCCGTACTCCGCGCTAAAAAAACCGCAGCCGGGATACAACATGGTTGTTTCATGAAAGAGCTCACCAGTTCCAACAGCCTGCGCGAACGAAGACGCCGGTCAGGGCAAAAAATTCTTGTCCACCAGGCAGAGTCGGGCGATCTTAATGTCTGATGCTATGCCACTTGGGTAATGTTAGTTTATACCACTAAATGCGATTGCAGGAGCGGCAGAGGGTGAAAATGCAGGTGCCCTTAAGCCTAAACGGAAAAAGGGTACCCGCGCCTCAGACCTCATTTCTGCAATAAAGACGCACAGCACAGTCAAGAAATCTGAAAGACAAGCCTCCAGCTATTCTAAAGAGAACCCAGAGGGCACTAAATACACTGAAGCTTGCATCCAGCCATTCTCAAAGCTGAAATCGTCAAGTTGAATTAACCAAGATCCCTCTTTTTTGTCATTTGAAAACTCCTTTTGATAGCTGCTGACATTATCACCAAATAGATGGATGCACGCTCGCTCAGCGAGTTTTTCAAAGGCTTCAGGGTTGGTTTGCTTTAGTCCCCCTATGCTTTTTGCCTGATCGTTATCAAGATCAAACATTCGATGATTCAATGTAAATGGATAATTGATTTTAACTGCATTTTGCCCTTCGAGGCCTTCAACCTGCAAGTACTGGTTCAAATTTTCCCCATAATTTTTTCCTGCTTTTTTCAGGACTTCTTTTAAATCCTTTGGGAGGGATCTCACATTGAAGCTCATCATTCACATCCTTTCAGTCGATTGTGTAGGTTTCGATAAGGTATTCAAAGTCATGGGCGTCAAGATCAAGATCTGCGAGCAGACGTGAGATTTCTTCTTCAATCTCTGAGTCCAATATGTCGTCAATAAGATCGGCGCTGTTAAATTTTCTTAGACCTTGAGGATTGTCTGTCCCCAGCTTGAATGTCACCCTTAGTTCGCCACTGTCGTTTCTTCCCACGATTACCGTGCATCCCCCGAAGCCTTCTGGGGTAGAGGGCACCCTATATAAAGCGTCTTCGATAAACTCCCCAAGAGACCCTATACGCTCTTCTACATCTCTTAGAACCGGATCCTCCTGAGGAGATTCTGGCTTGCTGACGTGAATAAAACGGACTGGATTGGATGCGCCGCGCTTAATAAATCCTTCAGGAAGTTTTTTATTGAAATATTGGAAAAGAATTTCTGGCTGGGCTACTTTGCCAATAAAACCCCATCGACCACTGTCATTTTCGTTAAATCTTTCTTCAAACTCAGGGTGGTCAGCAGCTACCCAATTATCAGCTTCAAATACACCTACGATATGCCCCTTACGATGGGCTAAGATATAATCAACATTCCTTGCCCGATTAACATCAAGCTTCCATGCATAGCGCGCCGCTTCATAAATGCTTAAAGTGCTTTCCATCGATCCTCCGATTGAAAGAACCAATAAGTTGTGAGCGGGCACTATCGCTTCAGTCATGGCAAGTCTCTCTATGGGTAGCATTTTTTATTTCATTTGCAGTTAAGCCGCACACGTTTGGTCGGGTAAAACAAGCGAGTTGTTGAGCTTGCCCCTCCGTGTCTGCGCTGTTGAACAACGCTGTGACGAGTAGCAAGAAAAATCAAGCTTGTAAAATTTTCCTCGAGACAGCGCTGGTACGTCATCTCTTGATCGCGTCGATGTCGAGACCAATGTCTCGATCCCACGCGGCGCCAAAGACACTGTCGCCTTTCTTGCCGGGACAAAACGTGATGCCCAGCCGTCCGTTTCCGAGGGGCAGGTCATCAATGCGCAGGGGGTGGGTGATACTCGTTCGAACCAATCGCGTCTCCTTCTCATCTCGATTCGTTTCGATACTAGATCATGGGTGCGTCATTTCCGGACGTATCCTCCCGAGGCGTGGGTTGTAACTTGCGGCTATTCCGGAAAGACTTTGCCTGAGCAGGGCTTGAGGGACCACGTATCGTTTCGATTCGCTGAACAGTCTGAAGCCTTCGCTTGATCGCACCGTTTCCTTCCGGTCCGCTGCGATCAAACGTGGGATAATGCCGATAGCGGCGGGGAGGTACGGATGAATGGTCTTGAGCCGCTGGTAACGGTCCGTGCCGGCACGGGCGCGTTTCGGGCAATCACATCCGACCTCTTGGCAGAAACCTATCTCGCGCCGCGCCCGCAGGCGATCGACCTGAATGCTGTTCTGGCGGATGGCGCCTTCCCGTGGTCCGCCAGCATGGGTGTTGCCCCACTTGAAACCGCTGCCGCTGTTTCATCAGCGTTGCGGAGCCTCGCCGTGGCGACCAACGGTCTGAGCCCGGAGGAGGTTGACCTCGGCGCGCTAGACCACGAAAGCCGCCTATACAAACACCTCGCCGCCCTTTGCGATTTGTGGCGTCAGGCCCCGGGCGCACTCCCGGAAGATCTGCAGGTCTGTGCCCATGTTTTGAACTCTGTGTCTGGCGATGCTCTTGAGCCGCTTCCCCTGGTGGCAGGTGAACCGTGTGGTTTCGCGACGCCAGTTGAGCGCCGCCTGCATACGCAATTGCTGGATCATCACGGGATCGCTGACGCAGCGTTTCAGAAAGAATGGGCCGCGCGCCGCGCGCCGCTGATGACTGGCGCCGCGGAGGGCACAAGCTTGTGGCGCGCGCAAAAAGGTTTGACAGGCGCGTCCATACCTTCAGGGCCGCTGGACGACAGTCTGGCACTCTTCGCCCTGCGCGATGAGGCGGAGGAAGCGGATTTTGCCGCTGCGCGAGCCCAGCGCTTGATCGACCAAGGCGTAGCGGCCTATGAGATCGGTCTGCTGGTGCCAGACGAGACGGGCTATGTCGCGCAGCTTCTTCGTGCCTTCGATGCCGCCGGTGTTCCGATTTCGGGCTTGCCCACGCTGCCGGATCGCCGCGATCTCGCCGGAGAAACGCTCCTTCAGCTCCTGTTGTGCTTTCAGGCACCAGCGCCCGCCATGGCGCTTGCCAGTCTTTACATATCCCCCCTGATGCCATGGTCGCCCGAGGCGGGGTTGCAGCTCTCGCGTGAGGTGATGCAAGGCCGGTTCGAGCCCTTTGCTGCCCGTTCGCTAACAGGGCGCGCGCAACGTTTTTATCAGCTGGTGCGCAGCAACATTGCCCAGACCCCGAACGGTATTCGGCAAGCCCTCGAACAAGCCGCCCAGCTCTTGAGTGACGCGGCTGAGCAGCGTGAGGCTGTCGCTGCATTCCGCTCCAAACTGGGGACGATGCGGGCCGAACTGGCGCAGAGCCGCTCACTGGATTGGACTGCACTTTACCGTGTCGCGGCTCCTGCAACGCCCAAGCCTCCGCCGTCCGAGGCGTTTGTCGAGGGCGTCAGCGTGTTCACGGAAGGGTCCATGCCGTGGCGCTCGGCAAAGCACCTCATTGCCATGGGTATGAGTGGCAATCGCTGGCCGCGTGCGGTGTCTGCATCGCCGCTGTTCCTCGATGGTGAACTCCGGCTTCTGCGCGAAAAAACCGGGCTCCATGTCGAAACGCGCGGGTACGTGCTGGCGAGGCGCCTTGAGAAGCTTCGCCGTCAGTTTCTATGTGCCTCAGAATCCCTAACCCTTTTGCGCCCTGTCTTTGCACCGAATGGCAGCCGGCAGGCCCTCGCGGCAGCCCTGTCGTTGGTGGCGCGCACCGTCGGGAATGGCGAAAAGGGCACGGAAGATGCCGAGGCGTTGATCCTCGATCTGCGTGCGCTCCCGCGCGAGCGCTGGCCGTTTGCCCATCGGGTTGTCGAGGTAGCCACAGATGCGCAGCCCAGCGCCGTGCCGGCAGATGGTGTCTTGTGCTTGGATCGCGATCTGCTTCGCCGCCGCCTTGCCGATGACGGGCGGATGCGAGCGCAGTCGCCCAGCCGGTTGGAAACGCTCATGGTCAGCCCGCTTGCCTGGAGTCTGTCCGAGTTCGGCGCGGAACCAGTGAGCTGGGCGCCTGATGGGCTGAACGTCATGGTTGCCGGCACCATCGCGCATGACGTGCTGGAGTTTCTGTTTCCCAAGGATGCGCCGTTGCCAGATCATGACCAGATCGAGGTCGCGGTGCCGGAGTTGCTCACCTCGGCCATTCGCAAATATGCGCCGTTCTTGCAGCGGTCGATCTGGGCGGTCGAACGTGAGGGGCTGCTTCGCGATGTCGGAACGGCGGCCCATGCTTGGCGCAATACACTTGAAGGCCTTGGTGCCCGCGTGATTGACAATGAGATCGGTATTCAGGGCGAGGCACTCGGCATCTTGCTGCGCGGACGCGCGGACTGCCTTCTTCAACTGGAAGATGGCAGCCTTCTGGTCGTCGACCACAAAAAAAGCGGCACGCCCAAACGCCGCGCGCGCCTTGAAGCAGGCTGGGATCTGCAGCTCGGCCTCTACCGCGAAATGCTCAAACGGCCCGAACGAACTGGCGAAGTCCTGGAGGCTGCCTTGGCAGGCAGCCCAAGGATCGGGGTTGCCTACCACCTTATCAACGACCAGGGCGTTCTGCTCGAAGGGCTGGAGCCACCCGATGGCGTCGTCACCGTCGTGGAAGGCGGGATATCCGTGCAGGCCATGGATCTTCTGATCACGCGGCTGGCCGAAGTAGGGGCAGGGACGATCCGCCTTAACAGCGAAGATGACCGCAAATTCTTCGAGAAAACGGCAAACCTCGCACCCTATGCTCTCGATGCCTCGCCGCTAGTCTCGCGTTTCATGATGCCTGGCACCGAGGCCGATGATAGCATGGAGGACATCGATGACTGAGATGCTGACCATCGTTCCGGCCGGGGCGGGCTCGGGCAAAACCTTTCGGATCAAGTCGGACCTGACCAAATGGGTGAAGGGCAAACTTGTCGCGCCCGATCGCATTCTCGCTGTGACCTTTACCGAGGCTGCGGCCGCGGAGTTGCGCGGCCGTATCCGGGCGAGCCTTTTGGCTGAGGGAATGGTTGAGGCGGCGCTGGCCGTCGAACAGGCCTATGTCTCGACCATCCACGGTCTTGGTCTGCGAATTCTGTCAGAACACGCATTCGCTGCCGGAGCCTCGCCCCAGCCGCGCGCCCTGGCCGAGGCGGAGCGGGATCTCCTGATCCGCCAAGCTATGGCGCATGCGCAGTCGCTTGAGGCGGTCAAGGCCGACCTGCCGCGGTTTGGGTACCGGCCGAGTTTCTCCTCGAATGCCAGTAAGGAAGACAGTTTCCGAGGCAGGATCTTGACCACGGTCGATCTGCTCCGGGGCCTTGGCGACAACGGGAATGACCCGCAACTGGCGGACGCTGCGGTCGCGCGCCTGCGGGCTCTCTACGGTCGGGTCGAGCCAGATGGGGCGACCTTGGAGGCGCGCTTGCTTGCGGCGATTGATGCCCTTTTGGCGGCATTCCCGAATGACCTCGCCGCCCATGCGACCTCCGCGGCTGCGCGCACAGCTTTTGGAAAAGACTTCCGCAACATGAAGCGCGCCCAGCGCCCTGGGGAGATCCGTCGGGATTGGGGGCTCTGGAAAGCCCTGAGCGAGTTGCGTCAGTCGAAGCGGGGCGCGCCGACACCGGATGGCTATGATGCACTTTCTGATGAGGTGATTGCGGCGGCCGCGGATATCGCGGTCCACCCCGGTCCCTTGGAAGACGCCTGCGCGCATCTCACGGCGCTAGTTTATGGCGCCCAGGAAGTGATGTCGAAATACGCCGACATGAAGCGCGAAGCGGGCGTCATCGATTATGCCGACATGATCTGCGATGCCGAGCGCCTTCTGAGGACGCGTCCGGAAATCCTGAACGCGCTTCTGTCCGAGGTCGATTGCGTCATCATTGACGAATTCCAGGACACGAACCCGGTGCAGTTCGCGCTGCTTTGGCGCATCGCACAATCTGCCAAGCGCGTGCTCATCGTCGGCGATACCAAGCAGTCGATCATGGGCTTCCAAGGGGCTGATCCCCGTCTGAGCGAGGCGCTCGAGCGGCAGAACCCCGAGGCGGCCTCGCCCCTGACAGGCAACTGGCGCTCCGATCCGCGGCTGATGCAGATGGTGAATGCGATTTCGGCGGGGCTGTTCGGGGAGGGGTATGTTTCGCTGGAGCCGCAGCGGCCGGAAACTGGTGAGACCTTTGCCGAGAT
>NZ_JAEPMO010000228.1 GCF_017643905.1 Marivita sp.
ACCATCTGCGCCAGTACTGCGATGGCCGGGTCCTGCCGGTCCATCAGGAAGTTGTGCCGCAAATGTCCGAGATGGTTGGTCTGGTCGCCAACGTTACGGCCGTCGCCCGCGTCTTGAATGCGGTTCGCCACCGCATCCTCGGCCGCCAGCGCGTAAAGTCGGTCATTGAAACCCTCGGGCATCTCCCAGTGCTTGTGCAGGACGAAAGCGGGATAGATCAGCTGGAACTCGGTCGTGGTCGCGATTTCCATCACACCACCTCCAGGATAATCTTCCCGATTGCGGTGTAATGCTCAGTGTTGATCTTGACCGCAATCTGATCTCCCGGACGGAGTCCCAGCGCGTCGACGGCAAAGCTGCCCGCGCCGCTCGCATCGGTCATCAGCCGCCGTTTGGGCAGATAACCAGCGTCGCTCTCGAGCTTCAGTGCCAGTTCGTGCGCGCACGGCGTACCATACCCATTCCATTTCAGCGCGACGGGCACTTGGGCACGGCCGCCTGCAGGAACGGTGATAGGTTCCTCCGCCGCTGCCGCGTGGAAGTAGAACTGTTTGAACCACTGACCGTCATTGGGGATGGTTGCATCATCGATCCGGCCAGCGACAGTGGTGCCGTTCAGCAGGATGGGGTCCTGATCGCAGAGGATCTCGATCCGAGCGGAGGATAGCTGTCCCTTGATGGGCATGAAGATGACCAATGCATTGGATGCCTGCATGCGCGCCCGATGGCGGAAAGAATAATCCACCTTTTCGCGGGCAGATTGGGCAAACCGGTTGCGCCACGGCAGTGGAAACCCAGCGTTGTCCGTCATGATGTCGATCAGTGCATAATCGGTGAGTTCATCATAGCCGTGCATGCCATCGAGGAAGACATAGGATCGGCCCTTGTAGAGACCGCCATGGGGACACTCGGGAAGGTCTGGGACAAACAGACCATTTCTTTCGAGGTCCACAAAGCCTGAGCGCGTGACATAGGCAAAAGGCGTCTCAAGCAGGGGCAGCAGTTCATTCCATGGGAGCATTCCAAAGCCATCTCGCAGGCCCGTGCCTGCTTCGCAAACTTCAAACACTGCAATCCCTGCATAGGTGTCCTGGACATCGACGGCGTAATGCAGGCGCGAGCCCGTGTTGTAGATGACATGCAGTCCGGTCTCGATCACGGTGCGGTCCTTTTCAGCTGATCGACCTCTTGGGCGAGGTCCTTGATGGCCTCGACCAAGAGGCCCACGAGATTGCCATAGGCGAGGCGCAGCACACCTTCGGCTTCGACCACAGCCTCGGGTGCTACGGCCTGCACCTCCTGCGCGATGAGGCCCATCTGTCGGGTATCACTGCCCGCTATGGTGAAGGTGACGCCGGTCAGCGCCTGCACTTTGGCCAGTGCCTCGATGATGGGCGCGATGTCAGATTTGAGACGCGCGTCCGAGGAGGAGACGAAGTTCGGCGCGGTGACGGTGCCGGTGAAGGTCGCTCCTGTCAGTTTGGCAAAGGCACTGGCGTGGCTGCCATCAAGCAAGTCGGCATCAATTCCAGACCCAGAGCCATCCACCGTCACCAGCTTGGCCAGAACCTGTCCCGCGGTATCGGGCGATCCATCCGCTCCCGCGGGACCTTGAGGGCCTGTTGCGCCGGTCGGACCAGTTGGGCCAGCCGGCCCCTGCGGTCCCGTTGGGCCAGTGGCGCCTGTATCCCCCTTGGGACCTGTCGCGCCGGTTAGTCCGGTGGCGCCGGTATCGCCTTTGAGGTTGACGTAAGTCCCCCAAGTGGAACCGTTGTAAAAGCGCAGGCTGGTTCCGGACCATTGATGGGCGGGCGTCGGTCCTGTGGCACCCGTTGGGCCCTGAGGACCTGTCGGGCCTGTGTCACCTTTTGTGCCTGTTGCCCCGGTCGGACCTGCCGGACCTTGCGGTCCAGTTGGACCGGCGTCGCCCTGAGGCCCAGTTGCACCGGTTGCCCCTGCGGCACCAGTTGCGCCCTTGAGATTGACGTAAGCGCCCCAAGCGGTGCCAGTATAAAACCGAAGGCTCGTGCCAGACCATTGATGCGCCGGCGTTGGACCCGTGGCACCGGTAGCCCCAGTTGGGCCGGCTGGCCCTTGCGGACCAGTTGGACCACTCGCACCCGTAGCACCGGTGGCACCTTGCGGCCCAGCTGGCCCCTGAGGCCCCGTCTGTCCAAGCTCGACCACAGTTTCCGCACCGGAGACACGCTTCAGAAACAGCTTGCCGTCGGGGACATTTACCGCCAGTTCCCCAGCAGCGAGTTGCGCCGCGGTCGGCACCCGGCCGGCGACGGTGGTGCGCTTGACGAGAATCGTGTTAACCATTTGTCTGCCCTTCATTTCCAGAAGGGCGCGAGACCAAGGCTGTGCTCCTGCCTATTTGTACTCTACCAGTCTCCGCCCACGCCAGCTCGCGTACAACGTTGCTGATTTGGCGTTGGCTGCAGTTGAACAGATCACCAATGACCTGCTGCGACAAACCACGAGCATAGAGTTCTCGAATTTCTGCTGCCGCTTTCTCGGAAAGCGCACAGTACGTCCTGTTTCTCGATTGCGTAATTGCGTCGGCCCAGCGGCAATTCGATGGCTCGTAATTGCCCCTCGGATTGATGCGGTCGAGCGTCATGCCATCAGGCCTCGTGCCCATATCCGTCAAGAACACTTCGAACTTAGACCAACGATCAGATATCTTGATCCCTGCGTAGGCATCATTCTTGCGTCTAGGATCAGGCCTTGCGACCCGGCGCCGCATTTCCAGCCAGGAACCATACGTGCGCGCGACCGCTTCTCCTCGGGTGGCTTTAAGTTTTTGTCGTCGATTATCCGGCATCAAAAAATCCCTCCATCGAGTGCGATCCCCTCGATCGAGCCGCCGGTGATCGTGACATTGCTGGAGGCTTGCGTGGCCATGGACCCCAGCCCAAGGTTCGAGCGTGCTGTCGTCTTGTTCGGCAGATCAGAGAGGTTCGAGGCCGCGGCGAGTTTGCCCGCCAGCGCGTTCGTAACCGTGGTCGCAAAGTTCGGATCATCACCCAGAGCGGCTGCCAACTCGTTCAGCGTATCCATGGCGCCGGGAGCGGCATCAATAAGCGCACCGATGGCAGCAGCCACAAAGGCTGTTGTCGCAATCTGCGTTGTGTTCGTACCGGCCGTTGCAGTGGGGGCGGTCGGCGATCCTGATAGTGCCGGCGACGCGAGAGGTGCTTTTGCATCCAGCGCCGTCTGGAGCCCCGTGACTTGCGCGATCGAATGGCTGTGGCTGGAGGGCGTAAAGCTCGTAGGCTTGCCGGTGATCCCGGCCCAGGGAGCGGCATCAGCAACTTCCGCGGCATCCACCTTGCCATCATTGTCGGTGTCATAGGTGGATTTTGCCATGTCGCCGGCGCCAAAGCCGGCAATGGCCTGATTGACGAAGGCCGTCGTTGCAATCTGTGTCGAGTCCGTGCCCGCGACCGCCGTCGGCGCCGTGGGCGATCCTGTGAAGGTGGGTGACGCCAAGGGCGCTTTCGCTGATAGCAGACTGTCGACCTGCGACTTGCGGACAAGATCAGTCCCGCTGCTGGCATCTTGGCTAGACTTCGGAGCGGTCGAGAATGTTTTCGCCCCACTTACGGTCTGCGTGCCCACCAGCGCCAGAAAGCCGCCACTCCCTGCTACGGGGACGATGGAGGTTGCATTGCCGCTGCCGTCGTCGCCCTTGCCGACATAGACCGTGTTGTCGACCTCGTTGTGAGCAAGCTCGCCTGATTTCAGTGCCGCGGGCGCACCCGCCACGCCGGAGACGCGGCGTTTGAGTTGGATGGTATTGGCCATCAGAAAAATCCTCCATTGATGGGGGCGTCGGTGGGCAGGATCGTGATGCCCGGATCACCTTGATCGCCCTTGTCGCCTTGTGGGCCTGTCGCCCCCTGCGGTCCTGGCTGGCCGCCAAGGCGAATGCGGAAGGGCCCAGAGACAACGCGCACCTTGATCGGCGCCGTGATGGTGATCGGGCCTGTTTGCGGAACCGCTTCGCTCATGGGCTTAGCCCTCGGGTCACCGGCAGCATCACGGGGATCTCAATGAGAAAGCCCAAGTGCAGGTCTGGCTCGAGATCGGTGCGCACCAAGTCCAACACCACACGGCCGGGCGTGAGCCCTGCGGTTTGGGAGGGCGTCAAAGACAGTTCCAACACCGTATCGGTGACGTGCTCTATCCCGCCATCAGCGCTTGAGAGTTCTGCCAGTAGCGTCGGGTCACTGGGCTTGAGGCGCAGATGGCCGGCATAGCTTGCACCGTCCGCAAAAACCGGTGCCTCTGCCTCAATCTGCAGACGCCAAGCATAGCCAACGAGGATCGCCGGACCTTCGCTCAAAGTGGCCACGGTCATGGCTGCCACCCGCAGAGCCGCGCGCCGACTTCATTATGGGCAACGATCCGGGCCAGAGTGGCATCGCTCAGCACATCCTGACGGGACGGACGAATGGGCTCAGCCCAATCGCAATCGTCGCGCAGCCCCCGCGGATCAATCGCGCATCCAGCGGTCAGCCCGACGCTCAAGATCGGTATGAGCAGTGTTTTGAAGGTCATGACGGATGTCCTTGGACGTTTGCAGCGCGCGGACACGGGCATCGGCGCGGCGGATGGCGAGGTCGGCCTCTGCGGCGTGCTTGCCCTGCCGGAGCAGGATCCAGACTGCGACGCCAACGGCCG
>NZ_JAEPMO010000071.1 GCF_017643905.1 Marivita sp.
CTTGCTTCGACAGACGAGCAGGTGCGCGCGGCCACAGTGGCCTTCCGTGGCGTTCGGGAAGAAGCAGCCCTTGGCGCACGCACGACACTGGATGTTCTCAATGCCGAACAGGAACTGCTGAATGCCCGGTCTGCGCAGATTTCGGCGCAGGTGGATCAGGGAATCGCGGCGTACCGCGTCCTGTCAACAATCGGGCGGCTGACCGCAACGGACTTGCGGCTGAACGTGCAGCAATATGACCCGGTTAACTACTATAATCTCGTGAAGGACAGCCCACTTCAGAAAAGCAAACAGGGTCAGCAGCTTGACCGTGTTCTGAAGTCCCTAGGGAAAAACTAAGTTTCGCCTCATCTGTTGTGCGAAACGCGTTGCCAAGTTACGCTCTCGTCGAGGTAGCAGTGGTGAGCCATGTCTGATCCCGTGACAAACGTGGAAATAGAGGACGTTCTGTCGTCAATTCGCAAGCTTGTTGCGGAAGAAGTCAGGGCGACTCCGATCATGCGCAAGCCGGAAAAACCGGGCAGATTGATTCTGACTGCTGCGCATCGGGTCAAGGAAGACGTACAGGACGCCGAGCGGCCGTCCGAGCCGGTTCTCTTGACGCAGCCGATCCTGCCCGCGACAACATGGGATGCAGAGCGGTCGATCGATGATATTCCACGCGATGCGCGTCTTGCCGATTTTGGCGAAGTTGAAGGCGCCTTTCCCGACATCGACACGTTCAGCCCTCCGGAGTCCAGCGATGACACCGCATATCATGCGGACGAGCAGGAAGAGGCGGAACACCACTCCGACGATGCGCGAGCCTCTGAAGAGGACTGGCAGCCAGACGAAGAGGAAGACTGGCACCCGTCAGACGGCGCTCAACAGGACGAAAGTTCTGTCGCAGAGCGGGACGAGCTGAGCCGGTTGATCGACGAAGAAGTGTCGGCCGCGTTGGGCCTGACCGATGACGATGACTTTGAGGATGAGGGCCATACGTCAGCGCGTGCAGATGATGCCCATTGGACGACCGAATCCTCAGATGACTGGCAGTCTGAGGATGAGTCCGAGGCTGCGGACGAAGACGACAATGAGGCATCTGTGCCGTCTGACGGCGAAGCGTATCAGTCCGAGGGGGACGACGACGAAGCTGAAGACGTGACCGTCGAAGACACGAATTGGCATGGCGATGAAGAGATCGCCGCCGAGTCGGTTGAGGCTGAGCCCCAACCCATGCCAGCGCCACCGCAGACATTGGAAGACAAGGTGGCCGCGCTCGGACGCTGGGTTGCACGCGGAACTCAGGATTTCGAGGAAGAGCGCGATCGCCCCGATGCAGATGAACTGTCAGCCATCTCAGAGCCCATGACGTGGCCTGAAGCGCCCTATGAAGACGCGATGGATGAGGCTGTAGTCGAGGAGTCGAATGTGCTCCATGCAGAGGATGCATGGCCGCAGTCACAGGCCTATCAGACGCCCGTTGCGGAAGAGGTCGCTGCCTCGACCGCTGTGGTGCAGACCTTTGCGCAGGACGACACGCCCGCGCTGGAAATTGATGAAGAGACTCTTCGACAAATGGTCGTCGATATCGTCCGGCAAGAATTGCAGGGGGCTCTCGGAGAGCGCATAACGCGGAACGTACGCAAACTCGTACGTCGCGAAATTCACCGAATGTTGATCTCACAAGACTTCGACTGACGCCCATAACAGGGCGACGATCCAAGCACAAACGTACAAAAAAGGAGAACGCGCCCGAAATGGACGCGTTCTCCTAAATGAATGACGTCTCTTATGCGGCTTCGGCTTGCTGGGCAGCAGCGTTGCGACGCTCACTTTCCTCGCGCGACAGCGCAACAGAGGTGCGAACACCTTTGCCGACAAATTCCATCAGTCCTGCGACGACGCGTTCATTCGGGTCGATGCCCGCACAGCTCAGCACTTCGCGGCCATCGCGGGACCGCGCCCAACGCGCGATCTGCTCGGGGCCGTTTCCATACTTCTTGTCATCTGCGATCGCGTCATCCAATGCGGCAAGAACCACGGCAGCAAACAGCTTGCGCGCGCGATTACCTTGCTCAGCGTTGAAGGCGGTACCGTCAACGAAATCTTTCATGATCCGTCCTGTGATTATTGCTCTTGTGTTTTCCGGCGTGGGGTTGCTTATGGCGCATTCCAGATGATTCGGATACCCTACTTTTGCATACCTTTTATGCGAAATATGCATAGCTTTCCGCAGGTGCGAAACGAGATCTGGTTGTCTGGACAGCGTACCATCGCCCAGATATAGAGGCGGTCAAAGTTGAATCAACCTTTTGACAAAGTTTAGCCATGCCCAAAATCAACGGAAACGAAATTCGACCCGGCTTTGTGCTGGAGCATAACGGTGGCCTTTGGGCTGCTGTAAAAGTCGATCACGTGAAGCCCGGCAAAGGTGGAGCCTTTGCGCAGGTGGAAATGAAGAACCTGCGCAACGGGTCCAAGCTCAACGAGCGCTTCCGCTCTGCCGACAAGGTGGAACGCGTGCGACTTGAACAGAAGGACATGCAGTTCCTTTACGAGACAGATGGTAACCTCGTCTTCATGGACACGGATACCTATGATCAGGTCGAACTTCCTGCCGACATTCTGGGCGAGCGTCGTCCGTTCCTTCAGGACGGGATGACCATCGTCGTGGAATTCCACGAGGCGGAAGCGTTGAACGCCACGCTGCCGCAGAAGGTCACCTGCAAGATCGAAGAGACCGAGCCGGTTGTCAAAGGTCAGACAGCCGCGAACAGCTTCAAACCTGCGATCCTCGACAATGGGGTCAAGGTCATGGTGCCGCCGTTTGTCGGTCAGGACGAGATGATCATCGTCAACACCGAAACGATGGAATATTCCGAGCGCGCCTGACCTCGGGGCCCGCGCGCATATCCCCCGAAACCGTCGGGGGACTCACATGGGTCAAAAGGCCTCCGGCAACAGCCAGGAGGCCTATATCATGATAGAGATCCTTTCCCCCGATCACCTGCCGGATATCCTGCCCGCCCTACGGCAGGTGCAGCAGACCCATGTCGATGCCCGCCCGGATATCTTTGCGCCCTATGGCGCGGACGCCGATTATCTTGCGTTTTTCCGAACCGCGATGACCGAGAAGGGCTTGACCGTGCTTGTCTGGCGAGATGCCGGGCGCTGTGTTGGATTTCTCAGCTACGAGATCGAAGAGCGCGACGCCAACCCGTTCCTCAATCAAAGCCTACAGGGATATCTGCATCACATCAGCGTTCTGGACAGCCATCGCCGACAGGGCATCGGCCGCGCTCTTGTGCAGGCCATGCAAGCCGCTTTGGTCAAAGAAGGCCTGACGATGTGGAAGGTCACCTATTGGCGCTTCAATGCCGCCTCAGCCGCGCTGATGCGATCCGCAGGCGCACAAGAGGTGCATGTGCGTGCAGAGGGGCACATGACCGCCTAGAGGCCTTCAGGTCCGATGCACGACGGCGTCTGCTGCCTGCATCGGGCCGGTGGCACGATCAAACCGAAGGTAGGCAATGCCCGCGCCGTTGGCCTGCGTATAAAGCGTGCCTGCCGATTTGCCCTCTGCCAGGATCTCGGTGCCCACCGGGGCCGTGCCGTTTACCGCGACCTGTGCCAGCCCTTTGCGCAACTCGGCTTTGTGCTTCATCCGGGCGGTGACTTCCTGCCCAACATAACAGCCCTTGCGGAAATCGACCCCGTTGAGGCGCTCGAAGTCCATTTCCAGGATGAAACTGTCTGGCGTCAGTTCGATGCCGCTTTCGGGAACGCAGGCTGCCACGCGAACGGCGTCCCAGTCGATGCCTTCATCGCCCGGTTGACCATCATAGCCGCGCCAGCCCATCGCAGGATCGCGCGGGTCGGCAAAGGCGCCCTCGGGCGCATCGCCCAGACCCCGTGTGACCCTGCGGTCGGTTTCTTCGATCTCGACCTTCGACCGCAGTTTGTACATGGTCAATGCCTGCTTCAGGCCCGGGGCCAAACCATTGTCTACATCAAGCAGGATGTCTTTGCCTTTGGGAACAAGGAAGAAATCCGCCCTGTACTTGCCTTGTGGGGTCAGCATCGCGGCATAGACCAGACCATGATCCAACCGTTCGACATCATTCGTCACCAGCCCTTGCAGGAAGTGCCGTGCATCCGCGCCGCTGATCTTGAGAACCGTACGATCCGACATGTCGCCCCCTGACTGTAGTCCTGTCAGAGATAACGGCCCTGTGGTTGGGTGCAAGGGGTCAGGCGGTGGCGGGTGCTCCAAGAACCTGCCGCGATAGAATGCGGTCCAAGGACAGAACTCCGGCACCTTTGATCACCAGCGTGACAAGGATCAGCATCCAGAACGCGCGCTGATCCAGGATTGCGCTGTCAGGCACCTTGTCTAACCATGCGCCTAATGTTTCCGCATGTGCGATCCCGCCATGACCGTAGAGGTCGGTCAGGGATTGCACGACCACAAACCCGATCATCCCCAGCGCCGCCAGGCGCGTGAAGAGCCCGATCACGATGAGAAGCGGCAGGATGAACTCGGCCCATGTGCCAGCAACCACGACCGCCCAATGAAAGATGCTGAGCTGTGATACATCGTAGACTACCGCCTCCATCTGTTTTGGGAAGATCTGCGCGTAAGCGCCTGTGGAAGGGATAAAAATTCCCATGAGGCCATCCCCGAGTTTCGTCATCACCGACGACCAGAAATACATCAGCAGCGTCGCCGCGAACACGAACCGCGCGAGCAGTGGGACCAGACCGCCGAACATGCGCTCGACCGAGGAAAAAACGGAGTTATGGAGGAAAATCAGTCGGTCCATGGCGGGGGTCTTTCGTTGGCAGAAATGTCAGTTGTTCAGGTTGGTTATGGCGCTGTGTGAAAGCAGTAATCCAAGAAGTGCGCCAAGGTCGAAGCCAGGGCCACCGGTTTCGATGGCTGGGCCGAAAGGCATGCCGCCTTGCAGCGCTTCAACCACGTCGCCCGCACCGGGGCCAAGGATGAACGGCTCGGGGTCGAACTCTGCGCGCAGGATCAAGACGTCCTCGGGATTGCCGGTTGGTTTCTCGCCGCCGCGTAGGGTGTAGTGCCAGATCGACCCGATCGGTCGGGCCGAGCGCAAAAGGATCATTGACGGAGCAAAGCCGAACCGTGTGTTCAAAAGCGTGTCTTCGTCCAGCGCCTGTAACGAAGCGGGGTCAATGCCGAAGCTGTCAGCCGCGTGATAGCTTTGCCGCATAGCCACGTCGATCCGGGCGACGTCGCTGAGATATGGCAAAGGTGCAAGCTGTTCGACGGTCGCAAGAAAGGCGGGAAAATCTGCGCCGTAATGCATCATTAGCGGCGATACGGGCGGTGACTGTCGTAGATAGGCGCGGGCGACGTGATCAAAGTTTTCGCGTCCGATCAGGCTGACGATCGATGGAAATCCGGCGACCAGAGCTTCGCGCAACGACACGGTGACGTTGTTGCGATAGACCCCGTAGCGACGACCCGCCGGGCGGTCGTGACCATCGGTCAGGCCCTCGGGGATCGGCGCTGAGGGGTTCAGCAGCGAGGCGCGAAAGACGGATTGGCTGATCATACCAGCACACGGGCCAGCGCGTTTTCGGCGCGCCGTGCTTCCTCGGCAAGGACAGGCCAGTCTGGCACATCCGTGTCCCATTCCACCAGCACGGGCTTCGGTCCGGATTTTGCCAGCGTGTAATCCAGAAGGGCCCAGACCGGGTCCACCACCTCGCGCCCATGGCTGTCGATCAGCAAGAGTGCGCCGTGGTCGTCTTCGTCTTCATCGTGGCCGCCCAGATGGATTTCTCCAACAGCCTCAAGCGGGTAGGCGTCGATATAGCCTTGCGGGGAATAGTCGAGATTGGTCGCTGACACGAACACGTTGTTCACATCGAGCAGCAGGCCGCAACCAGTGCGGCGCACGATCTCTGCCAGGAAATCGGTTTCGGACCACGTGCTTTCCGCAAAGGCGAGATAAGAGGATGGGTTCTCCAGCAGCATCCGACGACCCAGCACATCCTGCACTTCGTCGATATGATCCGCGACGCGGGTCAGCGTGTCGTTGGTGTAGGGCAAAGGCAGCAGGTCGTTCAGGAAGTGGCTGTCATGGGTCGACCACGCCAGATGTTCGGAAAAGCTGGCTGGATTGAGCCAGTCGCAAAGATGCTTGAGGCGCGCGAGATGGTCCGGATCAAGACGGCCTTCGCCGCCGATCGACAGTCCGACGCCATGAACCGAGATGGGAAATCGCTCTGACAGCACGCGCATCTGCGCCAACGGTCGCCCACCATTGCCCATGTAATTCTCGGCATGAATCTCAAGCCATCCAACCGGCGCAGGATCGTTCAGGATGTCGCTGAAATGCTGCGCTTTGTAGCCGACACCGGGCAGGGCGGGCAAGTGCGGGAAGGCATGTGAGGCGTCAGGCATGGCAAGTCTCTTTGGAGACAAGCCGGGCAAAGGCCCGGCTTACAGTTTGATGTGGCAGGTCGGAGTGTACACCGACCGGTCTCAAAAATCAGCCCTGCGGCAGGTCGCGGTCGAGTGCTTCCAGCGAACCCATGCGAGGGGTACCATCCGCCATCGCGGGAAGTTCAATTTCCATGCACTTACCGGCATCGACAATGGTCCATGCGTTCCCTTGGTAGTCCACTGTTGATGTGCCGGCGCAAGTTGTACCGGGACCTGCTTCGCAGCTATTCTGACCTGCCAAAGATATCCCAAAGCACTTTTCCTTGGCTTGGGCTGTGGCAGTGGTGGTTTGTGCTACAAAGCTGGCCGCAACGGCACTTACAATGGCAGCGGTCTTGAGTGCTTTCGACATGAGATGGTCCTTTTGGTTACCTTACGAGTTGAACTGGGTCGGCGTGTTCTATTAACCGCCGATGTACCAAGCATGCCCCGCGTCAGCCTGTCGCGCTATTCACGGCGGTGTGCTTCACGCGTGCGTGACGCATGGTGAGGTTGTAACAGGAATATTTCTTACGAATTTCAAGAAAATAGGAAAGGCCTCGTAACAAAACGAGGCCTTTTTGAAAACTTGCGGAGCTGGAATGTTACAGAAGATCGGGCGGCGTCGCCTCTTTTTTGAGGCTGCTCACGATCTCCGCCAGCGATGTTACAGAAGTTTCCTTCTCGCCGAGCCGCCGAATGGTCACGGTTCGCTCCTCGACCTCGCGGTGGCCGATGGCAAGGATCACCGGGACCTTGCCGACGGAATGCTCGCGGACTTTATAGTTGATCTTCTCGTTGCGGATGTCCGCCTCGGCGCGAACGCCCGCCTTGGTCAATTCCGCCACAACCTCCTGCACGTAGTCATCAGCCTCGGACACGATGGAGGCCACGACCACCTGACGCGGGGCCAGCCAGAAGGGCAGTTTGCCTTCCCAGTTCTCGATCAGGATGCCGATGAACCGTTCGAACGACCCAAGGCACGCGCGGTGCAGCATGAACGGCCGGTGCCGGTCGCCGTCCTGACCGATATAGCTGGCCCCAAGGCGCTCCGGCAGATTCGGGTCGACCTGGAAGGTGCCGCACTGCCAGACGCGGCCGATTGCGTCGGTCAGGTAGAAGTCGAGTTTCGGACCGTAGAACGCACCGTCGCCGGGTTCGAGTGTATAGTCCCGACCCACCGCCTTGATCGCGTTTTCCAGCGCACCTTCGACATAGTCCCAGCTTTCGTCACTGCCGACGCGTTTTTCCGGACGGGTGGCAAAGCGGATTTCGAACTCGGGGAAACCGAGCTCTTGGTAGACGTTTGCAAGGAAGTCGATGAACCGAGCGCATTCGGCCTGAATCTGGTCTTCGGTGCAGAAGATATGCGCGTCGTCCTGCGTAAAGCCGCGCACCCGCATGATGCCGTGCAGCGCGCCCGAGGGTTCGAACCGGGCACACGATCCGAATTCGGCCAGCCGCAAGGGCAGGTCCCGATAGGATTTCAGGCCTTGATTGAACACCTGCACGTGGCAGGGGCAGTTCATCGGCTTGAGCGCGTTGATGCGGGTTTGATCCTTGTTCCTGGCGCTGGCATCGTCGTTCTCTCCGTCACGGCTTTCGTCGACTTCCACGATGAACATGTGGTGCTGGTACTTTTCCCAGTGCCCCGACGCTTCCCAAAGCTTGCGATCTACCACCTGCGGTGTGTTGATCTCGAGATACCCGCCTGAGCGCTGTTTGCGGCGCATGTAATCCTGTAGGGTGGTGTAGACGGTCCAGCCGTTGGGGTGCCAGAAGACCTGACCGGGGGCCTCTTCCTGCATGTGGAAGAGATCCATCTCGCGGCCCAGCTTGCGGTGATCGCGCTTTTCGGCCTCTTCGAGGAAGGTCAGGTACTGTTTCAGGTCATCGCGGTTCTTGAACGCCACGCCATAGATGCGCTGCAGCATCGGGCGGGTGTTGTCGCCAAGGAAATAGGCGGCCGAGACGTTCATCAGCTTGAACGCATCCGCAGGTACCTGACCAGTGTGCTGGAGGTGCGGACCGCGGCAGAGGTCCATCCAGTCGCCGTGCCAGTACATGCGGATGTCTTCGCCATCGGGGATCTTGTCGAGGATCTCGACCTTATAGGGCTCATTGTTGTCGGTGTAGTACTGGCGCACCTGATCGCGCGTCCAGAGCTCGGTCCGGACGGCATCGCGGGCGTTGATGATCTCTTTCATCCGCTTTTCGATTGCGCCGAGGTCTTCCGGGGTGAACGGCTCCTGACGGTCGAAATCGTAGAACCAGCCATTGTCGCGGACCGGGCCGATTGTGACTTTGACGTCCGGCCAGATCTCTTGCACAGCGCGCGCCATGATATGGGCAAGGTCATGCCGGATCAGTTCGAGCGCGGGCGCGTCGTCCTGCATGGTGTTGATGGCGATGCTGCTGTCGGTGGTGATCGGCCATTGCAGATCCCAATGCGCGCCGTTGACGGTGGCAGAGATGGCTTTCTTGGCAAGCGATTTGGAAATGTTCTCGGCGACGTATGCTGGGGTCACACCTGCATCGAATTCACGCGCATTGCCATCGGGGAAGGTCAGGGAAATCTGGCTCATCGGCCTAGCTCCTCGTCAGTTTGGCGCCCACGGAACGCCCGGTTGCGGGTTATGTATCGTGCGCGGCTTTTGGCAGGGGGGGCGGGGCGCGTCAAGACAGGGCGGGCCGGAAACGACCCGGTGAGTCGGGCGTTTTGCCATCGGTCACGCAATATTCTTGCGCGGTATACCAATGTATTATTGGAAAACGTTTATAAACAACGAGTTAATCTTTTCTTTCGCTATGGACGAAAGCGACGCAATTGCTATGTATAACGACATTCCACTATCGGAAACTTTTTGCGTCATACGACACGGGAGAGCAGACAATGCCCGGCTACAACAAGACATTCGAACTGACCGTCGAAGACATGGAACTGATCGAGGACGCGCTGCGGACGACAAAGCGGTCTTTGAACTCTACGGTTCTGAGCCAGGATGCAGACCCGCTGCGCCCCTGTGAGAACACCCGCGCCGTCGATGCGTCGATGAAGCGGATCAATGATCTGCTGGGGCGTCTGCACAACCAGAAGAACTTTTACCGCCCCAAGAGCGGTGCTTACATCGGCGGATAAGTAAAAGGTGCGTGCAAGCACGCACCCTACGCCGTTTCAGAACCGCGCGGCGAACACCGCATAGGCCATGATCAGGCAACACGCCCAGCCGATCAGGAACAGCATCGGCCGGAGCGGCATCTTGGCAAAGCCCGAGATCATGCCGACGGCGTGGATCACACGCACCCAGAAGAAAACGATGGCGGTCCAGTAGGTCAGTCCGGTAAACCCGTCGATCGCGTTCAGGATCAGCACCAGAACCGAAAACGGCAGTGCCTGTTCCAGCAGGTTCAGATGCGCCCTGTGCGCGCGATGCACCCATGCCGGAAACTGGTCGAGCGGGGTGGGGCGCACAAATGGGTCGGTTCCGGCAATCGCGTGTTTGTTGACGCCGACGATGTAGGGAATCCACAGGCTCGCGGCGAGGATCATCAGGCAGGTGAGGATGCCGAGTTCGGTGGGGAAGGTCATGCCTCTTCTCCTTCCTGCGCGTCCCAAAGATGGTCACCGCCGAAATGCATCGGTTGACCGGTTTCCAGCCAGGTTTTGAGACCTGACAAGGTGCGCACCCATCCATCGGCTGTGCCGCTGCTTGGGTCATGCGCCAAGCCGCGATGCTCCATCGTCAGCTTGCAGTATTCCCCTTCGACGGCGATCAGATAGGTCACCTCGCTGGTCTTGGCGTCGGGTTCCCATTTGGGTTCGAATGTCGTGACAATCCGGGTCTTCGGGTCGAGCGTGATCTCGCGGCTGTGCAAGGTCTCGAACCCGTCTGGCGTCATGTAGATCAGCGTGTCGCCTTCGCGCCGGGCGCTTTGGCCGAGGAAGTCGTAATTCGCCACCGCGTCCGCCGAGGTAAGCGCGTGCCAAAGCGCATCCTGCGTACACCGGATATACGTTTCCATCATGAAATCTGGTTTGGTCATGGTGACGGTCCTTCAGCTTGCCATCTTGAGCGCGGTGCCCGTTTCCAGGTACGACTTGAGAGATGCCGCCAGACGCGCCCAGCCTTCGGCAAAGCCTTCCTGACCCGGAGCCATGTCGTAATGTTCGATGGTCAGCTTGCAGGTCTCGCCCTGTGCCTCGATCAGGTAGACCATGTGGGACGCGGGTGCGTTTGGCCCCATGAACAATGGCTCGAACGTCATCGCGATGCGGGTTTTGGGGTCCATCTCGGTCGTGATCTGCCGCAGCATCGGGTCGCCATCGGGTTTGATGAACTCGGTCACGTTGTCTGGCCGCGCGTCGCCGCGCACCTCGTTGCACATGAAGTGATAAGCGGCCATCTGATCGGCCTTGGTCAGCGCATCCCAGAGCGCATCCTGCGAGCAGCGGATGAAGGTCTGCATCATGAAATCGGGTTTTCCCATTTTGGTCTCTCTCTCCAATCGGGTTTTCAAATCGCTCATCATCTGCGCCTGGGGCCTCAAGAAGGGCGCGACCCATCGGTCGAGCATTTCCTGCAGGGGGAGGGCGTTCAGGTAGTGGTATTTGAACCGCCCCTGTTTGCGCGGGATGACAAGATGGGCGTCTTCGAGAACCTTGAGGTGCTTCATCACGCCGAACCGGCTCATATCGAGCTGCTCTTCCAGTTCGCTGAGTGACTGCCCGTCCTTGCGCCGCAAGCTGTCAAGCAGCGCACGGCGGGCGGGGTCGTTGAGGGCTTTGAAGATCATATCCATGTTTGGAACTATATGTGATTCTTTAGTCACGTGACAATAGGGTAACCTAATGCCATTGAATTTTGCGCCAAGCCTCTGATCGCATTTGTGGATTTAGAGGGCGGTGGGAACCAATCACGTGCTGGTGCGTTCTCATGCGGTCGCCTACAGCCACAGGAATCACCTTATGACCAACCCCGTCACCGACGCCTATGAAGAGATCACAGGGGCGGACGATTCGGTTCGGGACCGTGAGGCGCGCAACGGGTTGCGCCACATGGTCAGCCTGTCGATGACCAAGGTGGCGGACGGGCTGGTCGACCCCAAACTGGTGTTAAGCTGGCTTGCCGGCGCCTTGGGAGCACCTGCTGCGCTGACCGGGTTGTTGGTGCCGATCCGCGAGGCGGGGGCTTTGCTGCCACAGATCGCTTTTGCGGGCTGGGTGCAGTCCATGCGGCACCGCAAATGGGCTTGGGTGATTGGGTCGGCAGGGCAGGGGATCGCCGCGCTGGCCATCGTGTTCATCGCTTTGACTCTGGAGGGGCTGGCCGCCGGGGTTGCGCTCTGTGCTGCCCTAGCCGTTCTGGCGGTCGCACGCGCGGCCTGTTCGGTCAGTTACAAGGACATTCTGGGCAAGACTGTCGGGAAAACCCGTCGCGGAGCGGTAACGGGTGTTGCTGGATCAGTGGCCTCGGTCGCGGTGATCGTTTTTGCCGGGCTGCTGATGTCGGGTCTATTGCGCGACGTGATGCCGGTTGTCGTGGCGATTACGCTGGCGGCGGCGCTTTGGGGTGCCGCGGCGATCCTGTTTTCATTTCTTGAGGAACGGGCTTCTGAGGACACCGAGGATACATCGGTCGATTTCACACCGCTGAAGGAGGACCGCCAGTTTCGCCTCTTCATCGCGGTGCGTGGCTTGCTGACAGTAACCGCATTGGCGCCGCCGTACTTCGTTTTGCTGGGCGGAGGGCAATCGGCCTTGCAGGGCTTGGGTGCGTTGCTTCTAGCCTCGGCGGCGGCGGCCTTTGCAGGGTCCTATATTTGGGGACGGTTGTCGGACAAATCCTCGCGCAAGGTTCTGTTCCTGTCAGGGATGCTGGCCGCCGGGTTTGCCACATTGGCGGTGCTGGCCGAGTTGAGCGGCTGGGCCGGGACGGCTTGGGTGATCCCTGTGATCCTGTTCTTCTTCATGTTGTCCTATCAGGGCGTGCGCTCGGCGCGGTCGGTGTATCTGGTGGATATGTCGCCCGAGGACGCCCGGTCCTCCTATGCGGCCTTGGCGAACACTGCGACTGGCGTGCTTCTCCTGATCACCGGCGCGTTCGGCGGGCTGCTGGCGCTGGCTGGGCCTGTGGCGTCGCTGATCGGGTTTGCAGCATTGTCGCTGGCGGGTGGGCTGCTGGCGCTGCGGCTAGATGAGGTGGAAAACGGCTGACGCCTCTTGGGTTCCGGCAGGCTTTGCGTAAAGTCGTGCCAAACCGGAACGGAGGCAGCCATGACGAAGATACAGCACATCGACGGACCGAACGGGCACCGACTGGCCTATGCCAGGACCGAGGGCGAGGGGCCGATGATCGTGTTCCTGTCTGGCTATAAATCCGACATGGAAGGCACCAAGGCGGTGCATCTGGAGGCTTGGGCCAAGCTGACCGGGCGCGCCTTCCTGCGGTTCGACTATTCGGGGCATGGCGTGTCGGGTGGTGTGTTTGAGGAGGGATGCATCGGCGACTGGGCGCGCGATGCGCAAGCGGTGATTGAGGCCACGACAGATGGGCCTGTGGTGTTGGTCGGGTCGTCCATGGGCGGCTGGATCGCGTCGCTGTTGACGCAGCGGTTGAAGCATGTGGTGGGGTTTGTCGGCATCGCTGCGGCCCCCGATTTCACAGAAGACGGCTTCTGGGCCGGGTTTTCCGAAGAAGACCGGCGCAAGGTCATGGAGGACGGGCAGGTCGCGCTGCCGTCGGATTATGGCGATCCCTACAACGTCACCCGCCGTCTGATCGAAGACGGACGCGAGAACCTCGTGCTGCGCTCGCCGTTGCACATGCCCTATCCGGTGCGGCTGGTGCAGGGGACCGAGGATACCGCGGTCAGCCGCGAAACCGCGTTGAAGCTGCTCGATCACATCGAGAGCCCCGACCTTCGGTTGACGCTGGTCAAAGGCGCCGATCACCGTTTTTCCGAACCGCAGAACCTGCGCCATATCGAGGACGCGATTATGGAGGTGCTGGCCTGATTGCATGATTTTGCAATCGTATGCAAAAATTGCTTGAGAGGCCCGCGCGCCCCGCTATGCTGAGCCGGACAGAGGATCTGGGGAGGTGGCGATGGCCGAGTATCTCAAGCGGGGGAAACCCGAAACCGAACGTGCCGAGGACGACGCCAAGACCCGCGCGGTGGTCGAGGCGACGCTGGCCGATATCGAAGCACGCGGCGATGCGGCGGTGCGGGATCTGGCGGCGAAGTTCGACAATTACACGCCCGAGAGCTTTCGCCTGACGCAAGACGAGATCGACGCGCTGATCGCGGAGCTTAGCCCACGCGAGTTGGCGGACATCAAATTCGCGCAGGAGCAGGTAAGGAATTTTGCGCAGGCGCAGCGCGACTCGATGCTGGACATCGAGGTCGAGACGATGCCGGGGGTGATCCTCGGCCACAAGAACATCCCCGTGCAGTCGGTGGGCTGCTACGTGCCGGGCGGTAAATTCCCGATGGTCGCCTCGGCCCATATGTCGGTGGCGACGGCGTCAGTCGCGGGAGTGCCGCGCATCATCGCTTGCACGCCGCCATGGCAGGGCAAGCCGAACCCGGCGGTGATCGCCGCGATGCATCTGGGCGGGGCGCATGAGATCTACGTGCTGGGCGGGATTCAGGCCGTGGGGGCTATGGCGATCGGCACCGAAACCATCGATCCGGTGCACATGCTGGTGGGGCCGGGCAATGCCTTTGTGGCCGAGGCGAAGCGGCAATTGTTCGGGCGGGTGGGAATCGACCTCTTCGCCGGGCCGACCGAGACCATGGTGATCGCCGATGACACGGTGGATGCGGAGATCTGCGCGACGGATCTGCTGGGGCAGGCGGAGCATGGCTACAACTCGCCTGCCGTGCTGGTGACGAATTCGCGGAAACTGGCGGAAGAGACCTTGGCCGAGATCGACCGGCTCCTGGAGATCCTGCCGACGCGGGACACGGCGTCGGTGTCGTGGCGCGACTACGGTGAGGTGATCCTCTGCGCCGACCATGACGAAATGCTGGCCGTCGCCAATGACATCGCCTCCGAGCATGTGCAGGTGATGACCGACCGGGACGACTGGTATCTGGAGCACATGACCTGCTACGGCGCGCTGTTTCTTGGGGCGCGGACAAATGTGTCGAACGGCGATAAGGTGATTGGGACGAACCACACGCTGCCCACCAAGAAGGCAGGGCGCTATACCGGCGGGCTCTGGGTGGGCAAGTTCCTCAAGACCCATTCCTACCAGAAGATCACCACGGATGAGGCGGCGACGCTGATCGGCGAGTATGGTTCGCGTCTGTGTATGCTCGAGGGGTTCGTCGGTCATGCCGAGCAGTGCAACGTGCGGGTGCGGCGCTATGGCGGGGTGAATGTGCCCTATGGTGAAGGTGCGCCCTATCGGGATGCGGCGGAGTGAATTGGCGCGCGGGACGATGCGGAGACGCATCGTCTGTTTCCGTGGACGGAAACATTTGGGGGGCCAGCCCCCCAAACCCCCCGGCATATTTGAGAAAAGAAGAAGTAGGGGCGGGTCATGTCCGAGGCTGAGCACGCGAAGGCGGTTATGGCGCCGGTGTTCGCCGCGATGCGGAACGGCAGTTTTGATGCGTTCAAGCGGGTTGCGCCGGATGCTCTGTTTCGGATGTGCCATCCGTTTGGCGATCTGCGCGGGGCGGAGGCGTTTACCCGTGATGTGTTAGAACCCCTGGAGGAGGCGCTGCCCGATCTGGAGCGGCAGGAGGTCATTCGTATCGCCGGCTTTGATGCGAATGACGCGCTTTGGGTTGGCTCGGGTGGGTCTTATGCTGGGCGATGGATGAACCCGTGGCTTAGCATCCCGGCAACGGGGCGCTCTGCTGTGATGCGGTTTCACGAGTTCTACCGGATTGAGGGTGGCTCTTGCGTCGAGATGCAGGCGATCTGGGACATTCCGGAGATGATGATGCAGGCGGGCGTCTGGCCGATGGTGCCGCAGCTGGGGCGGTTTGAGCATGCGCCCGCGCCCATGACCCAGGACGGGTTGGGGCCGCATGATCCGACTTTGTCGGCGGTCAGTGCGACCCATGTGATCGACATGCTGACGGCGATGGTGCGGCACCCGTTGCAGGGTGGGCCAGAGGTCATGGAGTTGGAGCGGTTCTGGTACCCGAACTTCATGTGGTACGGGCCTGCGGGCATCGGCACGGCGCGCGGGGGGGAGGAATTCCGGCGTTTCCACCAGATTCCATTCCTGAAGGCGATGCCGGATCGGGGGCAGCATCCAGAGGGCACGGTGCATCACTTCATGGCGGAAGGGGCCTATGTCGGTGTGACTGGCTGGCCCAACATGCAGCAGACGCTGACCGGGGATGGCTGGCTCGGCCTGCCACCGACGGGGCAGAAGATCACCCTGCGCAGTCTGGATTTCTGGCGTCTGGAGGATGGGCTGATCCGGGAAAACTGGGTTCTCGTGGACCTTCTGGATGTGTACGCTCAGCTCGGGGTGGATGTGTTCGCCCGGATGAAGGAGCTGGCATGGAGCAAAGGATATCGCTGATCACGTTGGGCGTGATGGATGCGGAAAAAGCGGCGGTGTTTTATGATGCGCTGGGCTGGCTGCGGGTCGAGACGCAGGATGGCGTCATCGCATATGACCTGTTGGGTCAGACGCTGGGGCTTTATCCGCTTGATAAGCTGGCGGAGGATATCGGGATCGACGTGGCGCAGCTTGGGCGCGGGGCGCTGACTTTGGGCTACAATGCACGGGACCGGGCTGGCGTGGATGAGGTGATGGGCCGGGTCGAGGGTGCGGGTGGCACGGTGCTGAAACCGCCGCAGGAGGTGTTCTGGGGTGGCTATCACGGCTATTTCAGCGACCCAGAGGGCCATATCTGGGAAGTAGCCCATAATCCGTTCTCGCCCTTGCGCGACGGCGACGGGGCGTTTCGCTGGAACGGATTTTGAGACGCCCGCAAAGCATGTGGAGCCTTGAGACGCTGGGCCGGGTCCGGTTGTCGAAGCATTTCTATATGAAGGAGTTTCTATATTCCGAGATTGGGAATTTTCATCAGATCCAGAACATCCCCGACCATCCCGATCTCGCCATCGCGCGGGGGCGGGCGTTTTGCGAGACGCTGCTTGATCCGTTGCAGGAGACTTTTGGCCGGATCGCGGTGCGGTCGGGGTTCCGGTCGGCGCCGCTCAATCGGTTCGGCAATGAGAACGGGCTGAACTGCGCGCGCAATGACTATCCGCTCGAGTGCCACATCTGGGATTTGCCGGATGTCGAGGTGGCAGGGGCAAGCATCGTGATCCCGTGGTTTGCGGATCAGTATGGTCAGGGGCGGGACTGGCGCGATCTGGCGTGGTGGCTGTATGACCATCTGCCCTTTGCCGAAGTCTGGTTCTTTCCCAAGCTCTGTGCGTTCAACATCGCGTGGCGACCGGAGCCGCGGCGGCGGATCGACAGCTATATTGTGCCCAAGGGGACATTGGTACGCGGAGGCTTGGAGCCGACCGAGCAGGCCGATCAACGCGCGCGGCGCTATGCGGATTTCCCGCCGTTTCGGGGCATCGCCCATCCGTGATGCAGGGGCTGGACAGAGCGCATCGTGCAGAGTAGCGTGATTTTGCACACCTATGCAAAGCCTTGGAGTTGTCCTTATGCCCCTGCCCAAAACCCCGTCTTTCCAGCTTGATGGCAAGCGGGCACTGGTCGCCGGCGGATCGCGCGGAATCGGGCTTGGTTGCGCCGTTGCGCTGGCCGATGCGGGCGCGCATGTGGTTATCGCCGCCCGCAACGCGACGCAGGTGCAGGCGGCCGTTGACGAGATGGCGCAGGCGGGTTTGAGCGCTGAGGCGCTTGTGCTCGACGTGACGGATGTCGACGCGGTGCGGGAGGCGGTGGCAGCTCTGTCTCCCATCGACATTCTGGTGAATTCCGCCGGTCTTGCGCGGCACAGCAAGGCACTGGACACCACGCCCGAGGATTTCGACACGGTGTCAGAGATCAACATCAAGGCAGCGTATTTTCTGGCACAGGCGGTGGCGCGGCAGATGGTTGGGCGCGGCGGGTCGATCATCCAGATCAGCAGCCAGATGGCCCATGTCGGCGGGATCGAGCGAGCGGTTTATTGCGCGACCAAACATGCGCTGGAAGGCATGACCAAAGCGATGGCGATTGAATGGGGACCGGAAAATATCCGCGTCAACACGATCTGCCCGACCTTCATCCTGACCGAGTTGAGCAAGCCGACCTTTGCCGACCCGGAAAAGCGCGCATGGATCGAGAGCAAGATCAAACTTCCGCGCGTCGGGCAGGTCGAGGACATTATGGGGGCGTGCCTGTTCCTTGCCTCCGATGCAAGCAGCATGGTCACAGGGACGTCGCTCTTGGTTGATGGGGGCTGGACGGCGGGATGATGCGGCGGGTCACCTCATTCGATGTTGCGGCGCGGGCGGGGGTGAGCCAGTCGGCGGTGAGCCGGGTGTTCTCTGGTGCGTCGGCCAGCAAGGCCACGGCAGACAAGGTGCGCGAAGCGGCCGACGCGCTGGGCTACCGGCCCAATGTGCTGGCGCGGTCGCTGATCACCGGGCGGAGCAGGATCATCGGTTTGGTTGTGGCCTATCTGGGCAACCCGTTCTACCCCGACGCGCTGGAGCGGTTCAGCCGCGATTTGCAGGAGGAGGGGTATCACACCATGGTTTTTACCGTTCCTGAAGGGGCTGGCGAGGTCGATACAGACCGGATCATCCAGCAGATGTTGGACCACCAGGTGGACGGGATCGTGCTGGCCAGTGTGGGCCTTGGAGACGCTCTGGCCGCGCGCTGCGAGGCGGCGGGCATCCCGGTGGTTCTGTTTAACCGGGGGCAGGCGGGCAGCGGGCTGGCGCAGGTCACATCGGCCAACCGGTTGGGTGGGGCCAAGGTGGCGGATTTTCTGTTCAGTGGCGGCCACTTACGCATAGGCCACGTGGCGGGCTGGCAGGGATCGTCCACCGGGCGCGACCGGACCGAGGGGTTTCTGGAGCGTTTGGCGGCGTTAGGCAGGGATTGCGTTGGCGTCGAGGACGGGCGCTATGACCATGCCGAGGCCGTGCGCGCGGCCGATCTGTTGCTGGCCAAGGATGTCGATGCGCTGTTCGTTGGCAATGATCACATGGCTTTTGCGGTCATGGACCATCTGCGTTCCACGCTTGGTCTGTCGGTGCCGGGTGACGTGTCTATTGTCGGTTATGATGATGTGCCGATGGCGTCTTTTGCTGCCTATGACCTGACCACCGTGCGCCAGCCTGTGGGGCGCATGGTCAAGACCACGGTCATCGCGCTTATTAACCAAATCGAAGACAAATCCGCGCAAGCGGAGGTGACTGAAATCGACGGGCCGCTGATCCTGCGTGGATCGGCCCGCATACCGGAAGGCTTGCAATGAGAGGGTTCGACAACCGTTTCGTGGATTTCCCCGATTACATTCTTGGGATCACCAAGGAGATCTGGGAAGATCGCGGGCTTGGGGCGAAAATGAAGGACTATTACCACCCCGAGGTGATCGTCCGAACGCCCGGCGGCATCGGTTTTGGCGAACCTGCGATGACAGCGGCGACGATGGCGACCTGTCACGAATTCCCCGACCGACAGTTGCTGGGCGAAGATGTGATCTGGTCGGGCACACCCGAGGTGGGCATGCTGTCGTCGCACCGGATCCTGTCGACGGCGACACATGTGAATGACGGGCAGTTCGGCCCAGCCAGCGGGCGCAAGATCACCTTGCGGGCGATTGCTGACTGCTATGCCAAGAACAACATGATCAGCGACGAATGGCTGATCCGCGACAATGGCGCGATTGTGCGGCAGTTGGGTTTTGATCCAAAGGCGTGGGCACAGGCCCGTGTTGCAGCACTTGACCCCGAGACCCAGCCGTTCCGTCCGGCGGTCGATGTGCAGGGGCCGTATACGGGCCGGGGCAATGACAACCAGTGGGGTGCCGCCTTTGCAGCGCTGCTGACGCGCATGATGGCAGGTGAGTTCTCGGTCGTTCCGGACCAATACGACCGTGCCGTTCAGGCCGAGTATCCCGGCGGGCACACCGTGCATGGCACCGGGGGTGTCGATCAGTTCTGGCTGGGTCTTCGATCCGCCTTCCCCTCGGCGAAATTCGAGGTCCATCACCAGATCGGGATGGAAGAGCCGAACATGCCGCCCCGTGCCGCGATCCGTTGGTCTCTGACCGGCAAACATGACGGTTGGGGCACGTTCGGCGCGCCCACAGGTGCCGAGGTGTATGTCATGGGAATCTCCCATGCCGAATTCGGCCCGCGCGGGTTGCGCCGGGAATGGACGCTCTACGACGAGACCGCGATCTGGATGCAAATTCTGGCCCATCAGGGCTGACCAAGAGGACCAACTATGACCCCGCAAGAGATGGAAGCCCGCATCGTCCGCTATGGCGATCTGCGCCCCTGTCGCACCGCCTTCATCGACGCCCACACGCCGGGCAGCGATCAGAAGGAAAACTTTACCATCATCGGTGGCGGTGTGTCGGAAAGTGCCGACCAACATGTGCACATCACGGAAACACCGGGCTTCAACATCGGCGCGGCGGGCCAGCCGCCCAAGTGCCGCAATTCGCTGCACAGCCATCGCACGGCCGAGGTGTTCTTCGTGCTCAAGGGCCGCTGGCGCTTCTTCTGGGGACGCTGGGGCAACGCGGGGGAAGTGGTCCTGGAAGAGGGCGACATCATCAACATTCCGACGGGCATCTTCCGGGGGTTTGAGAATATCGGCACCGATTACGGGATGATCATGGCGATCCTCGGCGGCGATGATGCCGGCGGAGGCGTGATCTGGGCGCCGCAGGTGATCGAGGATGCGAAGGATCATGGGCTTGTGCTGGGCGAGAACGGCAAGCTTTACGACAGTAAGAAGGGGCAAACTCTGCCCGCGGGCGTGAAGCCGATGCCATTACTGACGGATGAGGAGTTGAAGGCGTTTCCGGAACCGACCTCGGCGGACGTCGTGCCCGGCTATGTCGCGCGGTATTGGGATCTGATGGCACTGGCCGACCGGCAACCGGCCAAGGTGATCGGGCCGGAAGGAAAGCTGAAAGACCGTCCGGGCTTTGATGTAGATTTCATCACACGCGGGTCGATCCCGGAAGACATGTACACCGTCGCCAGCCACGAGGTTCTGATGCCCATGCGCGGCCATTGGCGGCTGAGCTGGGAGGGGGGCACAACCGCGCTCAATCCCGGTGACACGGTGGCGGTGCCGCCGGGCCTCGCGCACAGCGTGGTGCCAGCCATGACCGGCGAGGCGTCGATGTACAGGATACGGTCGACCGACGATCCGGCAGGCCCAACCTGGAAAGCTGCCTGATCTGGCCGCTTGGGTGTCCGGCACTAGGTTGACCACCAGACACCCAAATCGGAGGCCCGGATGACCCATGACACCCTGACCCTGCGCCCGGCAAAGCCATCGGACACCGATGCGCTTGATCGGCTGTTCGGGCAAAGCTATCCGATCCTGCTCAAGCCCGACTATCCACCGTCGGTGTTGGTCACGGCGGTGCCTCTGATCTCGAAGGCGCAGCCTGCGCTGGTCGCGTCGGGGACGTTTTTTGTCGTCTGCGACAGAGAGGATATCGTCGGCGCGGGTGGCTGGACGATGCAGGCGCCGGGCGGCAGACCGGGGATGCGGGGCATCGGCCATGTCCGCCACGTGGTCACCGACCATCGCCGCACCCGTGAAGGGATCGGGCGGCGCTTGATGGAGCACATCATCCTGCATGCCCATGCCTGCGGCATGATGCAGTTGCATTGCCAAAGCACCCGCACGGCTGTGCCATTCTACGAATCCATGGGGTTTGTGGCGCAAGGCGAGATCGACATCGAACTCCGCCCCGGCATCACATTTCCAGCCGTCTTCATGAAGCGAATTCTTGCCTAGGTTGATTTGAATCATGGTGCGATCGCCGTTTTTGGTGTGGACTCGAGATCCAGCCATAGGAGGGGACCATGCTGACCATCACCAAACCCGAAGAGAACCGAGTCGATATCGATCTGTCCGGCAAGATTTCGGCAGATGAGATGGCCAAGGGTCTCGATGATCTGCTGGAGCAGTCGCAGGACGTGAACAAGGGCAAGATGCTCTATTCGATCACGTCTTTTGCCTTTCCAGACCTTGGCGCGATTGCGGTTGAAATGGCGCGTTTGCCCAAGCTTTTCGGACTATTGGGGCGGTTCGACCGCTGCGCCGTACTCAGCGATGCGGCATGGCTGCGCACCGCCGCCGAGATTGAAGGGGCGCTGATTCCGGGCTTCGACATCAAGGCGTTTGACCTGACCGAGCGCGACGCAGCCGAAGCGTGGTTGAAAACCGGCATGGCCTGATCGCACTGCTTGCAGTCTGCGGCCAAGAGAGGTTTTGATCCGGTATCAAATCTCTCTTTCCGGGGGCTGGCATGCTGGAACTTCGACCGAATTGCGAATGGTGTGACAGGGACCTGCCGCCCGACGCCCAAGACGCGCGCATCTGTTCTTATGAGTGCACCTATTGTGCGCATTGCGTCGAGACCGTGCTGCACAATGTCTGTGCCACGTGCGGCGGCGGATTCACCCCACGCCCGATCCGACCCAAAGGCGCGCATCGCGCGGGTCCGACCCAAAGGCGCGCATCGCGCGGGCAAGACTCTGGGTCTTGGCCATCAACCCGCCAGCACCAACCGCGTGCATTCGCGCTGGACCGCGGACGAGGTCGCAGATCTGAGCCTGCGTCTGCGCGACATCACACCGGGGGATCGGTAAGGGACAGCCCTGCCTCGGGTCGCAACAAGGAGCTTCCCATTCCGCGACCCTGCGTTATCTCAGCCAAAGACACAGAGAGGAACTCACCATGAAAATCCACCACGCCGGGGACCGGCCTTCGCAAACGCCAAGCCCTGACTATTTCACGGGAACCGTGCGCATGGACCCGGTTGTCTCTGGCGACGACGATTCCGCCGTTAAAATCCTGATGGTGACGTTTGAGCCCGGCGCGCGGACCGCGTGGCACACGCATCCCGCTGGTCAGTCTTTGCACATCGTGTCGGGGCTGGGATTGGCCGGGTCCGAAGGCCAGGCGGTGCAGGTGCTGCGCCCCGGTGACACGGTGTGGTTCGCGCCGGGTGAACGGCACTGGCACGGTGCGTCGCCTGACTGCGCCATGACTCATCTGGCAGTGCAGACTGCGGTTGAGGGCAAGACCGCAGACTGGCAAGCGCACGTGTCGGACGCCGATTACAACGCGCCGCGTGCTGGGTGACCCCGAAAGCGTTCGAGATCCGAGCCGCATGTTTACATTCGCTTGACGTTGGACTTCTGGCGGCAACTTGACTACGCTTAAAGCCTATCTTCACTTTGAAAACGTCCTATTGTCACCTCTGACGAGCAATGAAAAATCTTGCTATTTTGCAAGACCATAGATTTGATCGATCCTGCAAGCGATTGAACCTCTGCCGTTCGCTTTTTGAAGC
>NZ_JAEPMO010000151.1 GCF_017643905.1 Marivita sp.
CGTTTGCGGGCGTGGGCGCAGTCTGCGTCTGTTACCGAGATTGCTGAACTCGACCCGGCAGTTGCACGGCTGTTGCCAGATCAGCCTTTGGCGAATTACCCTGACTTGTCGAGGCAGTACCCGGAGGAGTTTGACGCTACGACGGAATATCGGGCGACCCTGCCAGACCTTCAGAACAAGCGCGTTCCCATTTCATTAACATAGATCAAACAGAACCGAGCAGTTCGATGCCCTACACAGCCAATGCAACCAACATCATTCACGAAGCCCATACCGGCATGTTCGAAGCCCATGTCACGGTCGAAAGCGCCCTTGGCACAACCTGCCATGTGGTCCATGTGCCCGGACCCATCTCGATGCCCTTTGAGGCATTGCGCCCGGCACTGATCCGAAGCGCGATCGACCAACACAAAAAGGGCCAGTTCGTGTCCCGCGTCGTGCCCGCCGACAGCCCGGGCGTCCTTGCCTATCGCAACCTGTTTTCCGCACCGAGCCTTCTGGACAAATTCTTCGGCCGCGCCGCTTGACCTCAGACACGGCGCCCGCCTAGAAGGCACAGGTTTGCCTGAAAGGACTTTGCCCCATGTCTGATGATCGCCTGATTGTTGCTCTGGACGTTCCCAACGCCTTGGATGGTCTTCACTTGGCGGAAAAGCTGGGCGATTCGGTGTCGTTCTACAAGATCGGCCTCGGGATGCTGACGGGCGGCGGTCTTGCACTGGCCGACGAGCTCAAGAAAGAACACGGCAAGCGCATCTTTCTCGACATGAAACTCTTCGACATCGGAGCAACGGTCGAAGCCGCCGTTCGCGGTCTTGCACAATTCGATCTGGATTTCCTGACGGTGCATGGCGACCCCTATGTCGTTCGCGCGGCGAAGGAAGGTGCAGCGGGTTCCGATCTCAAGATCCTTGCGGTGACCATTCTCACATCGCTTGAACGGAGCGATCTGGACTCAGCAATGATCAAGGATGGTGCCGTTCAAGACCTTGTGGTCGAACGGGCTGGGCGCGCTTTTGATGCCGGCGCCGACGGCGTTATCTCATCCCCAAACGAAGCCGCCCTGATCCGTGCCTTACCGGAATCCAAAGGCCGACTGATCGTGACCCCCGGCGTGCGTCCGGCTGGTGCCGACCTGGGTGACCAGAAGCGCGTCGCGACCCCGGCAAATGCCGTCAAGAACGGTGTCGACCACATCGTCGTCGGACGCCCGGTCTGGAAAGCCGCCGATCCGCGTGCTGCTGCCGAGGCCATCGTGGCCGAAATGCAGTCCCCACAGGCGACTCAGCCGAACGCGTGATCCAGATAGCGTTGGACCATGGCCGCGAAATGCGGGATCGCCTCTCGATCGAGGACGTAATCCGCAGGATCAACAAGAAGCCAACCTTGCCCCTCTGACCCGAACACGATCCGGGCCTGCGCTTCGATCGGGAGATGTGCGGCAAAGAACACGCCGCGTTTGAACTGCTCCTGCCAGACAAGATCGCCGGGGGTCAGCGACAGACCAACTTCCTCAAATGTCTCGCGCAACACACACTCGACCGCGGACTCCTGGCCGTCTCGCCCACCCCCGGGCAGATCAAGCCGACCCGGCCACGGGATGTCCGGCTTCTCGTCCCTGCGCAGAACGACGATCCGGTCGCCAATGAACAGGATAAGCTTCGCTCCGCCGAAATCCTGCATGATCCTGCCTTTTGTCTGACCCACGCCGGGTGTACCTTGCAAAGGCTCGTTCGGATACCCAACCCATGCCTGCCCTTTGCCGCGATTGCCTGACCGAATTCGATGCCGGTGCCCGCTGCCCCGCGTGCCGCAGTCCGCGCGTCATCGCGCATCCCGAACTCTACGACCTGAGCATTGCGCATATGGATTGCGATGCGTTTTATGCCTCTGTCGAAAAGCGCGACAATCCGGAACTCGCTGACAAACCGGTGATCATCGGCGGCGGGCGGCGCGGTGTCGTGTCCACCGCCTGCTATGTCGCACGGATCAAGGGCGTCCGCTCTGCCATGCCGATGTTCAAGGCGTTGCAACTCTGCCCTGATGCGGTGATCGTCAAACCCCGCATGGACGCCTATGTCGAAGCCTCGCGCGCCATCCGGCAGTTGATGGAGGAACTGACCCCCGCCATCGAACCGCTGTCGCTGGACGAGGCGTTCATCGACCTGACCGGGACCACCCGCCTGCACGGACACCCACCCGCCGTGATGCTGGCGCGGCTGGTCAAACGCATGCGCGATGAATTGCGGCTGACCGGGTCCATCGGGCTGAGCCACAACAAGTTCCTCGCCAAGATCGCCTCGGACCTCGACAAACCACGCGGGTTTTCCGTGATCGGGAAAGCCGAAACCCAAGCCTTTCTCAAGCCCAAACCCGTCCGCATGATCTGGGGCGTCGGAACTGCAACGCAAGACGCGTTGGACCGCGCGGGCATCCGCACATTTGACGATCTCTTGCGCTGGGACCTTGATGATCTGACCCATCGCTTTGGCAGTATGGGCCACCGCCTCTACCATCTGGCGCGCGGACAGGATCAGCGCCGCGTGTCGGCGCACAGCCCTATGAAATCCATCTCGAACGAAACCACGTTCAACGAAGATACCAATGACCCCGATCTCCTGGACGGGCATCTCTGGCGGATGTGCGAAAAGGTGTCGGACCGCGCCAAGGCCAAAGGTCTGGCCGGGCGCGTTGTGACCCTGAAACTCAAGAAATCGAACTTCACGCTGGTGACGAAACGCATGTCGCTCAGCGATCCGACCCAGATTGCCGACCGCATCTATCGCACCGCCCGCGCGCTTTTCGATCAGGTTGGCGACCAAGGCCCCTACCGCCTTCTGGGCGCGGGGATCAGTGATCTGAGCACAGCAGAAGGCGCTGATGTCTCCGGGGATCTTCTTGACCCGCAAAGCACCAAACGCGCCATGGCAGAACGGGCCACCGATGCGATCCGGGAAAAGTTCGGTCCGGACGCGATCCTCAAGGGTCGTGCCCTGCGCTGAGGATCACATCAACTGGTTTTCCTCGTCGATGGCCGAAATACCGAGCGCCTCCAGACCAGCTTCAAGATGGTCCGCAAGATGCGGCGTCCCGATCAGGTAATCCGCTGTCGGTGTCGTGGCTTCGTTCATCGCGGTCTCGAACGCTTCGTCCCATTCCTCGACCTCGAACGCGCCGCGCCCAATCCACATGACTGTGACTAGAGCCGTCTGTTCTTCCTCGCCCATCCGGTCGATGAAGCCGCGCATCTCACCCTCGGCGCGATCCAGCTCGCGCGCCATCACGATGACGGCGGCCACCTTGTTTGCACTGATATGTTCCATCTCGAATCTCCCATGCCGTTCACTGAAACATGGGCGCGAAAGGAATCTTTGACTTTGATCTTACGCAAACAGCCGATAATAGAGCCAATCCGGCAAGAACTGACTGCCCCGGAACACCCATGAAAATATGGTTGGGAAACTGCGTTTGAACGCGTCCGTGTTCATGTGCTCGAAGAATTCGCGTGCGGCGTCCTCAGGCTCCATGATGAAGGGCATGTTGAAATCATTCTTGTCGGTCAGACGGGTTTTGACAAAGCCGGGATTGACCAACTGCACCCGCACATTCGTCTTGCGCAGATCGGCATAAAGCGATTCCGCCAAAGTCATCACCCCGGCCTTCGACGAGGTATAGGCCGCAGCGCCCGGCAGACCGCGGAACCCAGACAAAGATCCCGTCAGAACGATATGCCCGGCATCCCGCTCAACGAATTTCGGAACAACAGCCCCCATCAAGCGCATCGCGCCCGTGAAATTAATGTCGGCCATCGCTGTCGCCTGATCCGTATCCCAGTTTTTGGCTCCAAACGGCCAATAGACCCCGGCGATCTGGACCACGCCGTCAATGTCACCCACCGCCTCGGCAGCGGCTTTGACCGACTCCGCATCTGACACATCGACAGTCACGACATCTGCTTTGCCGGGAAGGCTGGCCGCCAGTTCCCGCAGCTTGTCCTCACTGCGGGCAGACAACACGAGATGGACGCCCGCCGCACTCATCTTGTGCGCCAGAGCCGCGCCGAGGCCTTCGCTTGCCCCGACCAACCAATACCGTTTGCCTGCCCACTCTATCACGCCGCTTCCTTCCTGCGCATCGTGGCCACAAGTTCGGCCACTTTAATTCCATACTTCCGAAACTGGCTGCGGTTCACGATGGTTCCATTGGGCGCAAGATACATCCAGTCCGTGGTATCCAGAACATGCCCGCCCTGCTCTGCGGGCAGCTTGTATTTGTACTTGAGCTGCACCGTCGGGCCACTTTGCACGCCTTGACCTTCGCCGACGACATCCGACGCTGTTGCGCGAATATGACCGTCATTGCCCAGCGTCAAATTCCACTCGCGCAGCACTTCGTCACCGCTGTCGTAGAGGAAACGCTCTTTCATGACGCCGGTGTTGCCGATCCAAGCTGCATCGAAATCACCAACAAAACGCGAGGTGACGCGCCCGGTGGGACCGTAGATCACGCCTTCACAAATGATTTCACCATTAAGATGCGTGCGCAGGTCAAACGCATCGCCGGGGGCATTCAGATAGTCAGACGGAACCTGCCCGTAAAACCCGAAATACCTGTTCTTCAGGTATCCGAGGATGAGCATCAGGCTTGCTCCGAGAAAAACGAGAAAGACAGTCTCCATGACGTCATTCCTTTCCGAGTGGTGTCGCGATCAAAAGGCCGATCGCCACCAGTTTCAAAGCGCAGGGCACTCCTGCGTAGAGCAAAGTCAAAGTCGTCAGAGCGGCATCGCTGTTCTCGGCACCCGACACGAAACCGCTGGCTTCGAGGATGGGCAAAAGCGCGATGGCCGCAAAAGCCAGTGTGAATTTCGACACGAAGCCCCAGAGGGCAAACCCCTCGGACGCATTCGGCGCAACGGTCTCCATGCGGCGCGCGAATACCGCCGGCAACAGCGTCAGGTCCGCGCCAACCGCAGCGCCGGACGCAAGGCAGATGATGGCGAACCAAACCGTGTCTCCGCTGCCCAGCGTCATGGCAAAGCTGAAGGCCACAATCGCCAGGACCATCGCAGCCAAAAGCGCCGACTTGGCACCAATGCGTTCTGCCAAAACACCCCAAAGCGGTGCGGCCGCCGCCGCCGCCAGGAAGAAGAGCAGCAACAACGGCCCTTCCCAACCCGGCGCATCCAAACGGCTTTCCACGAAGAACAGAAACAGCGTTGAACTCACGGCAACCGGCGCTGCGTTGACCAGCGCGATCAGCAGCAAACGGCGCGAGATTTGGTCCTTGAGGACGATCCCGAACCCTGCTGACGGCTCTGTCGTCGCGCCGCGCCACTCGTTGTGCATCGCGATCCCGGCGATCAGGCACGCGAGAGCAAAAACCGCAGCATAGGCCACGAATTCGGGCCACGCGATCGCCAGAAAGACCGACGGCATAACCGAGGCCACACAGACCCCAAGCAACGCCCCAGTCTCGCGCCACCGCGCCACCCGCAGGTAACCAACGTCGCCTCCCAGCGTCCTCGCCTTCTGCACGCCGCGTGCGTAGAAGTTGATGGTCAAAAAGCTGAACGCGGAAAAGACCAGCGTCAGCATCACGGCGAACCAGAGGATCGGGTTTGTCGGCGGCGTGACCGCGAACAACCCCATCATCGCCGCGCCCATGATCGCCAATGTCACACCAACGGCGATCCCCTGAACATGACGTACCGCAACGGCAAGTTTGCCAAGCAGCGGATCCTGCACGACGTCCAGCAGACGCAATGCGAACAGCACCGTCCCGAGCGCCGCAAGGCTCACACCATATTCATCGACGTAAAACTTCGGCGCATGGATATAGATCGGCAAACCCGCTGCCGCGAGGACCGCCGCGAAGACCGCGTAGGCGCCAAGGTTTTGCCGATCCGCCACCATCACTGGCTGACTTCTTCCAAAGGTGGTTCGGTGCGGGTCCGGTATCGCGACCCTTTCCACCAAAGCTTGAGCGCTTGCCAATGGATCAAGGCCAGCACGCGCCGCGACCCAAACGGACGCCGCACAACCGATCGCAGGATCGACCAATTGCTGATCGTCTTGCGCGGCCCTGTGAGCGTGGCGATCAGGCCACCCGATGCTTGCGAGTAGTCAATCCAGATGCCGATCTTGTCGGGCCGGATGTCAAACCGGAACTCGTATCCGCCTTCGACGGGCTGAAAAGGCGACACATAGAAAATCTTTGTCGCCTGCAAGCGGTCCGACGCACCAATGGGCGAATTGTCCGGCTTGCGGCAGAGATAGGAATGACGGTCGCCAAAGGTGTTGGAAACCTCCGCGATCACGGCCACCAGATTGTCCTGCTCATCATGCGCCAGCCAGAACGACACCGGGTTGAACACATGGCCCAGAAAGCGGGGCTGTGCCAGCAGCAGCAACCGACCTCGCGCCCGGACCTGATGCGCATCCAGCACCTCGCGTGCCCATGCGGCACCGCGCCCTTCGCCCGGCGCACCGCCATGGTCCACATCCTGAAGACTGGCCACGTTGCCCTTGTTACGCGAAAACAGACATGGCGTTTTCGGCTCGGCTTCGGCATCCAGCATCACGTAGTCGATGGAGTAGCGAAACGCGTTTTCCGTGCTTCCCTTTCGACCGTGATAGGTGTGGCCAACGATATGATCGACAACCTTCATTCGGCCGCCACCGCAACCGCGTTCCGCGCCCGGATCGCATCGACCACGTCCACCGCGCTGCCCAGCCCGTCTTCGTGAAAGCCGTTCTTCATCCAGGCACCACAGAACCATGTCCGGTGTGTGCCGTTCATGTCGCGCACGATGTCCTGTGCCGCCAGTGCATCAAGGTCATAGACCGGGTGACGCAGCGTGCATTCGTCGTAGATCAGCTCTTCGCGGATCGGACGGGTGGTGTTCAGCGTCACGAAATGAGGGTCGTTTTCCGGGATCGGCTGAAGGCTGTTCATCCAGTAGGTCAGGTCAATCGTGTTCAGCTCTTTGGCTTCGGTTTCGGTATAATTCCACGACGACCAGCAAATCCGCTTCTTCGGCATGATGCTGGAATCCGCATGAAGAACGATCCGGTTCGGCTGGTAGGAGATTGCGCCCAGCGCACGCTTCTCCAGCGGCGTCGCATCTGCCAAGAGCCGCAGCGTGTCGTCAGAATGGGTGGCGAACACCACCTCGTCATACCGCTCCCACTCAGACCCGTACGCCTTGACCTCGGCCCCCATGACATCGCGGCGCACCGCATCGATCGGCGCACCGAGGCGCAGCGTCACGTTCCGATTTTTCATCGACGCCTCAAGACGCCGGACATATTCGATGGACCCGCCCTGAACTGTGTACCATTGATGCTGGCCAGTGGCCGACAGCAGCGCGTGGTTCTCCATAAATTGCACCAGCGCATGGGCCGGAAAATCCATGATCTTTTCCGTCGGCGTCGACCAGATCGCACCCGTCAGCGGCAGCAGGTAATACTCGCGGAACCACTCGCCCGTGCCCAACTGCTCCAGAAAAACACCAAGGCTCAGGCTTCGGTCCCGTGTCGCATCCAAGGCGCGTTTGTTGAACTTTGCGATATCCGCCAGCATCCGCAGGAACTTGGGATTCACGAGATTCTTTTTCTGCGCAAACACCGACCCGATTGACGCAAGCGCATATTCGACACGCCCACCATCAAGACTGGCCCCGAAGCTCATGTTGCTCTTCGTCACCGGCACGTCGAGCGATTTGAACAGCCGCGCAAGATGCGGGTAGTTGGCGTAGTTGAAAACGATAAACCCTGTGTCGACGGGCTGGTCGCCATTCTTGCCCGCGACGATGGTGCGCGCATGCCCGCCCAAACGCGGCTCCGCTTCGTACAGGGTGACGTGGTGATCTTCGGACAGCATATGCGCTGCCCCCATTCCCGAAATCCCTGCGCCAATCACGGCAATCTTCTTGGGCGCGCTGGCGCGGGCTTCAAACGGCATGCTGGTCTCTTTCTTTGGTATGTCTAGTTCTGTTTACGCTCTACTCTGCACTCCGGATGAAAAGAAAAAGAAAATAATCTGTGATCCAAACCTGTACTTGAGCCGTATCTTCTGCATGTTCACGACAACCGTGCTCACTTCGGATCGCCATATCGCTCCCGTTGGCAAAGGAGTGGAAATGCGCGATTCCGGCGGGATGGGCGCGAACGGAACGGATATTTTGACTGCAGGAATGACAAACGACGTCGTACCTTGGGTGGACGACCTGATTGCGGTCCGCGATGCGCGGGACGAAGGCGCTTTTATACGAGTGTTTGGCCATTTCGGCCCACGGGTAAAGGCATTCCTGATGCGAACGGGAATGGATGCAGCACTGGCTGAAGAATGCGCGCAGGAAGTGCTCGTGACCGTTTGGAACAAGGCGCATCTCTACGATGCGACACGGGCAAGTCCATCGACATGGATTTTCACCATCGCCCGGAACAAGAAAATCGACGTGCTGCGCAAACAGCGGCGTCCGGAACCCGAAGACTTACCCTGGGGTCCGGAATCAGAGCCGGATCAGGAAGCTGTGATCGGCCTGCAACAGGAGAGCGAAAAACTGGGTCGTGCCTTGCGCGATCTGCCCGAGAAACAAAGAGAATTGATCGAAAAGGCCTATTTCGGTGACCTGTCGCACAGCGAAATCGCCGATCAGACAGGTCTGCCACTGGGCACGATCAAATCTCGTATTAGGTTGGCGCTCGAGCGTTTGCGCCACTCGATGAAGTGAATTTGAAATGACTGTAAAACATCACCTCACAGACGACCTCCTGATGGCCTACTCGGCAGGTGACCTGCCTGAAGCCGTCAACCTGATCGTCGCAACCCATATTTCGCTCTGCGATGAATGCAGAGCAGCGTTGGGCAGCTATGATGCTGTGGGCGGCGCCGTGCTCGACACCTGCACCACCGTCGAGATGTCGAAGGCCAGCCTGAACACAGTTCTGGACATGATCCATGCGCAGGACACGCAAGTTCAGGACAAGCCTGTTTCGACAAGGATCAAGGACGATGTCCTGCCTGCACCCCTGATCGACTATGTCGGCGGTGGGCTTGAGAACGTGCGCTGGCGCTCGGCTGGCATGGGTGTGAAACAGGCGATCCTGCCGACATCCAAGGATGCCACAGCGCGTCTGCTCTACATCCCGGCTGGCACTGCGATCCCGGATCACGGGCACAGCGGTCTTGAATTGACGCTTGTTTTGAAGGGCGCGTTTCAGGATGAAGGCGGATATTTCGGCCGCGGCGATATCGAGGTCGCCAGCGAAGACCTGAACCATACGCCGGTCGCGGACATCTCCGAGGATTGCATCTGCCTTGCGGTCACAGACGCGCCGCTCAAGTTCAAGGGCTTGGTGCCACGCATCGCGCAGCCGTTCCTCGGCATATAAGCCGACAGACAGACCAACGAATAAGGGGGCCGATCGGCCCCCTTTTCTTTTGCGCTTAGGCTTTTTTCTTCTTCGGCGGCATCAGATCGGTGATCGTGCCCTCGAACATCTCGGCGGCAAAGTTCACCGTTTCCGAGAGCGTCGGGTGCGGGTGGATCGTGTGGCCCAGATCAACCGCGTCTGCGCCCATCTCGATAGCCAGCGCCACTTCCGAGATCAGATCACCCGCATTGGTGCCCACAATGCAGGCCCCGATCACGCGGTCGTCTTCGGGATCGAAGAGGAGCTTGGTCATGCCCTCGTTCCGTCCATTCGCCAAGGACCGGCCAGAGGCTGCCCAAGGGAACACGCCCTTTTCGTACTTGATGCCCTGGGCCTTGGCCTGCGTTTCGGTCACGCCGCACCACGCCACTTCGGGATCGGTATAGGCAACCGACGGGATCAGCGACGCATC
>NZ_JAEPMO010000027.1 GCF_017643905.1 Marivita sp.
ACCTTTGAGGGTCATATATGGCAGCAAGAGACCCAATTCCGAGAACGCGACAGCGCTCTCATCCATGATGTCCGAGATGCAGGCGCTCATCCATTCGGCGGTCATTGGGCCATCACCACCGGCATCAGGTTTTGGTTTCGCAGCGCGGGTTGCTGCGACCTTGGCGTGCACATTTGCCCGTCGCGCAGACGCTGAGGCATCAGGAGTGATTGCCAAGAGCGCCTCAAGCGCCATCACCGGATCGGAGGTGATCGCCAGATCGGTCTGATACCCACGCACTGGCATCCGGCGGAAGAGCGGGTCCGGGCCGATATGAACGACGCGGGTTGCCTGTCCGGGTGCGCTGACGGCCTCGATCCACGGCACTCCGCTGTCCAGAACGATCACCAGGTCGGCCTCTGCCGTGGCGGCCTTGGGGTTATAGCCCAAAAGTGCCGGATCGTCCGAAGCCAAGACGTTGCGGATGCTGAACGGTTCGGCCACCGCCAATCCGAACGCCTCGGCACAGCGCGACAGAAGCGCCGACACCCTGCCCTGCGGATCGCCGCGCTGGCACAGGACCACCGGAGACTGAGCCTCGGCAATCCACGCCGCCAATGTCTCTATCGCATCCGTATCCGGCAAAGCGGGCGTTGCGGTGGCGGGCAGCTGCGCTGGCGCGAAGCCTTCCGGCAACGCCTCGGTCAATGGCTCTTTCGGCAGGCTCATATAGACCGGCCCCTCGGGCGCGCTGGTCATCAGGGACGCCGCCCGTTTGGTCACGCTGTCCGCCTGTTCAGGATAGCGCAATTCGTAGTCGAACTTGACCACATCGCGCACCAGACTAGTCTGGTCGTACATTTCCTGACCATACTGGATCGGCGTCATCCGCCCGCCTTTGCGCCCCGATTCCGTCAAGGGCGTGCGCCCGGACAGCACGAACACCGGAACATTGTCGGATGCGGCGTTGATCACACCCATCACGGCATTCGCCAACCCGACATTCACATGCACCATCACCGCCTGTGGCCGCCCAGTGACCAGCCAATGCCCATGTGCCATCGCCATGCCCGCCGTTTCGTGCGGGACCGTCACAGGAGTTGGCACATCGCTTTCAGAAAGACGCGCAAGCCCTTCGATTATCGGCGGAAAATCCGTTCCTGCATTGGCAAACAGATAGTCTATTCCGCAGGCCTTCAGAGCCGTCAGAAGGGCCTCACCTCCGGTTTTTGGCCGGGCCTGATCTTCAAACATACATCCTCCCTGAATCTCAGGCTTGATATTCCGCTGCCCCTTCGTAAAGTCAACTTATTCTCAATAATTGGGATTCTAACCCAAACGAGAACCACATTTGGGAGGACAACCATGAAAACGCTACTAACCGCGGCGGCGGTATTCTTAGGCGCGACCCTTGCCACATCGGCCAGCGCGCAGAATGTCGGCATCGCCACATCGAACCCCGGATCGCTGTTTCACAACATCGGCACAGCCGTGGCGAATGCCGCCAACGCCGCCGGGCTGAACACCACGATTCAGCCCGCGACCAGCCCCAACCAGTTCATTCCGTTCATTGATCAGGGCGGCATCGAATTTGGCGTGGCGAACCTGCAAGAGGTCGATTACGCGCTTACCGGAGACGCCTGGTGGGACGGACGCGCCCACCCCAACCTGCGTGTCGTCGCGCATCTGATGCCACTGGTCGAAGCGATCTTTGTCCGTGCGGACAGCGACATCATGAAGGTGTCCGACCTCAAGGGTCAGCCGATGACCGATGGTTACACAGCGCAGAACACCATCCTGCCGCAGCTTTCGGCCTTTTACGCCACCGCCGGCATGACCCGCGACGACGTGGAGAAAGTCTCGGTCGCGAGCGTGGTCGCCGGGGCCGATGCCTTCATGGCCGGTGACACCGTTGGGTTCATCTTTGCCCATGGCGCCGGCAAGGTCCGCGAGGCGGATGCCGCCGTTGGCGGTTTGCGTGCGCTTGGGGTCGAGGATGACAGCGATGCCGCCTTGGCTGCAGCGCGCGAACATTGGCCGACCGCGTTCTTCACCACGTTGCCTGCGGGTTCCATGCCCGGCGTTCTGGAGGACACGGTCTATATCGCCTTCCCGCAGGTGATCTTCACCCATGCCGGTGCGTCCGATGATGTGGTCTATGCCATGACCAAGGCGATCTACGAAAACGCTCAGGTTATGGTCGACACGTTCCCGCCGTTCCGCGCGTTCAAACCGGCAGACATGCGCGGCACGCCCGGAGCAGCGCCCTACCATCCCGGAGCTGAGCGCTTTTTCGCAGAAGTCGGCCTGAACTGAGGGATGTCGGCGCGCCCGATTGTGGCGCGCGCTGACACTGCCCATGCCTGCATGATTTAGGACACCATCATCGCCATGCCCGTCCTGCCCGCGCGCCTTGCCAAGCCATTGGCCGACGTTTTTGCCGCCTGCCTTGTTCTGCTGGCGGTCGGCTGGGCGTTGTCTGTGCAGCGCAAGCTGGGGCTGGACCTTTACCCACAACAATTCTTCGCGGGCGTGCTGTTCTTCGCCGTGCCACTGGCGTTTCTGACCCTGCCCGCGCGGCGCGGCACGGAGCGAGAGGATGTGCCTCTTTACGATCTTGCGCTTGCCGCCATGTCGATGGGCGCGCTTGGCTATGTGTCTGTCAACTATCCTGACATTGTCCTGATGATCTTTGCGCGCCCACCCGAGCTTTGGATCACCAGCGTCATCATTATCTTGCTTTTGCTCGAAACGCTGCGGCGGGCGACCGGTTGGGCGCTGGTGCTGATCATCGCCGCCTTCCTCCTGTATGCGCTGTTCGGAGACCTGATCCCCGGACGGCTACAGGGGCGTCCGCAGAACTGGCAATTGCTGGCGGGATATCTGGCCGTTGACTCCAACGGCGTGCTCGGCTTGCCAATGTCGGTTGCGGCCACTGTCGTGATCGCGTTCATCCTCTTTGGTGTGCTTCTGGGCATCACGGGCGGGTCGCAGTTTTTCACCGATGCCGCCATGATCGGCATGGGACGGTTTCGGGGCGGATCGATGAAGATCTCGGTTCTGGCCTCGGGTTTGTTTGGGTCAATCTCGGGATCAGCCGTGGCCAATGTGGTGGGCACGGGTGTGGTCACCATCCCGATGATCAAGCGCGACGGCTATCCGGCACACAAAGCGGGCGCGATCGAAGCGGTGGCCTCCACTGGCGGGCAGCTCATGCCGCCGGTGATGGGCGCATCGGCCTTTCTGATGGCCGAGTTTCTGGCCATCCCATACAGCCAGATCGTGATGGCAGCGCTCTTGCCCGCGATCCTGTATTATGTCGCGCTGTTCATTCAGGCCGATCTAGAAGCAGCGAAACTCGGCATCAAACGCGTGCCGGAATCCGAGATCCCGGCCAAGAGCATCGTTCTGGTGGGACTACATTTCGCCACCGCCTTTGCCGTTCTGATCTACCTGCTGTTCTGGCTGCGCTATCAGCCCGAGCGCGCAGCCCTCTGGTCGGCGCTGGCACTTTGCGGCACCGCATTGGTGTTTGGCTACCGCGGCGTCCGCCCCACGATCCGCGCGCTGTTCGGCAGCTTTTCCCGCACCGGGCATGGGGTTGTCGAAATCCTGTTGATCTCGGCCGCGTCCGGCATGGTGATCGGGGTGCTCAATATCACTGGTCTCAGCTTCAACCTGACTTATGCGCTGGTGCAGGTGGGCGGCGGCAGTGCGGTGATGCTGTTGGCGCTGTCAGCTTTCGTCTGCATCATCCTTGGCATGGGCCTGCCCACTTTGGGCGTCTACGTGCTACTTGCCGCCCTTGTGGCCCCTGCCCTCATTGAAGTGGGGATCGAACCGATCGCGGCGCATCTTTACGTGCTCTATTTTGGCATGATGTCGATGATCACACCCCCCATCGCCATGGCCGCTTTTGCCGCGGCCGCGATTGCCAAGGCCCCCGCCATGGCCACAGGCTGGGCCGCGATGCGGTTTGGCTGGGCAGCGTACGTGATCCCGGTGCTGTTCGTGTTCAGCCCGTCGCTGATCCTGATCGGAGAACCCACCGAAATCATCTTTGCCGCCATCACCGCAAGCCTTGGGGTCTGGCTGGTTTCGGCGGCGCTTGCCGGCTATTTTGTGGACCGGCTGTCGCTGACAAAACGCGGCTTGTTCATCGTTGCGGGTTTGATGGCCCTTGTCCCAGCGGGCGCGTTTGACGGTGCGATCGTGACCGATGCCATCGGCGTCGCGATGGGGATTGCGCTGATCGTGTCCGAAATGATGCGCAGCCGGACCGCCGCCGCAACGCAGGAGACCGCGCCATGACCTCGGTGTCCGGATCAGGAGAACGGTTGCTGGCCATCCTTGGATTGTTCTCCGAGGACCATTCCGAATGGACACCCGAGGACATGATGCAGGCCTTGGGGTTTTCGCGCCCGACGCTGTACCGCTATCTCAAGACCCTCAAGGATGCGGGCTACCTCGTGTCGCTGCCCCAATCAGGCTACACGCTTGGTCCGCGCGTGACCGAGCTTGATTTCCTCATGCGCCGTTCCGATCCCCTGATCGCAGCGGCGGACCCGCACCTCAAGGCGCTGGCCGAGGCGTTCGTCGGATCCGCGTTTGTCCTGCGCTTCTATGGGCAGAAGATGCTCTGCGTGGCCTCAGAAGTATCGGCACCGGAACCGCGCTCCTCTTATCCGCGTGGTCGTCCGATGCCGATTGGCAAAGGTGCCGTGAGCCGCGCCATCGTCGCTTTCCTGCCGCCGAAAGAGCGCGCGGCGCTGGTCAGCGACTATCTCGACGCCTTTGTCACTTCGGGCATCGGGACCACCAAAGATGCCGTGCTGCCCGAGTTGAAACGCATCCGCCGTGACCGGGTCGCCACCGCCCATGGCGAAGTGACGCCGGGCCTTGTCGGGGTCGCGGCCCCGATCCTTGCGGGCGACGGCACACCCATCGGCGCGCTGTGCCTGTCGACCGAAGAAGCCAACCTGACCAAAGACAAGCTTACCGCGCTGCGCGACAGTATCCGTGACCGCGCCGAGTTGATCTCGGACGCGCTCGCCCAGCCAGCCACCCGCACAAGCGCCTGAACAATGACTGACCCGGAGAAAGACCCCCATGACCCATGATCCCGCACGGCATTACATCGGTGGCGAATGGATCAGCGATGGTCCGCTGGACCACAGTCTCAACCCGGCCACGTTGGCCTCATTGGGCCAGTATCATCGCGGCAGCGCCGATCTGGCCGATGCCGCTGCGGCGTCGGCACGGACTGCGTTCTTCGGCACCGATTGGGCCTCTGCCCCACGCCTTCGCGCTCAGACGATGCTGGAAATCGCGAACCGCCTTGAAGCGGCGAAGGACGAGATCGCCGATCTGGTGGTGGCCGAAAACGGCAAAATCCGCGCTGAAGCCTTGGGCGAAACCATGGCCGCCATTTCCGAGACCCGCTACTACGCAGGTCTCGCGCGCGACATCCGCGGCTCCATGCAGGAAATTACACCGGGCAGCCTGTCGCTGTTCCATCGGGAAGCGGCAGGTGTGGCAGGCATCATCGTGCCCTGGAATGCGCCTGTGACCTTGCTCATGCGGTCGCTTGCTCCCGCACTGGCGGCAGGCTGTACGGCGGTCATCAAACCCGCGCACCAAACGCCGCTGGTGCATGCGCGGATCATGCAGGCCATCGCAGAGGCGCCGTCCCTGCCCAAAGGTGTGGTCAATTCCATTAACGAAAACGGCATTGAAGTGGGCCGCGCCATGACCGCGTCGCCCGATATCGACGTCATCAGCTTTACCGGCAGCAGCCGCACCGGGCAGGCGATCATGGCCGCCGCCGCTCCGACGCTGAAGCGCGTGGGGCTGGAATTGGGCGGCAAGGCGCCTGCGGTGATCTTCGCCGATGTCGATCTGGACCACGCCGTGCATGAACTGACCCACGGGGCGCTGGCCATGGCGGGGCAAATCTGCGTCGCCGCGGCTAGGTTCCTTGTCCACGAGTCACTCGCCAAAGAGTTCGAGAGCCGCATAATCTCCGCCTTCCGGGCTGTCCGCGTCGGCCCCGGAGACAAGCCAGACAGCCAGATGGGATCGCTGATCGACCTCGACAATCGGGCGCGGATCGAACGGCTGATTGAACAGGCAGGTGATGAGGGCGATATCGTTCTCAAAGGTGCGCCGCTGTCGGACTCAGCCTTCCTGACACCGACCTTGTTCCGCATCGACAACATCGCATCGTCCCTTGTGCAGGAAGAGCTGTTTGGCCCCATCGTGTCGATCGAGACCTTTTCTGACGAACAAGAAGCCGTCGCAAAGGCCAACGCAACCGCTTACGGCCTTGCCGCGTCGGTCTTTACTGCCGACCACCACCGCGCCTTGCGCATGGCGCGGGCGATCCGGGCGGGGACGGTCTGGATCAATTCGCATCTCAGGCTCTTCGCCGAGGCGGAAACCGGCGGCTATGGCAAATCCGGCCTTGGGCGCTTGCATGGGCCAGAGGGGCTTTATGACTTCCTCGAAACCAAACACATATATTCCGAACCCGGACGTGTGGGAGGGATCGCATGAGCAGCCCCTACGATGTGGTGATCAATGGCGGCGGTCCGGTGGGTTTGGGCCTTGCCATCGAACTGGGCCAGCGCGGCATTCGGGTTTGCGTCGTGGAACGCTACCCGGAACCGCAACCAATCCCCAAAGGCCAGAACCTGACCCAGCGCACCTCCGAGCATTTCCGGGCATGGGGTTGCGAGGCCGAGTTGCACAGCGCCCATCCGATCCCCAAAGGCGGCGGCATTGGCGGGATGACCGCCTATGGCACGCTGTTGTCGGATCACACCTATGACTGGCTGAACCGGTCGAACGTCAAAGACTATTACTTCGCGCCCAACGCCAGGCTGCCTCAATACGCCACCGAACGGGTGCTGCGCGCGCGGGTGGCCGAGATACCCGAGATCACGGTTCTTTACGGTTGGTCCGGCGACGCGCTCGAGATGACCGATGAGGGTGTTCGCCTGACCATCGCAGAGCGCAATGGCGACGGGCGGCAGGTGATCGATGCATCCTACATCGTCGGCTGCGATGGCAGCAGGTCTTTTGTCCGCGAACACGCCGGGATCAGCGAGACCTTGTCTGACCACAACCGCCTGATGGCGCTTCTGGTGTTCCGGTCGGAAGAGCTGCACGAACTGCTGAAGCGCTATCCGGGCAAGGCGTTCTACAACGTGCTGCACCCCGACTACGAAGGCTACTGGCTGTTCTTCGGGCGGGTCGATCACGGGCTGTCTTGGTTCTTCCACGCCCCCGTTCCCATCGGCACCACCACCGACAATTTCGATTTCCGAGGGTTGCTCCATAAAGCCGTGGGTCAGGAATTCGCGCTTGATCTGGACTATGTCGGGTTCTGGGACCTGCGTGTGTCTCTGGCCGACAGTTACCGCGCAGGCCGCGCGTTCATCGCCGGGGATGCGGCGCACAGCCACCCGCCCTATGGCGGTTACGGGATCAACACCGGGTTCGAGGACGCCCGCAATCTGGGCTGGAAACTGGCCGCAACGATCAAGGGTTGGGGCAACGACGCGCTGCTTGACAGCTACAGTGCGGAGCGCCAGCCGGTCTTTGCCTCGACCGCGAGGGATTTCATCGAGAACTTCATCCACGAAGATAGGGAATTCCTCAACAATCACAGCCCGGACCAAGGCAAAGATGCCTTCGAGACAGCGTGGAAAGCCCGTGCCGAAGGTGCTTCTGGGGTCGAGGATTTCGAACCAAACTACGAAGGCTCGCCCATCGTGCCCGGTATCGGTGGCACGCCCAGCGCGAAAGGATCGCACAGCTTTGTCGCCCGCGCCGGGCATCACCTGCCCCCTGCCGGACCAGAAGGCCGCGACGTGGCGGATGTGCTTGGCCGTGACTTCACGCTGCTTTGTGCAGATCCGAGCGCGGCAGCCGCGTTTTTGGACGCAGCCTACGCACTGAACATTCCCCTGACCGCACCGGCCTGCCATGCGGCATGGTTCACCCCTTGGGACAGGCGTATCGTCTTGGTTCGGCCAGATGGGTTTGTTGCATGGTCCGGCGATACCTGCCCCCCCGACGCAGCCAAAGCCATCCTGTCCGCCGCCATCGGCACAGGTGCCGCCACGTGACCCGGCGACGGCATATCGTCCTCACCGGTGGTGCATCTGGCATAGGCGCCGCCACCTTGGCGTTGTTCAAGGCGGATGGCGACCGGGTGACCGTCATTGATCGCGGCGACCCCGGCCCCGCGGCCGACCGCTGGATCAATGCCGATCTGTCGGATCTGGCATCCATAGCGGCACTCGAGTCTCTGTCGCGCATTGACGTTCTGGTCAACGCTGCTGGGTTACCGCCACGACCGGGACTGGAATGGACGATCCTGCGGGTCAACACCCAAGCCCTGATCGCGCTGACCGAACACCTTTTGCCACATCTCACCCCGGGTGGTGCCATCGTCAACATGGCCTCCAAAGCGGGCGGCAAATGGCGCGAGAACCTGGCGCAGGTGCAGCGGTTTCTGGCGCTCGATGCGTCGCACGATCTGGACGCGTTCTTGAAGGAAGAAGCCATAGACCCGGTGCGCGCCTATGATCTTTCGAAGGAAGCGGTGATCGTCTGGGGCCTGTCCAATATCGAGCGGTTTCGCGACCTGGGCTTGCGGATCAACTCGGTCAGTCCCGCAGCGGTGGAGACGCCGATCCTTGAGGACTTCATGACCGCCTTTGGTGCCCGCGCAACCCGCGGCGTCGATCTGACCGGACGCGCCGGCCGCCCGGACGAAATCGCCCAAGTGATCCGCTTTCTCGCATCCCCCGAGGCGTCCTGGGTCACCGGGTGCAATGTCGAATGCGATGGCGGTCTGACGGCACAGCTTGAATATACCGCACTGACTGCAGCGCTTTAGTTTGTGAACACACCTGCGTACTGATCACGCAACTGGTTTTTCTGCACCTTACCCATCGTATTGCGGGGCAAGGCGTCGATGACCTCGATCACACGCGGTCGCTTGAACCCGGCAAGGCTTTCGCGGACGGCGGCATCGATCGCATCAAGGTCGACTGTGGCACCCGCCTCCGGCACAAGAACAGCCACGACGCTCTCCCCAAAATCGGGATGCGGCGCGCCAATGACAGCGGACTCCTTCACGCCAGGCTGCGTGTCCAGCAACAGCTCGATTTCCTTGGGGTAGATGTTGTACCCGCCCGATATAATCAGGTCCTTGCCGCGCCCGACGATCTGCACATAGCCGTCGGCGTCGATCAGGGCCAAGTCGCCGGTGATGAAGAACCCGTCCTCGCGCAGTTCCTCGCGGGTCTTTTCGGGCATGTTCCAGTAGCCCTTAAACACGTTTGGCCCACGCACTTCGAGCACACCAATCTCGCCTTGCGGCAGGGTGGCACCCGTTTCGGGATGGCAGATTTTCACCTCAACACCCGGCAAAGCAAACCCGACAGTCCCCGCGCGGCGTTCACCCGTATAGGGGTTTGACGTGTTCATGTTGGTTTCCGTCATCCCGTAGCGTTCAAGGATGCGGTGCCCGGTGCGCTGTTCGAACTGGATATGGGTCTCTGCCAGAAGCGGAGCGGAGCCGGAAATGAAAAGGCGCATGTGACGCGCGAGATCTGCGGTGAAGCGGGCATCGTCGAGCAAACGGGTGTAGAAGGTCGGTACACCCATCATGGTCGTGGCCTTTGGCATCAGGCGCAGCACCGTGTCGAGATCGAATTTCGGCAGAAAGATCATCGATCCACCCGCCAGCAACAGCGTGTTGGTCGCAACGAACAGCCCGTGGGTGTGAAAGATCGGTAGCGCATGCAGCAGGACATCGCGGTCGGTGAACTGCCACGCGTCCACCAGCGCTTCGGCATTCGACAGAAGGTTCGCTTGCGTCAGCATCGCCCCTTTGGAGCGGCCCGTGGTGCCGGAGGTGTAGAGCAGTGCGGCCAGATCTTCGGCCTTTCGCTCGGCAATATCTGAGTGTGACGGCTGCGCACGCGCAAGGTCCATGAAGCTGCCATCACCTTCGGCCCCAAGACTGTGCAAGATCGCTCCGGTGACCTTGGCGATGTCGGTGACAGCGTCCAACTCGGAAGGATCGCAGAGGAAAAGCTTCGCACGGCTGTCTTCGACGAAATAGGACAGTTCGATTGGCGTGTAGGCGGTGTTGAGCGGCAGAAACACCGCACCCGATTTCACGCAAGCGGCATAGAGAGCGAGCGCTTCTGGTGATTTCTCGATATGCACCGCCACCCTGTCGCCTGGGACCACGCCCAAGGCACCCAGCGCGTTGGCCATCTGGCTGACCAGTTCAAGAAAATCCGCATGCGTGACGGTGCTACCATCGGCAAGCTGCAGGAACGGGGTTGCGTTGCCGTCATGCGGTGCAAAAAGCGCGTCATAGAGCGGATTGGCCACGGAACGGTTCCTCCTTTGATCAACACCGAACCCGGCAGAAAAACGCGCCCGGCGGTTCGCCAGACGCGTCTAGGGGACGATTGTGGGAAAATCAATCTGACGCTGCGGGTGGTCATACCATGCGAGTTTGCGACTGGGTGAGCCACAAAAGCCCCGTCATCAGCAACATTGCCGCGAGACCACAGGCGATGGTCCGAACCGAGTTCCAGAAGGTCCAGCGCGGCAGATAGGTGCCGGTCCAGTAGGTCTGGGTGGCCTCTGCCGCGAGGTCCATTCCGGCAAGCGCTTCGTTCATCGGCACGTTGAACGCGACAGTAACGCCGAAGCAACCAACCAGGTAGACGAGACCAGAGAGAAGGATCAACGTGCCGGCCGGGCCGCTGAGCGAGATCGCCGCATAGCCGGAAATGACCAGCGACACCGCCGCCATTCCAAGGAACAGCGCCATGAAGACCCAGCGGAACACTTCGCGGTTGATGGCCTGCATCGCTTCGACCCCGCCGACACCGCCTGTCAGGGACAGCGACCGCATGATGAAGTCGGAAAAGGCAAGGAACACTCCGCCGACCAGTGCATAGGCGAGGATGGCGAATTGCATGAGGAAAAAGAGAAACGGAGACATGAGAGGACTTTCTGAGGATTTGGGAGGGAGGCGGGGAGGATCAGCCCTCCCCGCAATTGGGATCAGCTGACCGCCATCTGCGTGGAGGCGGTGGCCGTGCGACGGAAAGCGAAGAGGCATAAAGCGGCAATGGCCAGTTCGAACCCGAGCGCCGAAAGGATGCCCGAGGACGGCACGCCGTCCGTGAACAGGCTCACAAGGCGGCCAGCGGGAAAGGCCAGAAAGACGGTAAGCGCGGCGGTAACTGCCGCCTGTCGCAGCACGGCAAAGACCGTGCCCGCCAACATGACCAGACCGAACCCTGTCAGCCCTGCCCCAAGGGCGCGCACTTCGCTGAGTAGGCTGGGATCGGTGCCGATGGCGATGCCGTAGCTGGCGTAGAACACATGCGGCGCACCAAGGATGGTGGCACCTATGCCAAGCGAGGTTGAACCAGCGACAGCCAGCGCGGTCTTTTGAAGACGGGTGAGAGACATGGGATGTTCCTTTCTGGCGGGGTTTCAAGCCGCTTTGGTCCACGCGCCCGACCGGGCAGCGGATTGTGCAAACTCGGCAAAGTCGCGTGGCGGACGGCCCAGCGCGCGCTGCACGCCGTCGGCAAGGTGTTCGTTCCGCCCGTCCAGCGTTTCGCGTGCGATGGCGGTGAACACGTCGGCGACGAAGTTGCCCCCGGCCTGTGCGACACTGGCATGGAAATCCTCGAACGTGATCGGGATGTATTGCACGTCCCGTCCGAGTGCTGCGGACAACTCGACGGCCATATCGGCAAAGGTCATTAGGCGCGGGCCGGTCACTTCGTAGAGCTGGCCCGCATGTCCCGGCTCGGTCAGGGCGGCCACGACCACATCGGCGATGTCGTCAATGTCGATGATCGGCTCGGCCACTTGGCCGCCAGGCATCGGCAGCACACCCGCCAGCACGGGATCGCGCAGGTAGCCTTCCGAGAAGTTCTGCGCGAACCATGCGGCGCGGACGATTGTGAAAGCGGTGCCGGAATTGCGGACCACGTCTTCGCCCAGCCGCGCGTGGTGTTCGCCGCGCCCGGACAAGAGAACCAGATGCTGGACGCCCGCCGCGACAGCCGTTTCGCAGAGCGTCTCGAGCTTTTCGACGGCACCGGGAAACGCAAGATCGGGGAAGTAGGTGACATAGGCGGCGCGGACACCGGCAAGTGCGGCGGGCCATGTTTCCGGCGCTTCCCAATCGAAGGGCGTGGCCGAATTGCGCGATCCGCGACGGACCGTGTGGCCGAGCGCTTCGAGCTTGTTGGCGACGCGGGAACCGGTCTTTCCGGTGGCGCCAATGACGAGGATGGGTTGGTCTTGCATGGGTCTATCTCCTTGGTGTGTTACAATGACCAAGGGAATAGCGTGGTATGCGACGTGCGATCTTGACCGACGTTGCCAGCGTTTTGACACTTGCCGCCAAAGGGCATCCCTGCCCGCTCAGGGCGTCAGACGATCTTTGCGATAGCTTGCGGGCGTCTTGCCGACCCAGCGTTTGAACGCGCGGGTGAAGGAACTTTGTTCGGCAAAGCCGGTCAGAAACGCAATTTCGGCCAGCGAATGACGTTCGTCCCGCAAGAGGCCCTCGGCCAGTTCGCGGCGGGTGTCTTCGGCCAGCGTCTGAAAGCTCAGCCCGTGTTCCGACAGGCGGCGGTGAAACGACCGGGCGCTGTAGCCAAGACTGCGGGCAATGTCGGCCATCTTGGGTGTGCCTTCGCTCAGAGCTTGGGCAATAGCGTCTTTGGCTTCGACCATAAGCGCAGGTTCGGTCGCCACTTCGGACAACTCACGGTCGAGGTGCGAAACCAGATAGCGCGATATGCCTTCGTCCCCAAGGATGTTCGGCTGTGCCAGCGCATCTGGCGAGATCAGCAGCGCACCGAGTTCGGCTTCAAAGCGGACTGGACAGCCGAAATACTCTTCGTGGTATGCGGTGTTCGCGGGAGCGGCATGTCTGATCTGCACTTCCAAAGGCGCAAAGGGCACCGGGCAAACCTGCCGGGCCAGAGAGACCGCGCTGGCGAGCGTCGCCTCGTTCGACAGGCGCATTCCCAAGCGGCGCGGGCCGTCGCGGTGCAGGATGAAGAGCACACCGCGCGGATCGTCGCGCAGTTCGTATTCCACCACGCTGGTCCAGAGCCGGGCATAGCGTTCGACGCGGGCCAGTGACCCATACAGTTTTGGCGCGGCTTTCCAGGCAAGCCCAAGTGCTCCGTATTCATCACAGCGCATCGACGCGCCAACCCTGATCGGCAAATCGGTCGCGTCGATCTTGTCGGCGACGGTTTCGAGCAAGTCGTAGTACCGCATGTCGGGGACCATGAGCTTGGGATCCCACGGATCGTCCGGCGCAAGCCCTGCCTGCGTCAGCAGCGCTGCCGCGTCCACGTCCGGCCCGGCGGCGGCGACCATTTTGCGGACAAAGAGTGACGTGACATAGCCCATAACCGGCAGACTATCACCCTCCCTGATGTGGGCCAAGCATCCTGCGACCCCGCCCCGCAACACGCATTCCGCGCCGCAGCAAGAGATTTTCTTGCTTCGCGTGCAGATGACGTCATAGTTTGAGACTAAGTCTCTAATTGTGAGATTCTTCCGCGATGCTTCTCGACCGCCTGACCACCATACTGGAGCTCGTCGCCGTTGCGGGGCGACCGGTCACGGCGGCGGATATTCAGAAGGCGACGGGGCTTCCCAAACCCACCAGCTACCGGTTGGTACAGACACTGCTGGATCACGGGTTGATCGACAGCCCCGCCGAGGACGGCCGCGTGGTGATCGGCGAACGGCTGATCCGCATCGCGCTTTTGGGCAAATCAGACGTGGATGTACGCAAGGCCGCGGCCCCGCTGCTCAAGGCGGCGGCGGTCAAGTTCAACGAAACGGTGTTCCTGTCGCGATTCCGCAATGATCAGGTCGAAATCATCCATGTCGAAACCCCCGATGATCCAGCCCGAGCGTACATCCATCCCGGTCTGGGCGTTCGCCCACTGCACGCCTGTTCGTGTTCCAAGGCCATCGCCGCCTTCGCAGAACCCGCCTTTCAGAACAGCATCATCAGCGGCACGCTTCGCGCCTATACCGAGTTCACCAAGACCACCGAAGCCGACCTTCGCCGCGAGTTTGCTGAGATCCTCAAACGGGGTTTTGCTGATTGTGACCAAGAGATCGACATCGGCATCGCAAGCGTCGCAGCCCCTGTCTCGATTGGCAAAATCGGCGCAACATTTAGCGTCGGCGCTGTTGGGCCGATCCGGCGGTTCGGCGCAGCATACCGGGCCGAAATCGGCGAGAATCTGATAGCCTTGGCCCACCGCGTCAGCGGTGCCATTCAACTGTGCAATGTACCCGAGGTTTGAGGAGGCGTTGGGTACAGCATCACTGGAACAGGACTTTTTCATTGCCGACCCCGTAAGGGTTTGAATTTCAAGGGAGGACCACATGAACTTACGACCAGATCCAACATTCCACGCCACGGCCCAGCTTGCCATGCAGGCCCCTGTGGAAACTTACGGCTTCACCGTCATGCTCAGCCCGGACGGATCGCAACCCGACGGCATCGCGGTGGTCGATCTTGATCCGAAATCCGACACCTATGGCACGATCGTTCACACGGTGATGATGCCTTACAAAGGTGACGAATTTCACCATTTCGGCTGGAACGCCTGTTCCTCGTCCCTGTCGCCGCTGTCCGGGCATGCCTTCCTTGAACGCCGCTACCTGATCGTGCCGGGCATTCGGTCGTCGCGCATCTACGTGATCGACGTGAAGGAACCGCTGAACGCGAAAATTCACAAGATCATCGAACCGGAAGAAGTGTTCGCCAAGACCGGCTATTCCCGCCCGCACACGATCCACTGCGGCCCCGAAGGCATCTATGTCTCGACCCTTGGTGGCGGTGGCAAAGACGGGACCGACGGCCCTCCGGGCATCTTCATCATGGATTGCGAAACCTTCGAAATCATCGGCCAGTACGAGATGGATCGCGGTCCGCAGGACAAGCACTATGATTTCTGGTGGAACCTGCCGCAGGATTACATGGTCAGCTCCGAATGGGGCCTGCCGCCGCAATTCGAGAACGGGCTGGTGGCCGAAGACCTGCTGTCGAACAAATACGGCCATTCGATCCATTTCTGGGACCTGCGCAAGCGCAAGAACATCCAGACCATCGACCTTGGGGCCAATCACCAGATGGCGCTGGAAATCCGGCCTGCGCATGACCCCAAGAAATCCTACGGATTCTGCGGCGTTGTGGTGGATACGACCAACCTGCAAGGCGCGATCTTCACATGGTGGCGTGGCGACGATGGCACGTGGCAGGCCAAGAAGACGATCACCATCGACCCGCGCCCCGAAGACCCGGCCAATCTTCCGCCACTGTTGCAGGGCTTTGGCGCGGTCCCACCCTTGGTGACGGATATCGACCTCAGTCTCGATGACAAATACCTCTACGTTGCCTGCTGGGGCATGGGGGAATTGCATCAATACGATGTGTCCGACCCGATGAACCCGGTCCTGACCGGCAAGGTCGAACTGGGCGGTATTGCGCGGAACACCAAACATCCGGGCGGCGGCGAATTTGCCTTTGGTCCGCAGATGGTCGAGGTGAGCCGTGACGGCAAGCGGGTGTACTGGACCAACTCGCTCTATTCGACATGGGACGACCAGTTCTATCCCGGTCAGGACGGCGGCCAGATGGTGATGGCGCGTGTCGGCGAAGGTGGTGGGCTGGAACTGGACAAGGATTTCTATGTCCAGTTCCCCAAAGGCCTGCGGTCACACCAGATCCGTCTTGAAGGCGGGGACTGCTCGACCGACAGCTTCTGTTATCCAAACGTCTGACCGTCTGAATGAGCTTTGATCCAAGCACGGTGACGGCCCTCTGGGGGGCCGTCATTTTGTCCGGCATCTACCACGGTATCAATCCCGGCATGGGCTGGCCCCTTGCGGTGTCCGCAGCCCTTATGGAAGGCCGCCCCCGCGCCATGGGCCGCGCGTTGATTGCGCTGGCCTTTGGGCATTTCCTTGCCATGACGGCAATCCTCTTGTCGTTCTCGGTGATGACCGCGCTGGTCACGTGGGAGACACAGATCCGCATTGGCGCCGGGGCACTGGTGATCGCTATGGGGATTTACCTGCTGATCAACCGCCGCCACCCGCGGTTTCTGGCGCGCGTTCACCCTACCCGGCTCGCGCTTTGGTCGTTTCTTGCTGCGATGGCGCATGGTGCGGGCCTGATGCTGGTGCCCATCTATTTGGGGATTTGCGGCATCGATGTCGGCGGTGAGGGCCACGCAGCCGCGGGTCAACTCATGGGCCAGAACATCACCACCGCATTTCTCGTGGCGCTTGTCCATACCGGGGCCATGACCCTTGCCGGAGCGGTGCTTGCCGTGGTGATCTACCTGTGGCTGGGCATCAAGTTCCTGTCGCGCACATGGTTCAACCTCGACATCGTCTGGGCGCTGAGCCTGGTCGTGGTTGGCGCTTTCGGGATCGCGTCTGCGATCTACGGGCATTGAGCCAGGATCGCACCACCAAATACCTTGCCGGGCGGTGAATAAACCCTAGGCTGCTTGGGTAATATCAGTCCAACGAGGGAGGCTAACATGCCTGATGGAACTACCACGCCGTCGCGGCGCAGTGTCGTCGTTTCGGAATTCACCAACTCGGTCCTCGACCCCAATGCACCCATGCTCGGCCCTATCGAAAATGGCGGTACGATCATCGCCAACACTGCTCCGGGTTGTTGGGGGCCGATGATCACCCCGCGCCTGCGCGGCGGACACGAGGTCACGACACCGGTGTTCGTGCAGGGTGCAGAGGTCGGTGATGCGGTCGCCATCCGCATCCGCGATATCACCGTGACCTCGATTGCAACCGCCTCGGGACATGACAGCTCTCCCGAAGCGTTCTGTCTTGGCGACCCTTACGTCGCTGCGCGTTGCCCGGTCTGCGACACCGTCTGGCCGGAAACACATGTTGAAGGGATCGGGCAGGACGCGGTGAAATGCGATTCCTGCGGCAACGCGGTCAAGCCGTTCGAGATCGTGCACGGCTATACCGTGACCTTTGACGAAACCCGCAGCGTCGGCCTGACTCTCCCCAAGGAGGCTGCTGAAACCATCGGTAAGGATGCCAACCATTACGCCGCCCTGCCCGATGGAAGCCGTCAGCATTCGATCCTGACCTATGCACCCTCGGATATGCCGGGAACGCTGGTGCGGATGCGCCCCTTCATGGGCCAGCTTGGCACCTGCCCGTCCATGGCCATGCCCGACAGCCACAACGCCGGCGATTTCGGCGCGTTCCTTGTCGGCGCGCCGCATGACTACGCCATCACCGAAGAACAACTAGCCGAACACAAGACCGACGGTCACATGGACATCGACGCGGTGCGGGCCGGTGCAATCATCGTCTGCCCTGTCAAAGTGCCGGGTGCCGGTGTCTATATGGGTGACATGCATGCCGGTCAGGGCGATGGCGAAATCGCAGGTCACACGATGGATGTGTCGGGCAGCGTGACGCTTCAGGTCGAGGTGTTGAAGAACTACCCCATCGACGGTCCTGTCCTGTTCCCGCTGGAAGAAGACCTGCCGCCGCTGGCCAAGCCTTTTACCGATGCGGAAAAAGCCAAGGGTCAGAAACTGGCCGCCAAATGGGGTGTGTCGGACATCGACGCACTGGCCCCGATTTCGGTCATTGGCACAGCCGCCAACCTGAACGCCGCCATCGACAACGGCCTTGCCCGTGCTGCAACCCTGTTGGGCATGACCGTGGCCGAAGTCCGCAACCGCGCCACCGTGAACGGAGCTATCGAAATCGGCCGCGCTCCGGGTGTCATCCAGGTAACCTTCCTCGCACCCCTCGCCAAACTCGACGCAGTCGGCCTCGGCGACTACGCCCGCGAGCAATACGGGCTGTAAGAAACGATCAGAAGCTGCGGGGAACCGGCCTGCCCCGCAGCCGAACAGACTTTGTTACGCCGATCCTTGTGGTCCGAGAGCGCGAAGTCGACCGCTTCTGACGTGCGGCCAGTCGACGGAAACACTCAATATTCGGGATAGAATTGTGTGGGTGGCGGAGGGGATGGGTCTGACGTCCAACCTTCTCCAGTATAAATTATTGAAATAAATAATATTTTTCAGATGCTTGCGCAGCAGCTGATCCGGTTGCCGGTCAAAAGCAGTATCCTCATCGAACAACAGCTATGGCCGGATCGAACGTTAAATGAACAGGTAAATGGCAATGGGTGCCAAGAGGCTTGTCACGATTGCGTTGAGCGCCAAGCCAATTCCTGCAAAAGCACCGGCAACGTCATTGACTTGGAACGCTCTCGCCGCGCCGATGCCATGAGAAGCGAGGCCAACTGAGAAGCCCCGCGCGCGCCAGTCCCGAATGCCCAAGGCATTCATGATTGGTGTCACCGTGACCGCACCAATGATGCCCGTCAGGATCACGAGGACAGCGGTCAATGTTGGAAGTCCGCCGAGGGCTTCGGAAATGCCAAGAGCGACGGGAGCCGTCGTCGATTTTGGACTGATCGAAACAATTACGGATGCCGGGAGTTCGAACGCTATGGCAATTAGGACAGCGGTGACGATCGCGGTCAGCGAACCTGCAATCAGTGCAGCCAAAATCGGCAAGGCTGTCTCGCGGATCGCGCGAAGGTTGGCGACGAGCGGCAAGGCCAGAGCGACCGTCGCAGGTCCGAGCATGAAATGAATGAACTGGGCGCCGCCGAAATAGGCATCATAGGGCGTTCTGGTCGCGAAGAGCAGTGATGCCAGAATAGCCACAGAAATGAGGACCGGATTGGCGAGCGGATGCCGCCGGAAGGCAAGCGCGATCTGATCGGCGAGGAGGTAAGCCCCCAACGTGGCGGTCAACCAGAGTAAGGGCTCGGTCGCCAGATAGCTCCAGATCCGGGCAACCTCATTCATCGCTTCGGCCGAGAAAACGTTGCACGAAAAGGAAGGCTCCGACGCTCGCAAGCATTGCGGCGATGGTGCTTGCAAGCAGGACAACGGCGAAGGCGACCCAATTCTCAGACAGAACGCCGAGATTGCCGACAACGCCGACGCCGGCCGGCACGAAAAGCAAGGACAGGTTCGCGAGAATTACCCGAGCGGCGGGACCTGTTGACTTGGTTAGGTCCGGACAGGCCAATAGTAGGACGGCCAGCAATCCGAGACCGATCACCGGACCTGGTACCGGCAAAGTTAAAGCCCGCGCCACCACCTCTCCGACGAGCTGGCAGCCAAGAAGTATCGCGATCGCCTCTACCATGCGTCAGTCAGGCAGGCCAAATCGCAGTTCGGGACGATCACGGAAGTGATCCAGCGCCTCGGGATTTGCAAGAGAGTCCGTGTTCTTGACGGAGCGCCCGTGCACGACGTCCCGCACGGCGAGCTCAGTGATTTTGCCGCTCTTGGTCCGCGGTATATCCTCTACCGCCAAGACTAGTGCCGGCACGTGCCGCGGCGAGGATCCTGCACGAATGGCGGCCTTGATGCTGCTGACCAGGGCCTCGGTCAATTCGGAACCGTCCGCCAATGTCACGAACAGCACGACGCGCACGTCGTCTCCGATATCCTGGCCGATCACGACCGCCTCGCGTACTTCGGCAAACTTCTCAACCTCGGCATATATCTCGGCGGTGCCGATCCGAACGCCGCCTGGATTCAGGGTTGCATCGGAGCGACCGTGAATCACGAAGCCGCCGGTCTCGCGCCGCTCGGCGAAATCGCCTTGGCACCAAACGCCGGGAAAGCGAGCGAAATAGGCGCTCCGGTACCGCTCGCCGGTCTCGTCGCCCCAGAAACCCAAGGGCATCGACGGAAAAGCAGCTGTGCAGACAAGCTCCCCCTTCTCGCCATCCGCCGCACGCGTGCCATCCTCTGTCCAGACGTCAACAGCCAGCCCAAACCCCGGTCGCTGGATCTCGCCGCGCCAGACCGGCAAGGTCGGATCGCCGGTCACGAAGCAGGACACGATGTCGGTGCCACCGGAGATCGATGCCAGGTGCAGGTCCTGCTTTATCGAGTCGTAGACGTAGTCGAAATTGTCGGCCAGAAGCGGCGATCCGGTCGACATAATCGACCGGAGCCTTGACAGGTCATGCCTCTCTTCGGGGCTGAAATCGGCCTTGCGCAGGCTGTCGATATACTTCGCCGATGTTCCGAAATGTGTCATGCGTTCGTCGCTGGCGAAGTCGAATAGCACCTCGGGTCCGGGATGAAAGGGCGAGCCATCATATAGCAGCAGGGTCGCCCCGCGGGCGAGCCCTGAGGTGAGCCAGTTCCACATCATCCAGCCCAGAGTCGTAAAATAGAAGAGCCGGTTGCCGGGTTGGATGTCGGCGTGCAGGGCATGTTCCTTGACATGCTGCAGCAGTAAACCGCCGGCCCGGTGGGTGATGCATTTCGGCGCGCCGGTAGTGCCGGACGAGAACAAGATGTAGACCGGGTGATCGAACGCGGCCCGATGGAAGCGCAGCTCCCGTGCAGCCACGGCCGCTTCAAAGGCCGCGAACGTGATCCCGTTGTGCAGGCTGTCGGCAGTGTCCTGTGCGGATCCGAGATATTCGACAACGACCGTGTGGGTCACCGAAGGGAGCTGCTGGACGATGGCGCCCAGTTTCTGACCGATGTCGAAGCGTTTTCCAGCGTACCAGTAGCCATCCGTCGCGAACAGCACCTTCGGTTCGATCTGGCCGAACCGGTCGAGGACGGCGCGGGCGCCGAAATCTGGCGAGGCCGAACACCAGACGCCGCCGAGCGAAACGGTTGCCAGCATCGCCGCCACCGCTTCCGGCCGGTTCGGCAGAAGCCCGGCAACCCGGTCGCCGGGGCCGACCCCGGCCTGCGCCAATGCCTGCTGCAAACGCGAGACATGGGTTTCGAGATCACCCCAGCTCCAGGTCAGACGCGCCTTGTCCTCGCCGCGAAAGACGAGGGCCGCAGTGCCGGAATCGCGCGCCTCGCCCATGCGCAGGAGGTTCTCGGCGAAGTTGATCCGGGCCTCCGGGAAGAACTGCGTCGAGATCATGTCGTTGCCGACGAGGTATGGTGCCTCGCCCTTTTCGCCGATCACGCCGTAATAGTCCCAGAGAGCGCTCCAGAAAGCCTCTGGGTCTGACAGCGCACAGTCGCCGAGATCGCGGCCATCTGCGATCCGGGTGCCGGTCCGCTTTTCGAGAAAGCTACCGAACCGCAGGATCTCCGACTTGGCGACACGGCGGTAAGACGGCGTCCAAATCGCGTCTTGGGTCATTGCTCTGCCATTGCTCTACGGGCGGGGAGTACCTGCGCGGTGCAGGCACCAAATCCGATTCGATACCCTTCGCCCTGCGCATGGCCGCGCAAGGTCAGCGTGTCGCCGTCCTCGATGAAACTGCGGCTGCCGCCGTCGATCTCGATCGGCTCCTTGCCGCCCCAGCTGAGCTCCAGCAGCGAGCCGCGGTTCTCGCGATCCGGGCCCGAGATCGTGCCCGAACCAAGCAGGTCGCCCACCCGCATCGGGCAGCCGCACGCACTGTGATGGGCAAGCTGCTGCGCGGCGGAATAGTACATCTCGCGATAGTTCGTGCGCGAGATCACCGTCTCCGCGCCGCCTTCGGGACGCAGGCCGACGTCGAGCGTGATGTCGTAGAGCATCGGGCCCACGTCACGCAGATGCGGCAGCAGCGGCACCTCGCGCTCCGGAGTGTTCACCCGGAACGGTTCGAGCGCGGAGGCGGTCACGACCCACGGCGACACCGTCGTCGCCGTCGCCTTGGACTGGAATGGCCCCAACGGCTGATATTCCCAGGCCTGAATATCGCGCGCCGACCAGTCGTTCAGCAGCACGTAGCCGAAGATGTGCTCGAACGCCTCGGCGACGCTGAGCGGGGTGTCGGAGGCCACGCCGACTATCGCGCCCATCTCCAGTTCGATGTCGAACCGGGCGGACGGTGCAAAGCGGGGCGCTGCCTCGTCCGGCCCCTTGACCTGCCCCCAGGGGCGCCGGACCGGGGTGCCGGACACCACGACCGAGGACGCCCGGCCGTTGTAGCCGATGGGGATGTGCAGCCAGTTCGGCGGCAAGGCATTCTCGGGCCCGCGAAACATCGAGCCCACGTTGAACGCGTGGTGCCGGCTGGCGTAGAAGTCGGTGTACTCTGTGACGTCGAACGGCAGGTGCAGGGTCGCGTTAGCCATCGGGTGCAGCAGCCGGGTGCGCAGCGCGGCATCGTCGCGAAGGACCGGGTTCCCCGCCTCCAGAAGCCTGCTGAGCTGGGTCCGGAGTGCGGTCCACACCTTCGGTCCGGCGGACATAAGGGGGTTGAGGGTCTGTTTCCGCAGAGCGCCCTGTGCCTCATCGAGCTTCAGGAGCCCCTCGTCGGCAGCCCCCCGCAGGTCGAGCACCTGATCGCCGATAGCGACTCCCAGTCGTCTTTCGCCCCCGGCGACGCTGAAGGAACCGTAGGGCAGGTTCTGGATCGGGAACTCGCAGTCGGCGCGATTGGCCGGCTCGACCCAGCTCCTGAGATTCCTGTCGTTGGTTTGGTCCGGCATGTTCCGTCCTTTGATTTCTTGGGGCGGGCAACGAGTCGTCCGCCCCGCGTGTTCATCGCCCGAAGCCGGCAGAGTACGGCAGCCAGGTCGCGAGGCCCGGAACCAGGAGCAACAGCACAAGGCCTAGGAGCATCAGAAGCACATAGGGAAACGCCCCGCGTACAACCTCCATCAGGGGCGCGTCCGTTATGCCCTTGATGACGAACAGATTCATGCCCACAGGCGGCGTGATCATCGCCAGCTCCAGGTTGATCATCAGCAGGACGCCGTACCAGATCAGGTCGATATCGAGAGCGATCATCGTCGGCAGAAGGATCGGGGTCGTGATCAGGATAATCGCGATCGATTCGAAAAACATGCCCATCACGAAGATCATCGCCATCACGATGAGTATGAACCCGAGCGGGGTCAGCCCCATTGCGGCCACTGCTTCGGCAACGCCATTCGGAAGGCGAATGATTGTGATCGCATGGCCGAACATCGCGGCACCGGCGATGATCATGAACACCATCATCGAGGTTCGCATCGTCTGATAGGTGCAGTCCCAAAGATCGCCGAAAGACAGATTCCGGTAGATTACGACCGCGACGAAGAGCGCGTAGAGACATCCGATGGCCGCGGCCTCGCCGGCCGTGAAAACTCCCAGATAGATGCCGCCCATGACCACCGGCGGCGCCATAACGGCCCAGAAGGACTTCCTGATCGCACGGCCTACCTCCGGCCACCCGGCCCAGTCCGGCGACTGGAAGTCCGGATTGCGGCTGGATCGAATAACACAGTAACCGGCAAAGATCAGGGCCAGCAGGACGCCAGGGATGATACCTGCGAGGAACAACGCGCCGATGCTGGCGTCACTGACGATCGCATAGAGGATCATCGGTCCGGATGGGGGGATAAGAATACCGAGCGTTCCGCCTGCAGCCACGAGTCCAAGCGCATCCCTTTCCGGATAACCAAACCGCTTCATCTGCGGCACTGCGCTGGAACCGATTGAAAGAGCGGTCGCGACGGACGAACCGGAAATAGCTGCGAAGATCGTGCAAGACATAACAGTCGCCGCGCCGAGGCCGCCGCGGACATGGCCAATGAGCGTATGGGCCATGTTGTACAGATCGTCGATGACCTTCGCCTTTATCATGATCTGCGCCATGAAGACGAAGAGTGGGATTGTCATCAGGATAGGCTTGTTGAAGTGCGCATAGACTGTCTCGGCGGCCGGGTTCACGCTGCCTTCGAAGATGAGAAGGATCCCGGCAGCTGTCAGGCCAAGCGCGGCGAAGATCGGCATTCCCGTCAAAAGCAGGAGGATCAGACCCGCGAATATCAGAACAGCGGTCATCAGTTCCTCCGATTGACGAGAAGCTCAAGGAGCTTGGTGAGTGCGGTTAGGCCGAGCAGGATCGAGCCGATGAAGAGCGGGGCCTGCGGAATCCACAGCGGGATTTCGATCGAACCCGAAGTGTAGGCCTGCCAGTCAAATGCGAAATGGACCATGTGCCAGGCGCTGGAGCCCAGAACGGTTGCGAAGGCGAGGACAGACAGGTGTGCCCAGACCGCCTGTGCAACTCTGGACTTGCCGGACAGATGTCCGGTTGCGAGGTCCATCGCGATATGATCGCCACGACGATAGGCTTCACTGACGCCGAGCATGATGAGGGCGACCAATGTCCACCCCGTCAGGTCATTTGGCCAACGCAGCGGGTCCGACAGGACGTACCGCCAGAAGACGGCGATGATCGTGAAGCTGAACGCGACGAGGATCAGGAGAGAACTGAGCGCGCCTCCGAGCCAGACCAGGCCGTATAGCAGCCTGATCGGTAGTGGGGCGGCCGAAGCCGCCCCGTCGCTGTTGGATTGTATCGACATCGCACGCGCTCTCAGGACTCGCTGCGAAGCTGGTCGATCAGCTGCAGGAGTTCTTCGGCACCTTCGATCTCGGCGCCGAAACGCTCATCGAACGCCGGTTGCATGATGGCTTCGAGGGCGGCATTCTCCTCGTCCGTCAAGCGATAGACGTTTGCGCCTTGGGCCTCGAGTTCTCCGGGGGCGGCCGCCGCTGCTTCGATAGCCGCATCCACGGCCCAGCCAGAGGCGAGCGCACCCGCCTCATCGAGAGCTGCTTTCGCCTCATCGGATAGCCCTGCGTAGAAGTCCGGGTTCACGTAGCCGTGGAAGTAGACGGAGATCACCGGCACGATGCTGAAGTGATCCTGAACCTCGTAGTAGCTGCGCGACACCGCCGCGTCGGTACCGGTCATGGCGGCATCAATCACGCCGGTGGCGAGGGACTGGTAGACATCGCCGCCGGACATCGAGACCGCGCGCGCGCCTAGTGCCTCGAGCGATGCGTCGAAGGCGGGCACGAGGCCGCGCATCTTGATGCCTTCGAAATCCTCGGGTTGGATCAGGAAGTCGCCATTCGAGGTGAATACGGACTCGTTGGTCTGAAACAGCCAGACCACGTTCTCAACGCCACGCTCACGCAGGCGATCTTCGAGGAAATTGGCAGCATCCGATCCGTCCCAGTTGCGCCAGATGTCAAGGTCGGCGAAGGAGTACGGCCGGGTGGTGACGGTCATGATCGGAAGGGTCCGGCCCCACTGGAACTGCACCGAGAAGGCACATTCGATATTGCCGGAGGCGACGCTGGTGATGTTCTCGCCAGCGCCGACCAGACTGTCTGCCGGGAAGATCTGAACGTCGATCTCGCCGTTCGAAAGCGTCTCCACCTCGGCGGCCCAGCGGTCAATGACCTGGGCGACGGCGTGCGACGGCGGCAGTTGGTGGCTGCAGCGCATGGGCGTCTGGGCGTGGGCAGCGGTCATGCCGCCCGCTGCCATCAACGCACCGATGGCCGTGGTAAGAAGTTGGTTTTTCATGTCTGGGTCCTCCCATTTGACGTTCAGATTGATCGTGGCGCTTCGCCACATGTGGTCCCGCCTCCTCGTGCGGGGGCTTGGTTTCAGGCCGCCTGCGCGCGCCAGTTCATGCTCTTCGGCGGCCCCGCCTGTGCCAGTGCGCCGTGAAGCGTTTCGTCTGGCATCGCTTGGGTCAGAAGGTCGCGCGTCGCGACGATCTGCTCGACATCGATGCCGGTGACGAAACCCTTGGTCTCCACCAGGTAGACCAGGTCTTCGAGAACGACGTTCCCGGTTGCTCCGGGTGCGAACGGACAGCCACCAAGCCCTGCCAGTGAGGCGTCGAAGACGCGACAGCCGGAATCCAGAGCCGCGGAAGCGTTGGCGATGCCCATTCCACGGGTGTCGTGCAGGTGAATGACGTACGGCAGGTCACCGAGGCGCTTCTCCATGCGCGCGCAGAGGGATGCGATCTGACGAGGGCCTGCGTAACCAACGGTATCCGCCAGCCCGACCATATCGACGCCTGCTTCGAAGCAGCGATCAACCATCCGCATCACGTCGTCTTCGGGAACGTCGCCAGAAAGGGAGCACCCGAAGGCCATCGCGATGCCCGCGTTGATGATCGTATTCTTGCCCGCCTCGTCGCGGAGCTTCACCACATTGGCGATCTCCGCGAGACTCTGCTCCTGCGTGCGGCGAACATTGGCCTCGTTGTGCGCCTGACTGGCGGAGACGACGACGGTGATCTCTCCGACCGCCGTGGCCAACGCATCGGTTGCGCCACGCTGGTTCAGTGCAAGGGCGATGCCGTGGGCCTCTTCGTGCGCATCGACGGCGGCGATCACATCCCGCACATCGGCAAAACGTGGTACCTTGTCCGCCGGTAGAAACGAGCCGACTTCGAAATATCGTATGCCAGCGGCGTATTCGCGATTCACCCATTCGACCTTTTGCGCCGTGCTGGGCCAGGACTTCGTGAGCTGAAGCCCATCGCGTAGACCGACCTCGCGTAGTGCGATGCGATCCTGGGGATAGGTCTTGTAGATATCCGCCATGACTACTCTGCCGCCTCCACATTGAGACTTCCGAGGATCTCGGCATTGTGCTGACCGATCCCAGGGATATCGACGCTCTCCGAGACGATCGCGCGGCCATTCATCTCGACCGGCAGTGCTGGCGCGCGGAAATCTTTCTTTTCGGCGTAGTGCGAGGTGAATAGGCCGCCGGGCCGGTTCACATGGGGGTCCTCGTACATCTCGGCTGGCCGCGCGACCGGCGCGAACAGGAGATCGTTTTCTTCCATGATCTGCAGCATCTCGTCGTACGGACGACTCGCCACGACCTCGGCAATCAGGGGCAGCGTCCAGTCGCGCGCGGCGATCTGATCGAGCCGCGATTGCAGACGCGGGTCATCGAGCAGATGGTCGAGTCCGAGCCCTTTGCACAGCTTCTCCCATTGCCCATCCGTGGCGGCACCGACAAAGATCTGGCGGCCGTCGCTTGTCGGGAAAAGATCGTAGACCGGCCAGGAGAATACGCGTTCCGGCATCGGCGGCGACTCGGTACCTTCGATGTCGAACTGCACCATGTGTTGTGCGACGAGCAGCAGGCAGTTCTCAAAGAGCCCGGACCGGATGGCCGCGCCCTCACCTGTATTGCTCCTCTGGATCAGTGCGGCGAGTACGCCGTAGGCGGCAAACAAGCCCCCCATGATGTCGTTGGCCGAAGAGCCGATCCGCAGCGGTCGACCAGTCGGCCCCGTCATGTAGGCCATGCCGGTCATCATCTGCACGACTTCATCCATCGCAGCGCGATGCTCATAGGGCCCCTTGAGGAAACCCTTGCATGAGGCGACGATCAGCGACGGATTGGTTTCGCGGAGCTGGTCGGGCGCCAGGCCCATCTTGGCAAGGGTCTCGTCGCGGAAATTCTCGACAAAGACATCCGCCGTCTTCAGTAGCGCGTGCAGCTTGGCGAGATCGTCCTTGTCCTTGATGTTGAGGGTGACGGATTTCTTACCGCGGTTGAAGGTCGGAAAAAAGCCGGCCCCCATCCCAGTCAGGTTTCGGGTCTTGTCGCCCTGCGGCGGTTCGATCTTGATAACCTCGGCGCCGAGAAAGCCGAGGAACATGCCCGTCGACGGCCCCATCACCATGTGGCTCATTTCGACCACGCGTACGCCCTCGAGCGGTAGTGCGTCTGCCATCGGGTCCTCCCATTGATCTCGTGTCGTGGGAGTTATGCCGAATCTTGAGCAGTCAGAAAATAATATCCTTTCGAAGGTATCGTTCTTGGTTTTAGAATGCTGCTATGGATACAAGACAGCTCAGGTACTTCGTCGCCGTCTGCGAGTTCCGGAACCTCTCGCACGCGGCCGATCACTGTAACACTGCCGCCTCGGCCCTGAGTCACCACATCGCCAGTCTCGAAGCAGAGCTAGAGACCAAGCTTTTTTTGCGAAAGCCAAGGGGCATGGAGCCGACGGCCGCCGGGTTGAAGCTGCTCACCCATGCGCAGTTCATCCTCTCGGCCTTTGAGACTGCCGCGTCCGAGATCAAGCATGGTCAGGCGGAGATCTCGGGCAATATCGCGATAGGCATGCCCTTCTCCGTGATCAAGGTGATCGGCGGCGCTCTCATGCGCCGCGTCATCGAGGACTTTCCGCGCGTTCGTCTCCTGATTCGAGAAGGCCTCTCCGGCGTGACCTATAGCTCTCTGAGAACCGGCGAGATCGAGGCTGCACTCATCTTCAACCCACCTCCCGACTCACAAACATTGCGGACGCCGCTTCTCGAGGAAGAGCTGTTCTGCATCGGGGACCCGAAGATCGTCGGCGACAGTAGCGAGCCAATTCGCCTCGAAGATATGGCCGAACTTCCCGTCGCACTTCTTCAAAGCGGATCGCTTTCGAGGGCTCTGGTAGATCGTCCGGCTGAACTGGCAAAGCTCGAGGCGCAGGCCCAGATTCAACTGGCGTCCATCGCGGGAACGTTGAGCGCGCTCAAGGAGGGTCTAGCCTGCACCCTGGCGCCGAAAGTCCTCGTCAGCGAAGAACTCAGAAGCGGCGAACTCGTCGCCCGTCCCGTGACCGATCCAAGGCCCGTCCGAACACTGCACCTCGTGTCAGCGCTCGACGCTCGCCCGACCTTCCTGCGAGAAAGCATTTTGAACTTGGTCGCAGAGTTGGTAGGCGCTGCCGTCCACGATGGGACCTGGGAAGGCGCTCGGCCTATCGAAGGCTGAACTCGGACCTAAACCGCTTCAGGTTTGAAACGTAGTTGTCGGCAGACAGTTTCAACTGCGCCGCAGCATCTGCGTCCAGCGTGCGCACAGCCTTCGCTGGCGCTCCGACGATCAGACTGTTGTCGGGAAACTCCTTCCCTTCGGTGACCAGGGCATTCGCCCCGACGATACAATTCCGACCGATGCGCGCGTTGTTCAGTATCGTGGCACCCATCCCGATGAGAGTGTTGTCGCCCACGGTGCAGCCATGCACGATCGCGCGGTGTCCGATCGTGACGTCGGACCCAATCGTGAGTGGTGAACCCGGATCCGAATGAAGAAGCGCGCCTTCTTGGATATTGGTACGGTCGCCGACCACGATAGGCTCGTTGTCCCCGCGGATTGTTGCTGAAAACCAGACCCCGACGTCTCGACCTAGAGTCACGTCACCGATCACGTAGGCGTTGGGGGCAATCCAGTGATCGGCCTCGCTAAAGTTGGGCTCGAGTTCGCCCAGTGCACAGATTGGCATTATTCAACTCCTCAGATTGGTTCTTGCCATTCGGGGCCGTCGCGAAGGTGCTTCGCGAACTCTGGCATCCGAAGACAGCGATGGAAGATCCGGCTCACTCGCGGCAGACCGCGCAGATCCATTCCCCAGCGCCAGGCCGCGTTGGCATGGGGTGCGAAAACGCAATCTGCGAGCGTAGGTTCATCGCCGTGGCAGAAATCGCCCGTAGCAGGGTCGTGAAGCGATGCCTCGAATTGGCTCAGGCTTGTGCTGTACTGCTCCATGAGCCAGGTGCGTCGCGCGTCCGGGCCGAACCGTTTCTGAATGTCGCGCAGGACGCAGAGGTTGGTGAGCGGGCCGGATGCGGTTGCGATCGACTGAGCCAACCTCCGAACGCGGCTCCGGGCGACCGGCTCGACTGGAATAATCTGCCTGCCACCTCGTGTTTCGTCGACATATTCTAGGATCGCCAGTGACTGGCGCAATAAGAGCCCGTCAATGCGAAGCACAGGTACAAAGCCTTGAGGACTGTTAACCCGAAACGTGGCAGCGTTCCGGGCGCCCATGCGGATGTCGATCGGCTCGATTTCATAATCGACGCCTTTCAGCGCAAGGCCGATGCGAACGCGTTGGCATGAGGGCGCACGCGGATAGTCGTAAAGCAGAACCTGGTCCGCGTTACTTTCCAGAGGATTAGGTTCAGCCATTGGGCGCAAACTTGTCGGGATGGGACTCGTGGTATGCTGGCAATTCCGCGAACGCTTCGTCGATGGCCCGGCAATGCGGAAACGCCGCGAGATCTACCTCCCATCGCACCGCGTTGTAGAGTTGTGGCACAAGGCAGACATCTGCCACACCCGGCACACTTCCGGTGCAGAATCGCGTCCGAGGGGTGGCAGCGAGCACAGCCTCGAATGCCGTCAGGCCTCTGGATATGTGGTGCTGCACCCACTCCAGCTTCGCCTGCTCACCGCCAAGCGACGAAACACGATTCAGTGTCGTGAGGTTCCCGAGGGGATGTATGTCCGCCGCAACGATGAGTGCGAGCGCGCGTTCCTTTGCCTTGATCGCTGGATCGTCGGCGAGAAGGCGGTGCCCGTCGCGGGTTTCGTCCAGGTATTCGATGATGGCGAGAGATTGCGTCAGCCGCAGACCGTCGATATCGAGCACCGGTACGGCCGCCATAGGGTTTCGAGCAAGATGTTCGGGAAGTGCCTGTTCGCCGCCGGCGAGGTTTACTGGAACGCGCCGATAGACGATCTGCTTTAGTGAAAGCGCAAGCCGGACCCGGTAACTCGCCGACGAGCGCCAGTAGTCGAACAGTACGGTTTTACAGTTCATCGATGATCACCTGTCCGCTCGCATTTTCACGGACGGGGATTGGATCGAGGGCGCAACCGGCACCGACCCCATCAATTCCTTCGCCGGTCGCGAGGTCGAAGCCTGCCTCATGGTTCGAACACCGCAGCACGCGTCCGTCCGAGGAAACGACCTTGCTGCTCCGATAATCGAGCGGCAGGAACTGGTGCGGACAGGCATTCACGTAGGCCACCAGGCGACCATCGCTTCTGGCCAGCAAAATCGGAAACCCGTCAAGCTCGACGCCATGAGCGGCGCCCTCGAGCACGTCTGAAGACGCACAGATCGGCGTTCCCCCGGCCGGAGCCGAGGGGTAGGTTTTCCAGTTGGTGTTCATGTCGTTGTCGCTACTCGCCGTTCCAGACGGGTCGCTTCGGGTCGAAATGGTTGCGAAGCGGCTTCCATACGTTCGGGTACTTCACCTGAAGTGTGTCGAGCCCAGCCGCGTATTTCGTCAATTGCTGCGGGAAACGCGTTTCGAACATGAACGCAATCGTATTGTCGAGTTTCTCCGGTTCGAGCTTCTTCAAGGACGCCGCGTAGAAGGCATCGGCGTCTGGACCGTGCGGCAGCATCATGTTGTGGATCGACATGCCGCCTGGCACGAAGCCTTCAGGCTTGGCGTCGTAGACACCTTCGATCAGCCCCATGAACTCGGACATGATGTTCATGTGGTACCAAGGCGGGCGGAACGAGTCCTCGGCCACCAGCCAGCGCGGCGGGAAAATCACGAAGTCGATGTTGGCCGTCCCCGGCTCGCCCGATGGCGCCGTGAGCACAGTGAAGATCGACGGATCCGCATGATCGTTCCGGATCGGCCCTACGGGCGAGTAGTGTCGAAGATTGTACTTGTAGGGCGCGTAGTTTCCGTGCCACGCCACCACGTCAAGCGGCGAATGGCCGATCTCGCACGTGTGGAACTGGCCGCACCACTTGACGGTGACACGATGGTTCGTGCCGTCCTTCTGCTCATAGGCAGCGACCGGCGACAGGAAATCGCGCGGGTTCGCCATGCAGTTGGCTCCGATCGGCCCACGCTCGGGCACAGTGAAGGCGCCGCCGTAGTTCTCGCAGATGTAGCCCCGCGCCTTGGCGTCGCCATTAAGCAAAACCTTGTACTTGAGGCCGCGCGGCAGCACGACGATCTCGCCAGGGGCAACGTCGATCACGCCCATCTCGGTGAAGAAGCGCAGGCGCCCAACCTCGGGCACCACCAGCATCTCCCCGTCGGCGTTGTAGAACGCCTCGGTGTTCATGCTCTCCGACACCGCATAGGTATGGATCGCGTAGCCCACCTGGGTCAGCACGTCACCGCCGGTTGCAATGGTGCGGATCCCGGTCAGCCAGGTGCCGGCGTCCGCAGGGATCGGTGCCGGGTCCCAACGCATCGGTGCGAGCGGCAGACCGCTTTCGTCGGCCGTTGGCGCGGAACGGAAGTGGGGCAACTCGATCCGCACCATGTCAGCGATGTGCTGCACCGTGGGACGCATGCGGTAGAGCCAAGTCCGTTCGTTCGAGGCGCGTGGTGCGGTGAACGGAGTGCCAGACAGCTGCTCGGCGTAGAGCCCATAGGGACAACGCTGAGGGCTGTTCTGCCCAATCGGCAGCGCGCCTTCCTCTGCCTCGGTTTCGAAGTCGTTGCCGAAACCCGGCATGTAGCCTTCGTTATATTTCGCCCGGCTCTTCGCGACGATAAAATCGCTGTGTGGCTTGTTCATGGATCAGCTCTCCGCCTTCAGGACGCCGCGCTGGATCTGGTCTTCTTCGATCGACTCGAAGAGCGCCTTGAAGTTTCCCTCGCCAAAGCCGTCGTCGCCCTTGCGCTGGATGAACTCGAAGAAAATCGGGCCGATCACAGTCTTCGAGAAAATCTGCAAGAGTATCCGGGTGACGCCACCATCGACCACCCCTTCGCCATCGATCAGGATGCCGTGCTTCATCATCCGGTCGAGCGGCTCTTCATGGCCTCGAACGCGGCGGTGCGACATCTGGTAGTACGTCGCAGGCGGCGCCGGCATGAAGTCGATGCCGTTCCCGGCGATCTCATCGACCGATCCGTAAATGTCCTCGGTCGCCACGGCGATGTGCTGGATGCCCTCGCCCTTGTACTGCTTGAGGTATTCTTCAATCTGGCTGTTGTCGTCCGCGCTCTCGTTGATCGGGATCCGGATCTTGCCATCGGGTGATGTCAGCGCGCGGGAGTAGAGGCCAGTCTGCTTGCCCTTGATGTCGAAAAAGCGGATTTCGCGGAAATTGAACGCCTTCGAGTAGAAGTCGTACCAAGTCGACATGTTGCCGCGCTGAACGTTGTGCGTCAGGTGGTCGAGGTAGTAAAAGCCGGCGCCTTTGGGTTTGGGATTGGTCTCGCCGAGCCATTCGAATTCGCGCTCGTAGCACGACCCGTCCTCGCCGTAGGTATCGACGAAGTACAGTAGCGATCCGCCGATCCCGACAACCGCCGGCACATCGAGTGTCTTGTCATCTCCGGTATACTCCTCCGCACCATAGTCGAGCGCGCATTTGAGTGCGTGTTGTGCATCGACCACCCGCCAAGCCATAGCCGGCGCGCAAGGGCCATGCTCTTCGACAAAGCGCGCAGCGTGGGTTCCCGGCTCCCGGTTGACGATGTAGTTGATGTCGCCTTGCCGATAGAGCGAGATGTCGCGACTCTTGTGCCGGGCCACTTCAACGTAGCCCATCTTCTCGAAAAGTGCCTCCAGCTCGCCGGTTTCGGGATGTGCGAACTCGACGAATTCAAAGCCGTCGGTGCCGGCGACGTTCAGCTTGTCGATCTTCGCCTTGGGTGCGTCGTGCGGAAAGGGACCCATAATTTCCTCCTGGCATTCATGACGTGGCTTTCGTGCCCTCCACGCCAATCTCGCGTCTCCCCGGCCCGCGGGGGTCTGCATGCTGAATAGCAGCTACCAAGCATTCGGAAAATTACAGTGTTTCTAACGCTGCATTCTGGAATCGTGAACCCTGAGCTCGCGACCGGCCTTGCGACCAAGAATATGAGGCTCACCGCCGCCGACGTATTCGACCGCGACCCGGAAGTCTTTTTGCGGATGGGCAGCTTCAAACTGGTTCGCAGTCGAGTGACGGAATCTGTGGAGGCGGGGGCATTTAGGTTCGCGCGATGTTATTCACAGGCCCGAGACTGCTCCCGCATCACTACGTAGTCGCTCAGCATCTCGGCAATGGTCGAACTATCCGGCAGCAAGCTCAGTTCCTCGGCCACACGCGACTGAGTCTCGCGGCTGTACTCGACCACTGGCGGGCAAACGATGGCGAAGGGCGGACTAGAACCGACCATCGCGCAGCCGCTCTGCAAGCTCGTTACGATCGCGAGGGCGGCGAGCCGCCGCTTCCAGCATCCGGCGATGGACATCATTTGCCTTCTCCGTGGTCTCAAGGCGTTCGGCGAGGCGTCCAGCTCGCTCGCCGAACCGCCGGAGCGACAGCAGGAAAAGGAGCACGGCGAGGACGATGGCGCCGTAGCGCAGCGCCGCCCGCGTCGACGGGCTGGCGGCGAACCCGGTCAGAAGCGCGGCGATCACCGCCGCCCCCGGCGCCAGTCTTCGAGGCGAGCATAGATGGTGACCGCGATGCCACCGAGAGCGACGGCGATGAACACCCAGCGCAGGGTGTCGAGATACGGCACAAGCGGCAGGATGGCGGTCTGGGTCTCGGCCAGGACGCTCTGCGCAACCTCGACCCCAGCCGCGCCTAGCGTGGCGACACCGGCCGCGCCACCACCCTTCATGGTGCGGCTTTCGGCCAGCACTTCGCGTGCGGGCGGCGTCTCGGCGGCAAATGCCGTCGCACGGACCGGGAACCGCTCACCCCACTGACGCGCAGGACCGAGGTCGACATGGATGAACCCCGAGCGCGGGTAGAAGCCGAAGCCGAGGAACCCGACCTCGCGCGCCGCCGCCTCGAAGGCCACCGGGTCGTGGTTCGCCATGGCGATGTCAAACGCCGCACCCTCCTTGTGCTTCAAGCGGATTGAGCCGCAAACGTCACGTTTGTGCTCAGGGCTGCGATAAGGGGAGAATCCGCTGGACCAACCAGTCAATGATCAGCAGCGCCGCAACCGGCAATCCCTTCCACCCCAACCACCACCATCCCCGTCAAATGCCACACCGCCGCCATCATGACCCCCATGTTGAAGGCAAACTCGTTGGCGCAACTCTGCTTGAAGAAGTCCCCCTCGAGGAACATGCAGGACCCCTTGCACAGCTGAACGACCGGGCATGACATGCATTCCGGCCGGAAGGTAAAATGCGTCGCGGTGTCGAGCGAGATGGCGTCAAAATCCCCCACATGGCCGATCTTGTGCGCCCCCTTCGCCCCGGTGTGCTGGCAGGTCATAGCGTTCCCGCGCAGATCGATAGCAATGGCATCGGGGCTGTCCATCCCGCATTTCTGG
>NZ_JAEPMO010000204.1 GCF_017643905.1 Marivita sp.
ACCAGGCTGCGCAAACCGGCGGAGGTGGGATCGCCCAGCAGGGCCCGGGGGCGGTATTCGCCAGAGATCGACAGGCGCACAACCCCGTCCCGGGTAACATCCTTCAGTCCAATCTCCGTCACCTTGAACCGGGGCTCCCATTGCTCGATCGCCGAAGTGAAGGCCGCCAGAAACAGCGGCACCTCCGATCTGTTGATCTGCCGCCCAAGCAGCGTGGGCACAAACGAGCCGTACCATTCGCGCATGACGCGCGCGCCAAACCGCGTCGTGAAGATGTCCTGCAGTGACTGCACCACATGCGACCAGCCCATGAGCGTGCCCCCCGTGGCCGCGTTCAGGCCAACCGAGGGGCTGTTGTGATTTGGCGCCATGCCGATGCGTCCCATTGACCGAAGACCGGACGTTCATCAAAAGCCGCTCCTGCCGGTGCAACGCGACTCGAACGAAACGATCAAAATGAAAAAATGCATGTATTGCGGTGGCACCTTCCGCGAGACCGATCAGACCTGCCCGAACTGCGAAGAACCCACGGCACCGATCCTGCGAAAGAAACCGGCCCCAAGGGAACTCGTGTTCCAGACCACGCGGAAGAAGCAAGACGGTAAGGCAGACACAGCTGACAAAGAAGGCGGCTGAGGACTGCAGGATTGCAGCCCTGATTACATACCGCGCTCTTTGCTGTTTTTGGCGAGGCCATCACCGGTCTTGGGTTCTGCTGTCGCTTGGCGTTGCGCTGCCGCAGGCAGCGCAGTCCCATCATCGGGTTTGTCCCCCGTCGACGCATCTGCGGTGCGCTCAGGCGCATCGGTGATCATGTCCAGTGGCCGTAGCGTGCCAAGCCGAACCTCGTGCTCGGCCTGTTTCTCGGTCAGCGTCAGCACCGTGCCGACGCCGGTATTGTTGGTCCCGGCGACGAAACGCCCGGCTGTCTCGGTGATTGCGTAACGTGGCATGTGATGTCCTTTCTTGTCTTTCATTGCGGGGAATTTTTGGAGCTGCAGCTTCCAACTCAGAGCTCAGTGATCAGTCATCCGCCGGCAAAAACATCCGGCGATCCGCCGGTGATGGCGCCTGCGTCGATGGCGTCACCGACGCGGGCAATTGAAATTCCGTTGACGAACACGGTGGTACTGCCGCGTGTGATCGGGACTGTGTGCGGGAGGCACAGCTTCCCGACGAGGCGCGTGTGTGACGCCGAAGGGTCGCCCCGGCGCGAGACGCGGATGCCGTTGGCAAAGACGTTTCCGCTCCCGCCCGCAATCGTGCTCGCCCCGTCACAAGGGTGGCCCGTTGCAAACGGGTCCCCGATCCGCGCCACTGCTGGCATCTGCGCTTCCATCAGTTGAGATCGATGCGCGCGCCTGTGATCTTCACGCCCGCATCTGTCATCTCGATGCTGCTGCCGCCCGTGGAGAGCGTGATCTTCGCCGAGCTTAGCTCGAGCCGCGTGCCGCCCACATCGACCCGCACCAGATCATCCGCCAGCGTCATTTTTACGTTCCCGTAGGTCACGACATTCTCGTCGCCCGCCGTGGACGGGCTCGGATTGCCGCTGTGATGGGTCAGCGGCAGCGCCACCGCCTGCTGGAAATCCCCGCTGGGGGACAGTGCCGTGAGCTGTTGACCCACCGTGGGGGGCGTGTGCACGCGCAGCGCCCCCGAGAATTGCGCATAGGGCACCCAAGGCGACAGGAACCGCCCCTCAGCCCCATGGGCCGGGCCAAGGTCCAGCCGGACGCGCTGGCGCTCGGGATCCACCTCCGCCACCGTGCCGTGGCGCAGAACTCCCGCAAACCGCCGTTCCAGCTCGGCCACGCGGGAGACCAGCTCGACCAATTCGCGCACCGCCATCAGGGCGCGTCCTCGGTCACGGTGACCACGCCGGCGCTGCTGCTGATTGCGCCCATGATAAATTCCACCGGGTCCACCAAAGGCACGTCACCCGCGCCAAGCCCGAGGCCGTCCGAGACCTCGAGCGGGACACCCAGTGCGTGCGCCGCGCGACGCCACTCGGGGACAAGCGTGCCCTCGATCTCCGCGCGGATCAGGCGCGCCAGCCCGGCCATTGCCGGATCAGCCTCCATCATTGAGAGTACCTCTGCCCACACCCCGGAGTGAGGCAGCGGCGCGCCGCCAACCGGCGCGTCGATCAGATCGCATGTCAGCGTCAGCTGACGCGCTGCAAAGCGCACACCGTTCTCGGACGAGGCGCCCCGGCGCGAGAGACGCTGATGGACCCGCGGCACCAGCGTCATCCACACGCGCGCCCATGGCGTGTCGTCCCGCGTCAACGCCGCGACCACCTGATGCTCCATGAGATCCAGCGTCAGCTCCATCCCCTCGTCGGTATGCGGAATGGCAATCGTGATCTGGCCCCCCTGACCATCCTCTGCAGGCACCTCGACGCGCGAGGCAATGGCAAGCTCGATCACCAGATCACAGCGATGCGTGCCGCTGCCGAGATCGCGCCCGGTCACGTCGAGCTCGTGTTCGTCCGTCGTGAGGACCAGTAGGGGCAAACGCTGCTCGGCGATCGTCTGGTCAATCGGGTCCACCGCGCTGTCGAACACCCGCGCGCCCGCCAGTGTCCTGTCCCGCAGCGCGCGCGCCGCCGCAAGGCGCATGGCCAGTCGCGTCAGGCTCATGGCGTCTCGTCCTCCAGAACCAGGATCAGGGTCAGGTCCCCCATGTCCGACGGGTGGACCTGGGAGAGTGCATAGACCGGTGGGCCCTCGCGCCCGGTCAGCGTCAGCGCGTCACCCTTTTGGGGGCGCCGGTGCAGAGCCGCGACCTGCGCCTTGGCGATCCAGACCTCTGCCACAGCAGACGTGACCTGTGTTGCTCCGGAAAATCCGCTGGCCTGACCGCCAAGACCCTTTTGAGCAGACCCAACAGAGTAAATACCCTCGATCATCACGTCCGGGTGCTCAGGGTCAGGTCGGCGCTCCGAATACGGCGACGATACCCGTGGATGCAGCAGCACAGGTTCCGCAAATACATCAGTGATCTCCGCCGAGACCTGCAAGTCCAGATCGTCAAAAAAGGTCATTCTCGGTCCTTTCCGTCTTCCCATCCCAAACCGCATCCCGAGTCGCCGCCCGGCACCGCATCGCGGTGTAAGGCAAGCGTTATTGCGCTCACAGAATCTGTGGATAAATCTGTGGAGCCAGCGGTATAGGACAGGCTAAGGCCCCGTTATCTGGGGCCTTTCATCGAAATGCCTAAAAAACAGGCAATTCATAACGCATTGATTTTACGCTGCATTTTATCAGTGCGGCAAGTCTGCAATCAAAAGCGTCCGTTTGTAACCTTTGGGTGTCAAGGGTGAATAACCTTGACGTGGCATCATGTGCCGCGCTGCGGCAAGTGTCAGAGATATCTGACATCACGTCCGCTTGCCCGGGATCAGCACCCGCGGGCGGGTGCAGTATTGCAGCGCGTTCATCTGGAACTCGAGGTTCACGCCTTTGCCGTTCTGCATCTCCCATTGCTTGCCGTAGAGGCGCTGACCCGGGGTGTTCACGGTCTCGATGTAATCGGCCGGGGCATAGACCGTGCGGAAGAGGCCGGGGACGCCCATGGGCACGAGGTGGCACTTGTCGGTCTCGATGCCGACATTCTGACCGCCGCGATAGTTCATCCAGGTGATGCCGCCGAACTCGAAGGCGCCGTAGATGCCGGACGAGCCCGAATTGATATACGCGTTGCGCAAGCTCGCCGCGTCGGCATAGCCCTTGTAGGTCTCGCGCACTTCCGGGTGGGCGATCAGGTCATCGAAGAAGGCATCCCCGCACAGGGCCATGATGCCGGTATAGGGCAGACCGTCCAGAATGGCGGCCATCTGGCGAATGACCCCGGCGCATCTCTTGCGCAGCGCGCCGTCGGTGGCACTGGCATTGTCGAGGTCGAAGTCCACCACCGCCTGCTGGCTTTCGCCGAATTCGGTGAAGTAGTCAAAAAGCACGGAGCCGTCCGCGTCGAGCAGCTGACCGGTCTTGAGGATGTTGAGCCGGTGGTATTCCTCGGTCAGCGCGAAGAACTGGCTGGCCTCTGCGGCGCGATCCGCGATCTTCTGCTGCAGCCGCTCGACGGCGACTTCCTGACCGAAGGCGCGCACCTGCTGGACCTCGTCGGCATAGATGGCATCGTCCACCTGGAAGTGGGGCACCTTGAGCATGCGCATGGCGCGCTTTGATTTGTCGAAGGTCTGGCCAGGACCGCCCCTTGGGCTGGCGGAGACCAGCATGCGGTTCTGTTCCTTGTCCTTCTCGATGGCGATATCCAGCGTGTCGATGCTGGTGGTCTGAAACAGCCCCATCTGTCCGATGCGGGACGGGGTGTACTTGATCTCACGAAGCGCGTCCGTGAGGCGCATGACGCTGAAGGCGTCCTGACTGAAGATGTTGAGGATCGACATGGGGGGTCCTTTGTTGCGTCGACACGCCGGTGGATTGGGCACGCGGGAACAGCCCGCAGCCTGTGGCGGCAGGGGATCAGATTTGAACTGTGAGGAACTCGGGGCTGGCGTTAGCCTATGGCGACAGTCATCCGTGCTCAGCGCACGATGATGCCGACCGACGCCAGGTCTGCCTGCGCTGCAGCCTTTTCGGCGGCCTGATCACGGTCGGGGTGCCAGGTCAGGATTTTACCGTTCACCTCGGCATCCCGAGTGATGGCGGCAACTGCAACATCACTTGTGGTGGCATCACAGCCATAAGGCGCAATGGCGACTGCGGTCTGGCTGCCATCGGTGGCGCTGACAGCGCTGGCGAGATATTTGCCGCTTGCCGTGATTTTGCCCAGCACCGTGCCCGGGGCGATAATGCCCGCGCCACTTGCGATGGTGATGCTGTCCCGGGAGCGCTGGCCATTGGCCTCGGTCATCAGGAATTCGCCGGGATGCCGGCCTTCGGTGAGAACTGTCATTATGGGATGTCCTTGTTCTGCATAGAGTGCATGTCAGCCGAACCGCGCGTTGGCATTGGTGACGGCTTTGGCCCAGCCGGCGATACTGCGCTCGGCGCGATTGCGTTGATCGGCCGGAGTTTCGGCCCCGAGTTCGGTTTCTTGCGCCGCCCTTTCCGCAATCGTTGTGGGGACCGATGACTTGGGTGACGCCGTCAGAACTTTCGCTGCATCTTCCGCCGTCATCTCGGTCTCGAGTGCAAGCACCAGCGCCTGGGCCTCTCGACCTTCGGTTTCTGGGGCCGTCAGGATGGATTTGATCCGCGCCGTGGCCTCGGCCTTGCCGGCGGTGAAACCAGCGGCATGGGCTTCCGTCCGGGCCACATCGACAGCAGCCTGCAGATCAGCGGGGCTGAAGGCCGAGGCTTCGCCCTGTGGCGCCTCGGTTTGGGTGGTTTTGGTCATGGGTCCTCCCTTTCTCTGGGGGCTTGCCCCGGAGGGCGGTTGCGCAGAAGTGGCTATCACCTCGTCGAGGCTCGCCACACGGTCGGCGAGGCCTTGGGAAATGGCATCGGTGCCGAGATAGGTGCGGGCTTCTGTGGCTCGGATCGCTTGCTCAGTCATGGGGCTGGACCGCCCTTCGGCCACAAGACCGACGAATTGGTCGTAGATCTTCATCACCTCCGCTTGCAGGTCACCGCGCACGGCGTCCGAGAGCGGTCCAAACGGATGGCCGTCCACCTTGTGCGCGCCCGCGTGAATGAGCGTCGGCTTGACGCCGCGCTCCTCAAGTTCACCCGAGCGGTCGAAATGGGTCAGCACCACGCCGATCGATCCGACCATCGAGGTCGGCGAGACGACGATCTCACTGGCCGCGCTGGCAATGCCATAGGCGGCTGAGGCGGCGACATCATTGACGAAGGCCAAGACCGGTTTGGTCTGGTTGATCGCGCTCACCAGTCTGGCCGTCGCGAACATGCCCGTTGCCTCGCCGCCGGGGCTGTCGATGTCGAGCAGGATCGCCCGAACTTCCGGATCAGCTCGCGCTTCCCTCAGCTGCGCCGCAATGCCCTCGTAAGACAC
>NZ_JAEPMO010000168.1 GCF_017643905.1 Marivita sp.
ATCTGCGCGGGCCGGATCCGTTCGATGATCCCAAAAAGCGCCGATGGATTGAAGCCCTGCTTGCCGAGCGCCTCCAAAAAACCGGGTTCAACGCGGTGCTGACGCGCCAGCATCTCGACCTGCGGGCCCTCAAGTCCTGGTTCGCCGAAAAGGTCGGGCCCGACATCTTCGTTGGGCTCGAGGGCGTGGTGAATGTCTATGACGCCGCGACCGCCATTGGGACAGGGCGGTTCGAGCCCGCGGAGCTGAACAGCCTGACGCGGTCGATCTTCGAGGCGCTGGTGGAGGACCCGGACGCTTTTGGCCTCGGGGAGCGTATCAACGAATTCTATGCGTCGATTCAGCGCCAGCGGCCCATCGAAGCGCTCGGCCAAAAATGCGGAATGGACAGCCCCGACGCCATCGCCGTCGATCTGCGTGGCAACGTCATGACTTGTCAGAACACCGGGGCCAAGGGCGTCCACAGGATCGGCCACGTCGCCGAGTTTGACGCCATCGCGCTCGATACCGCGACGCATTTCGCCTTCCGGGACGAGTGCCTGTCATGCCCCGTCGTTCAGCTCTGCAAAGGGTCCTGCATGTTCCTCGAAGGGGAGTTCTTCAAGCAGAGCTGCGCCAACGAGTTTGCCTTTAATATGGGGATCATGATGGCGGCAGTCTGGCATTTGACGGGGATGGTGGTGCGGGAGGTCAAAAGACCAGATCGATAAAACCATGCATCGCGAGGAACGCGATAACAAACCAGACGCAGAACTGCAGCGCACCTTTCATACCATCTCCAGCGTTTGCCCCGCTTTGCGCCAACAGCCTTCAGCCCAACCCCTCACGGATTGATCGGGCTGAGATCAATTTCGCCGTCTTTGCTTCTGAAGGTCGCCGCGTCGGCATCCCAGGTTGCCACCACATAGCACGGATCTACGCCAGCCCCGCTGTTCCCGTCACTTGTGACACAACCGCTCCCATGGATGGGGATCAGAACAAATGATTTCTCCCCTTGCAGCACTGAGAACGGTCGAAATCCACTCCGGCGGAAAAAGGCGACCCCGTCCACGATCAGATGGAATCCGCAGCCGCCAGAGCCGCACCAGCCGTATCCGATATTGGTGCAGTGAAACTCGTTATAGAGAACCGTACCCGTGACACCATCCGGTGTCAGCGCAATGTCGTAAATGGCGTCCTCGGATAGGCTCAAGACGCCCTGCAGCGGCGCATCAAGATCGTCGTCAATCCCGCGGAAATTCGCCTGTTCAGCATCACACTGTTCCTGGAACTGCTCGATGATGAAGTCGACCACTGGGTCTGCTTGGACGGGCTGGACCATCATGGGGACGCAGAGCAAAGCGGGGTATGAGTGGCTGAGAAACCGGAGAGCCCACCTACGCATCGCGCACCCCCTGCACAAATCCGACCAGAAGATCCCGCACGAACAAGATCGGCAGGGCCAAGAGCCACAAAAGATAAATTGCAGCACGCGTCATAAAGGCCAGCAAGACCACGGCTGCGATGAACAACATGTAGATGACCTGCAGCTGAGCAGCCTTCTTGCCGCGCAGCTGTACGCCGGCAAACTTGACCGACGAGTACTGGGGCTTCAGGAAGTTGAAGGTCCCCGCCTTGTTCTTCACAGACGCACTGACACCCGTCTTCGACAAATTGAAGCCAAGCGGACCTGCCCGCCAACGACCGATCAGCTGAAACCTTCCGTTCTGCATTGCAACGCGTGTGCCGTTTGCAACCCGGGTGGACGCCCGCAGGCCATTCGACGAGTTGGCCGTCAAGTTTAGCGGGCCCACCTTCTCTTCAGCCCGAACCGCAACACCGCCCGTACGCGAAGCGCGCGTGTATTTACCTCGATGTTCGATCCAGACCTGCTTGCCGTCTTGGTCTTTTTTGCCAAAGCCAAACATCGCTCACCCCTGACCAATCAATCCAAGTCGACTGAAATCGTCTTGCCAGCAACGTAGACATCTAAATCGCGGCCCAACCCAAATCCGAAATTGAAGACCACCGTCATGCCATCGAGCGGATCAGCGTCCGGGCTGCGTGTAAAATAGTCTGCCACTACGCGCTCAATCTCTGCGTTGAGTTCTTCAAGCTTTTCCTCGGGTATCTTGAAGTCATCCTGCTTAAGCCCCATCACAATCCGCCTTTTCTTTAGCCATTCGACTATTTTTCCGAAAGCCCTCGAAGCTCCGACGCATTTGCGGACGCGAGGGCCTCACCTGCGGATTTGTCGCCCCAGTTGACCAACATCAGCACTGTCCAAGCCATATCTATCTGAGCGATTGCCTCATCTATTGCGCGGCTGAGTTGGGTTTTGAGCTTGCCGTTGATGTCGACATCGATGTCCCGCGTGTATCTGATCAGGTATTGTGGCGCTGGAAGAATATCGATTTCGTCAGGCGCACAGAACTGTTGTAGCCGCTGAATCGCCAAGCTCACTTCTGGTTCTCGGCTACTCATAACCTCGAACTCTTTGAGCATCACAAAGCCCCAAGCGGCGCCGTCGGTCGAGCAATAGATATCTGAAGTATAGTAGAATCGCCATCGGGGTGACGGAATTGCCAGAGCAAGCTGCAGAGGCGAAATTATATCGAAATCCCAACCTCGGGTTTCAGCCAAGCCGACCGCCTTCTCAATCATGCAGTCATCCTCCCCAGCCGATCAAGACCGCGAGAAAGCCCAGAAACGCGAGAGCCAGAAGCGTCGAAAGGTTTAGGAACAGGCGGCTGGTGAGGATGCGAAAGAGAAGGACAAGCAGCCCTATCGCAACCATGCCGGCGACGATGAGAAAAAGCAGACCTGCGGCAGTCTCCGACACCCGATCACCCCATCAATCCACGACGGGGTAGTATGGCGCACCCCAATCTTCGTCCGGGTTCGACATCATCGTGTCGACAAAGACGGGGAGAAGGCTCAGCAGGAGTTCCGCGCCATCACGCACCTGCTTTCGGTTCACCTGGCTGTTCCATGTCGCGCCACCATGTACGAGCTGGTTCCGCAGTACGTAGAGCCTGTCGAACAGGATGCTCAGAAGCTTAGCGGTTTCTTGCCCTTCAATCGCATATTGCGCGCCTTCTTGGCGTTCTCAAAACGTACCTGCCAGTTGTCATACTGAGCATCGCCATTGTGGAACTTCCAGAACGGGCTGAAGATGTACTTGTTGTCCAGCAGCTCGGCCACCACGCCTTCGAAGTGGTGCCAGATTTCATGGGCGATGCGGCTCCTTGGGTCGCATCGCACAAGCGCGTCGAAGAAGTTCTGGAAATCTGCCCGAGCGAATGACCCAGGGTCATCCCCCATGTCCTTCGCATAAGCGGCGTTGAAGGCAATCCAGCTGAAGATGAACGCGGCATCGGGATCGTCGTCGATCAATGCGGCAGCCCGGGCAATCCAGCTGATCGATCTGTGCGTGCGCAGGTTCAGCTCGGGGGAATTCTGCTCGCGCAGCTGACGGTGCTTGTCACGCAAGTAATCAAATTCGTTCGACACATCTGCCATCGTCCTCACGCTCCCAATCCACGCGCAATTGCATCGCCAAGCCGCGACGTGATCAGCCCCCCGACGGCACCGCCACCCGTATGAATGCCTCGATTTCTTCTAGCATGGCGGGATCCTGTGCTGATGCCGCCTTCATCTCCAAGAGCGCCTGGCGGGCCTTTCCTAGAGTCATCCACTCAACCTCGGTATCCGTCGACGCGTTCCAGCGATCGCGGCGCCACGCGATGTAGCGGCGACGGTCACTGTCTGATAACAGGTTGGGCGCGTAAAATGCGACCAGCCGGGAACCAAGCTGGCGCAACCGGGCATCCTCAAAGGTCGCAACCATTTCTTGCCGACGTGGCCAATCCGCCCCCTGGAACTCCTTCAGACGCGCCTTGTCGTTCCAGCCATAGAAGCCGTTGAAAATCTGCTGCTCGACATGCTGCGGCGCCGTGTCAGAGTCGGCCGGATAGCTGGCGGCCATCGCCGCGATCAGTCGCTGGCGCAACTCGGGGGCCTCTGCGAGTGCCAGGGCACGCCGCCGCTGTTCATCCGTCACGGTCGCGGGCGGCAAGAGCATCGGCACCTTGTTGATCGAGATCGAGCGCAGGGGACGCGGCTCTGCATCCATGGCAGCCATCAGATCTGCGTCAGACGCTGTGATCAACTCTGCCGGATCCATCGCATCGAGATCGAAAAGATAGGCCTGATTCTGGTTCTTTGCAGCATAGCCGCAGAGGCACACCATGATTGCCTTCGGAGGGCCGCCCCCAAACCGCCCAACCAGTTCGACAGGCTCGAACTGGTCCAGCTGCGCCTGAACGTGCGACTTATCACGGTTGGCCAGGAGTTGTTGCCAGAGGTCGGGCGCGCGTTCAGTGATCAGCCGCGCAAGGTGGATCGTCGCTTCGACGTCCCCCAAGGCATCATGGGCATTGTGCCCCTCAAAGCCATTTTCCGGGGCCAGCCGGTCGAGCTTAAAGCGGACACGGCCAGTTTCATCGACGGGCCATTTGAGCAGATCGGGACGACGCTGAAAGACAGCAAACACGGCGGTCATAATGTCAAAGCGCGTGTTGCCGTTGAATTGCGTGACGAAAATCTCGGGTTGGAGGTTCTGGTAGAACATCTGGCGCAGCATCTCCTCATCAAAGCGGATGCTGTTAAACCCAGTCCAGATCGCGGGCGACCAACGCGACACCAGCTCTGTCAGCGCTTGGGCAAACTCGAACAGGCTCGGCAGGTCAGGATCGACAAGCTGATGCGGTCGCACCCCAGTGACCGCCAAGGCCTGTGGCGACGGGATGACGTGAGGAGCAAGGCGGCAACGCAGGTTAACCCGCTCGATCTCCCTGAATTCGGCATCCGTGAGGATCGCCGCGAATTGCAGGGGATGGTCGAAAGCAGGCGACGTGCCGGTGGTCTCGAGATCGAAAAATGCAAAGTTCATAAGCTTGTATAGGCAGTTTTAGTGAACAGGTCACGCAGATATAGACCGCCGCCGCCACAGATACGCCCGATTCTGACGCATGCGCCCACTACATTCCATTTGTCACTATGGAGGTTGCATGACGCACAAATACGAGCAGCGATTCTTGATTGATCTGGCGTTCCGGATTGCCAACAGTTTTCCCGCCCGCAGTGCCGTGGCCCAGGAGCTTTCAAGCTGGGCCGAGGATCAAGATCTGGGGTTCGACTGGGATCCGGAGATCGACAATTTCAGGAAGAAAGGTGTCCCTGCTCCTGTGTGGGCCAACCTGCGGAAGCGGCTCGCGGAGCGCGTCGCATCGACTGCGCTGCCGAAGCCAGATGTCTTGGCGGAAAATGTCACCCTCCTGGCGGACCATGTCGGGCTGAACGCGGATGAGCGCGCCATCTTCGAGCTAGCGGTTCGCGCTGGGCGGTCTGGACCCGTGAAGTCTTTGTGCAATTCCCTGGTCGATGATGCACGGATCCCGGTGCAGGATGCGGTCACACAGCTTTCCGGGCTGCCCGCCGCCAGCGTGCGGCGCGCCCTTGCGCCGACTGGGCGCTTGGTGGTCTCTGGCCTTGTACAGTTCGACAAGCCGCCCTTGAGTGGCCTCGGTCTCTTCCCCTCCGACCGGCTTCTTGCGGCGCTGGATCCACCCTCCCGCAGCCTTGCTGACATTCTGGGCAAGCTTTTTGCACGTGTCGGGGCCGCGTCCGTCGATTGGGAAGATTTCGAGCATCTTGGCGCTGGGCGTGACTTCACGTTCCGACTGTTGCGCGGTGCGCTTGAACGGCGCGAAAAGGGCGTGAACATTCTGCTGCACGGTGCGCCGGGCACCGGAAAGACCGAGTTCTGCAAGGCGCTTGCGGAGCGCCTCGGCGCTGGCCTCCATGCTGTCGGCGAGACCGATGACGATGGTGACGAGCCATCCCGGTTCGAACGCCTCCAGCAGCTGCGCCTCGGCCAGCAACTGCTCAGTGACCAAGGCAACAGCCTGATCCTCTTCGACGAAATGGAGGACCTGTTTCCCGGGCTCGACAGTGGAGTTTTTGGCCTGTCTCTGCGCCGCTCCGGCTCGAAGGTCCACATCAACCGGCTTTTGGAAAATAACCCCGTCCCGACATTGTGGACGACCAACGATATCAGTGACTGCGATCCCGCATTCTTGCGGCGAATTTCCTTCACGCTTGAGCTGAGGACGCCGCCAGTTTCTGTGCGCAGCCGCATCTGGGAGAAGCTCGCCGAACACCACCGCATTCCAATGCCCAAAGACCTCTGCCTTGAACTTGCCCACAGCATGGACGATGCGCCCGCACTTGCCGACAGCGCGCTTCGCGCGGCGCGGATCACGCGCGGCGGTGCCGAAGACGTGAAGTTTGCGGCCGCGGCGATTTCCCGTGCGGTGCGCGGCGGGCACACCCCGCTTTCGGCCCCCAGCAGCGTCAGGTTCGAACCTGAATTGGCCAATGCCGACCATGACCTTGCACTGATCACGGAGCGGTTCGTCGCCTGCGGTCCCGCGAATACCGGTGGGCTTTGCCTCAGCGGTCCTCCTGGTACCGGCAAGAGTGCCTTTGCGCGCTATCTCGCGGAGCGCATGCAGATGCCGGTCCTTGAGCGGCGTGCCTCCGATCTTCTCGATCGCTATGTTGGCGGCAGCGAGCGCAACATCGCAGATGCGTTTTCCGAAGCGCGCGACACCAGCGCATTTCTTGTGTTCGACGAGGCGGATTCGCTCCTCGGCGCACGCGGCGGTGCAACCCATCGCTGGGAGATTTCTCAGGTAAATGAAATGCTCACCTGGATGGAAAACCACCCCCTGCCCTTCGCCTGCACCACCAATCTGGTCGATCAACTGGATCCTGCCACCACCCGGCGCTTCAGCCTCAAGATCGAATTCCTGCCGCTCAGCGCCGAGCAGCGTGAGGCCTGCTTTCGCCGCTTCTTCAAAACCGATCCTCCCTCGGAGCTTTGGGCACTCGACCAACTGACTCCCGGGGATTTTGCGGTCGTTGCCAAGCGATCGAAGTTGCTGGGCATTGCTGAGCCCGAGGCGATCCTCACCGAACTGCGCCGCGAGCAATCCGCCAAACCCAACACGAGAAACCCAATCGGGTTTCGTGCAGCAAGCTGAGTGAGGGGCTTCATCAGATGCGCGGCAATCATGCATCCTCCCCGCCCCGCTTGAAGCCATGATGCGTTTCCGTCACTCTAATGGAAATGGAGGAGCACCAATGCGTTATGGCCGATTAGCAGATCTAGTGCGGCTGGCCATGCAGATGCAGGGCCGCGCCGATGGCCTGTCCCTCGACGACATCGGCGAGACCTTTGAGGTGTCGCGCAGGACAGCGGAACGGATGCGCGATGCCATCCGCGACGCATTTCCACAAACCGAGGAACTTGTGGAGCCTGGAGGGCGGAAGCGTTGGCGACTGCCACCAGGTGCCGCAGGCCGCCTTGCCGACCCGAACGTCGACGATATCGCAGCTCTTCATCGCGGCGCAGAACTCGCGCGCCAATCCGGGGACCTTGTCACTGCGGATCATTTAGATGCGCTCTCGGACCGTCTTCGCGCGCGCCTCTCTGCTCCAAAACGGGCGCGGTTAGAGCCAGACATTGCCGCGCTGCTGGAAGCGGATGGAGTCGCCTTGCGACCGGGTCCACGCGAGCGCATTCCGGACGAAACGCTGAATATGCTCCGCGAAGCGATCCTTGCTGGTGCCTGGATCACCGTCGATCATCGCGCGCGCGCGACTGGGCTTTTGAGCCGCAACGCGCGCCTCGGCCCGCTTGCGATGCTACTCGGTGAGGGGCGCCAGTATCTTGTTGCGTTCAGCGACTACGCGCAGGATGTGCGCCTCTTTGCCTTGGCAGGTTTTGAGCGGATCGAGCTGACGGCGGATATTTTTCAGCGGCCGACCGATTTCAACCTTGGCGCCTGGATGCAGCGATCCTTCGGGATCTGGCAGGAAGACGTCTACGATGTCGTTTGGCGCTTCACACCCGAAGCGGCGCCCGACGCGCGCCTCTATCTGTTCCATCCGACACAGGTCATGACCGACGAGCCTGACGGGAGTTTGACGGTGTCATTCCGCGCAGGGGGGCTGCGCGAAATGTGCTGGCACTTGTTCCGGTGGGGCAATCAAGTCGAGATTTTGTCGCCATCTGAATTGCGTTCCGCAATGGTCACCCAAGTAGATGAAGCGCGGCGGCGATACTTGTGACGAGTATTGGCGACAGCGAATTCATCAGAATTCAGTCCTTCCCGAGACAGCCCCTATCGGTGAATCTCTACATTTTCCAAGCTGAGATCACGCGAACCGGCAAAATGCGAGTAGGTCACAAGGGGGCCATCGGTCCCTGCTGAATAATCAAGGCACAGCGCGTTTGCGCTCTGAAGCTCAGGCTCACCTGACATCCAGTAATGCCCAAAGAACACGGGCTTGTCGTCGATTGGATAAGCTTCCCGCAACACGCTACCAGGCACGGAAGTATCTGGGAGCGCGTTAGAGCGTGTCGCGTTTAATCGGTTCTATATCCTGCCGTCTTGAAGAAGTTGTAGCATTCCTCGTCGGTGAAGAGGTTGCACACATGGCCGACGGCCTTCCAGAGTTCCTGGTAGGTTCGAGCCGCGGCTTTTCTGATCAGCGCCTTGAGCTTCGAGAAGGCCATTTCGATCGGGTTGAG
>NZ_JAEPMO010000110.1 GCF_017643905.1 Marivita sp.
AGTCCATGACCACGATGTTCAGACCCACCGCACGCGCCAATCGGAAAACACGTGTGCTGTCGATCAACGCGATGATGAGGATCATGTAAACCGTCAGCAGCCACCGCTCTGACCCGGCCCAAGCACTGGCGATCGTCATGAGAAGTAGCGCAAAGATCAGCGAAGGGATCGCCATCAGAACGTCCACGGTCCGGCTGAGGATCTGATCCAGCCAGCCTTGCAGCGTTGCAGCCAAGAAGCCGAGCGTTCCGCCGATGAAGAACGCGAGGCACGTTGTGACAAACGCAATGCCCACCGTGTTCTGCGCACCATAGATCAACCGGCTTAGAAGATCACGCCCGATCTGGTCCGTGCCCAGCGGAAACAGCGGATCACCCCCCGTGGCAGCATTCCCTCCTGGCAGAACGTTCACCTTGGCAAACACAGCCTCTTGCCCATGCGGGGCCAACCACGCAGCGAAAATCGCGGTGAAGGCATAGAGGATGACCACCAGCACACCAAAGCTGGCGGTCAACGGCATCTGCCGGAACAGCTTCTTGCTGCCACGTGTGCCCACGGTCCGCCCCAGAACGCGGAAGACGTAGGCCGCAATCGCGGAGACGATAAAGAACTGAACCGCCCATCTGAAGAACACGACACCGGCATTCGGAATTCCAGCCTCGTTCTGGGTCGGCTGAAAGAAGTACCAGACGGAAAACACCAAAAGGCACGCAGCAAGCACATAGCCGAAAGCAACCGCAAGAGGCATGTCCCGGAAAGTCGGTGAATTCCCAGTGGCCTTTTGCCCCGCAAATCGCAGAACCCAGCCGCCCGCCGCGACGCCCAACAGGATCAGGGCCAATGTCAGCAGCGTGCTCATTTCGGATGCCTCAGACGCGGGTTGGACAGGATCGACATGATGTCCGCTGTCAGGTTCAACAGGATGTAGGCGGCGGCAAATATCAAGCAGCAGGCCTGTACCACGGGAATGTCACGGATCTTCACGCTGTCCACAAACAGCTGACCAATACCGGGATAGACAAAGACAACCTCGACAACGACCACACCTGTGATCAGGTACGCCAGGTTCAACGCCACCACGTTGATGATCGGGGCAAGCGCGTTCGGTAACGCATGCTTCACGATCACCCGCATCGGCGACATGCCCTTGAGCCGCGCCATTTCGATGTAGGGGGACGCGAGAAGGTTGATGATCGCGGCGCGCGTCATCCGCATCATATGCGCCGTGACGACGAGAGTGAGCGTCAGCGCGGGCAGCAGCGTTTTTTCCAACCGCTCGCCAAATGACATGCCCTCGAAGATGTTGGACAGCGATGGAAGGACCGGGTTCAGCACCGCGAGGAACAGGATCAGCACATAGGCCAAAAAGAACTCGGGAGATGAAATCGAGGTCAAAGTTGTGATGTTGGTGGCACGGTCAAACACGGAATTCCGAAACAACGCGGCCAGAATGCCAAGAACCAATGACACCGGAACAGCGATGCAAGCCGTGACCGCGGCAAGGAACATCGTGTTGGCAAAGCGCGGCGCGATCTGCTGCGCCACTGTCGTGCGCACGCCGCTGTCCGCGCCAACAAAGCTCGCAAAGTTCGCCTGCGCAAAGGAATTCCCCAGATCGCCTTGAACTGCGCTGCCAAGCCATTGGAAATAGCGCGTGATCGGCGGCTGATCGAGGCCAAGGTCACGACGGATCGCCTCTACCGCATCGGGCGTGGCGCCTTGCCCTAGAATGGCCTGCGCAAAGTCACCCGGAAGCATGTTGACGGCTGTGAAAATGACGATGGATACGACGAAGAGCGTAAGCAACCCGAGCGCAAGCCGCTGAAGAATGATGCGTAGAACAGAGTGCAACTTGTGGCTTAACCTTGGTTCCCGTCGTTTGCATACGTTAACAACCGGGGGCCACGTGTAAACATCAAATAACGATCAAGCGCTAAGATGTTGAGATTCCCTCCATAATGCGAACCAACTCGGCACTGATACCGGGTTCGGACAGGGCATGACCTGCATTGCGCACCATCCGGAGGTCACACTCAGGCCAAGCCCGTGCCAACTCCCAGGCACGAACCGGCGGACAGATCATGTCATAACGGCCCTGAACGATGGCTCCCGGAATGCCTGACAGGCGGTCCATGTTGTTCAGAATCCAGCCGTCTTCCTCAAGGAAGCCGTTGTTGATGAAATAATGGTTTTCGAGTCGCGCAAAGGCCCGTGCATAGTCACCGGGCGACTCACCCCCCGAACCGCTGGAATAGACCGACGCCAAAGCGTTCTCCCAGGCAGACCACGCCCGCGCAAACCGGGTCTCTGTCCGAAGATCACCACAGAAGAGGCGTCGATGGTAAGCCGCAATCAGATCGTCTCGTTCGTCTTCCGGGATCATGTCGACGAATCGGGCCCAGGTTTCCGGCCAAAACTGCCCGGCACCCCCGCCATAAAACCAGTCCAGCTCGGCCTTGGTCATGGTGAAAACGCCACGGAGCACGAGCTGACGCACGCGATCCGGGTGGCTGATGCCATAGATCAGCGCAAGCGTGGCTCCCCAACTGCCGCCAAACACGATGAACTGCTCGATCCCGAGCGTTTTGCGGATCAATTCGATATCGGCGACCAGATCCCACGTCGTGTTATTGTTCACGCTGGCATGTGGCCGCGACCGGCCGCAGCCACGCTGATCGAACAGGACAACCCGAAACACCTTGGGATCGAAATAGCGCCGCATCGAAGGGCTGCATCCACCGCCCGGCCCGCCATGCAGCACGATCACCGGAATCCCGTTTTCCGCCCCACATTGTTCGACATAGACACTGTGCCCATCGCCCACAGACAGCATGCGCTGGTCATAGGGGTCGATGGGGGGATAAAGGTACTGCACTGCGCGCTTTTGGCTCGGGAATTTATCCATACCCAATCTATATTGGCAGCAAATACCAAAAGACCATGGGGAAAAGTCTTGTGACCGCCACGACAACCGTCGATCCATCTGAAATTGCCAAGTTCGAGGCGATGGCCGCCGAATGGTGGGATCCAGAAGGCAAGTTCAAGCCACTCCACATGATGAATCCTGTGCGGCTTGATTACCTGACGGCGCAGATCGCAGCCGAATTTGATCGCGATTTCTCGCAGAAATCCCCTTTCACTGGCCTTCGCCTTCTCGACATTGGCTGCGGCGGAGGGCTTCTATGCGAACCGATGGCGCGTCTTGGTGCGTCGGTTGTCGGAGTGGATGCCGGCGGTAGCAACATTCCGGTGGCGCAGGCCCATGCACGGCAATCCGGGTTGGAGATCGACTATCGTCACACCACCGCCGAAGCGATGGCTGATGCGGGCGAACAATTTGATGTCGTTCTGAGCATGGAAGTGATCGAACACGTGGCCGATCCGCTTGGCTTTCTGTCAGCCTGTCAGCGCCTGTTGAAACCGGGTGGATTGCACCTGTGCTCAACGATCAATCGCAACGCAAAAAGCTTTGCAGCCGCCATTGTCGGCGCGGAATTTATCATGCGATGGCTGCCAAAGGGCACCCATGATTGGGCGAAGTTCATCACTCCGGACGAATTGTATGGGCTGCTGCGGCAGGCGGGTCTTGATCCGGTGGATCGCAAGGGGTTCCAGTTCAACCCCGTGTCATGGAAATGGAGCCTGTCTGACCGCGACCTGAGCGTGAACTATGTGACCGCAGCGGTGAAACCAGCCTGATCTGAGCAGGGATCACCCCCGGCTGTCAGGCTCTTCCAGCTTCACCCGCAACTCCCTAAGAACAGGGATCGCCGCGCGAACCTTGGTCTCGCCCAACTCCTGAACCATCTCGTTGATCAACGGCGTGATTGCCGCAATCGCGGCATCCCTCGCTGCAAGACCGGCGGGGCTGATCGAAACCTGCTTGCGACGCGCATCGTCCCAATCGGGCCGAATATGCACATATCCTGACACCTCAAGCTTGCTCAGGGTGTTCGTCATTGCGCCACGGGTGACGTGAAACGCCTTAGCCAGTTGTGCTGGTGTCTTTTCGGACCCGCCCCGCGCCAATTGGTTCAGAACCGAGAAATGCGAGATCTCCATCTTGTTCGGCAACACGCGCGTCAGGCGGTTCCGCAGCAATTGATCTGCGGTCAGCAATTCGCTGAAAAGCGAAATGGCAAGGGGACTGCTGTCAGTCATCAAGGGCCAGCGAATTCTCTATCATGCTGTAAAGACGGAACTTTATGTCGCGCTTGTGCCACGTGCGACATATCGAGGTCAACAAGATGCACCCCCGGTTGCTGACCGGCATCCAATAAGACCTCACCCCACGGCGATACGACAAGGGAATGCCCATGTGTTGTGCGCGGTTTGCCTGTGCTGACTGCGTGCTGCCCAACCTGTGCCGGGGCCAGAACGTAACAGCCGGTCTCAATGGCACGGGCGCGAAGGAGCGGTTCCCAATGCATCGGTCCGGTTGCCGGCGAAAACGCAGCGGGCACCGTCAGGATGTCAGCTCCTGCTTGCGCCAAGGCACGATGCAGATAGGGAAAGCGCACGTCATAGCAGACGGTCAGGCCAACATTTCCAAAGGGTGTTTCTGCCAGAACGGCGCGGTTGCCGGGCGCGAACCCGGCGGATTCCCGGAATGTCTCGGTTTCGGTCACCTGCACATCGAACATGTGCAGCTTGTCGTACTGCGCCGCAATCGATCCATCGGGAGCGATCAGGAAGGACCGGTTCGCGAACCGCTCTTCAGGCGGTTCTGCCCTGAGCGCCAAAGAACCGATGAGAATCCAGACACCTAAACGTACCGCTTCGTCCCGCAGTCCTGCCAGCGTCGGGTCCTCATCCTGACCGACAAGCACGCTGCGCTGATGACTGCGGCTGTTGCTGATACAGTTGGTGACTTCGGGGGTAAGAATGAAACTTGCGCCCTCGGCGGCTGCCTCTCGTACCAACCCCGAAGTGACCCCTAGATTGGCCACGGGATCATCCGACGAGGTCAGTTGAAGCAAAGCCGCGCGCATGACGATCAGGCCGCCAGAAGCGGATCAAGCTTGCCCGCGCGGTCCAAGGCGTAAAGGTCATCACACCCGCCGACATGGGTGTCGCCGATGAAGATCTGCGGCACAGTCCGCCCGCCATTGGCGCGCTGGATCATCTCGGGCTTGCGGTCCGGGTTGGCCAGCACATCGATTTCGGTGAACGTCGCGCCCTTCTGGGTCAGCAGACATTTTGCGGCGTGGCAGAATCCGCAGAGCGGCGAGGTGTAGATTTCGATCTGTGGCATGTCGTATCCCCTTGACTGACTGTCAGGGATTTAAGCCGCCTTTGCAACGCGCGCCAGAACCGTGACATAAATCTCTCTGCACTGTGCGCTTTGACAGGCGGTAGCACAGGCAGCCAGCGTTGCACCTGAGGTCATCACGTCATCAATAAGCAGGATCGGGCGTCCCTGCAGGCTTTGCGCGTATTTCGTGTAGATCGAGATTGCATCGGACACTTCCGCAAAACGCGCATCGCGCGACTTGCCATCAAGCGATGCCGTGCGCCGGGTTCGCAGCAATACAGTCGGATTAAATTCAAGCTCCAGCCGTTTTGCAACCGCTTGAGCCAACAGCGCGGACTGGTTGTAGCGTCGCGAAAGCAGGCGAAAAAGATGCAGAGGAACAGGCATGACAAGCGTGTCTTTCGGCATGTCAGGCGGGCACGCCGCAACCATCCAATCTGCCGCCATGTCGACGATTTCATGCCGGTCTCCATGTTTGAGTCCAAGCACAAGCCTGCGCGCCAAGCCTTCGTATCGCAAAGGAGCGCGTCCTCGCGTCCAAGGGCGGCCTATAGACAGACAATCGTCGCAATGCACAGCAATATCCGATTGGCCGGGGAGGGCGATGCCACACAGATCGCAGACGAGCCCGGTGATGAACGGTGTCTCGGCAAAACAGGCGGCGCAAATTCCGTTGTCCTGAGCCACAAGGCCACCACATCCAAGGCATTGCGGCGGGTAAATCATGCGCAGCGCCGTTTGCAATCCTGCCCGCAGCATCCTATCTGCCGCTCATGTCCGTAACCCCTGTCCTTTTTGATCGGCTTGCCCTGGCCAAGCACCGCAACCGCGCCCGGTTCAATCCAGCGGTGTTCCTGCATGAAGAGGCATTGGCCGACGTGCAGGATCGCATCGCTTTGGTTAACAAGTCCTTTACGGCTCCGGCCATTGTGGCCCCTTTCCCCGAAATCTGGCAGCCCCACTGGCAAACAGCCCGCATCGTGCCCGACGATGACATTTTGGACCTGACCGAAAACACCCATGACCTGATCGTGCACGCCATGGCGCTCCATTGGGCGAACGATCCTGTGGGGCAGCTGATCCAGTGTCGCCGCGCGTTGAAGCCCGACGGTTTGCTCTTGGTCGTGGCGCTTGGCGGTCAGACTCTGCACGAATTGCGCGCCGCCCTGGGACAAGCCGAGATCGAGGTGACCGGAGGACTGTCTCCGCGGATTGCGCCGATGGGTGAAATCCGCGATCTGGGCGCTCTCCTGCAACGCGCTGGCTTGGCGTTGCCAGTGGCCGACAGCGCCGTGCTCAAGACAAGCTATGCAACGCCGCTGCATCTGATGCACGACCTGCGTGCCATGGGGGAAACAAATGCCTTGTCCACGCGGATCAGGATGTCGACCCGCCGGTCGGTCATTCAGCGCGCGATGGAACTGTATGCAGACGCATATGCCGACGAAACTGGCAGGATTATTGCAACCTTTGAGCTGATCACTCTCACAGGATGGGCGCCCGATTCGTCGCAACCGCAGCCATTGCGCCCCGGATCTGCCGTCCAAAGGCTCGCGGACGTGCTCAACACGGCCGAAACACCGCTCAAAGATTGACCTGACCCAGATAGAGGTTAGTTAGCCCGCTAAACGAAGAATAGGATGCCGGCCCGATGTTGGACGCAACGAAAACAGCTCAACGCCCGATTCACGCCCCGACCGATCACCCGAAAGTATCGGCAGCGCGGGTTGGCGTGCTTCTGGCCAATCTTGGCACACCGGACCACTACACGTACTGGCCAATGCGCCGCTACCTGAACGAGTTTCTTTCGGACCGCCGCGTCATCGACTACAGCCCCTGGCTCTGGCAGCCGCTGTTGCAGTTGATCATCCTCACCAAACGTCCCTTCAGCTCGGGTGAGGCATATAAGTCGATCTGGAACGAAGATCAGGGCGAAAGTCCGCTGATGACGATCACGAAGGATCAGACCGCCAAGATCACCAAGGCGATGCAGGACAGGTATGGCGATCAGGTCATGGTCGATTTCTGCATGCGTTATGGCAACCCGTCGACCAAATCCAAAGTCCGCGCAATGGTCGAGGCCGGTTGCCGCAAGATCCTGTTCTTCCCGCTGTACCCGCATTACGCGGGGGCCACATCTGCGACCGCGAATGACCAGTTCTTTCGCGCGCTGATGGATGAAAAGTGGCAACCCACGGTGCGGACCGTCGATCCCTATTACCAGCATCCGATGTATATAGAAGCTTTGGCGCAATCCATCGAACGCGCCTATGCCAAGCTCGAGAAACGCCCCGATATCCTCGTCTGCTCATATCACGGCGTGCCAAAGCGCTACCTGATGGAAGGCGACCCCTACCATTGTCAGTGCCAGAAAACGACGCGCCTTTTGAAAGAGCGGCTGGGCTGGGAAGACTCCGAGATCATGACGACCTTCCAGTCGAAATTCGGCCCCGAAGAATGGCTCAAGCCCTATACCGTGGAAGAGGTCGCGCGCCTTGCCGAGGAAGACGGCAAAAAGAACATTGCGGTCTGCGCGCCTGCGTTTTCAGCCGATTGCATCGAAACGCTGGAAGAGATCAACGAAGAGATCAAGGAAAGCTTTGAAGAGGCCGGTGGTGAGCATTTCACCTACATTCCCTGCCTCAACGATGACGACGCGCACATCGCAGCGCTGTCGGCGGTGATCGAAGAGAACCTCAACGGCTGGCTCGATTGACCGTGCCTGTGCCACCGTCAGAAACAAAAAAGGCGGTGCATTGGCACCGCCTTTTTCGTTAGTCCAATCCGCCGTGGATTAGTCAGCAGCAGCAGCAGCCAGCAGTGCGATCAGCACCAGCGGGATGATGATGGCTGCGGACGAGGAGCTTGCTGCGGCTTCTTCAACCACAACGACCGGCTCCATCATCACGTCGTCTTTTGCGTAAGAACCGGCCATTGCTGTCGAAGCAGCACCAGCGAACGCGGCGGCGAGAACGAGTTTCTTCATGTTAACCTCCAGATATTTGCATGTCGGCGCGCAATAGCATCACACGACAGGCACCCAAGACTTACCTCGTAAGACTCTCTAACCAGTATATCGTGCCAAATGCAAACCTATCTTATCGCACGACTTTCCCGCTCCGCCGCTATGTCGTCAAATTAGCAACACCTGCGTGCCAACATTCGCCAGTTCGTAAAGTTCTTCGATATGCTCGTTGTAAAGACCGATGCATCCGTTCGAAGATCGACGCCCGATCTTGCGCGTGTCATGGGTCCCGTGAATGCGATAATACGTCCAGCTTAGATGCAAAGCGCGTGTCCCAAGGGGGTTATCTGGACCCGGAGGCACGTAATCGGGCCATTCCGGATTGCGGATTTTCATCGACGGAGTCGGGCGCCAATCAGGCTCTGGATCCTTTAGCGTCACTTGCGTACGACCACGACGTGTCAGGTCTTCGGTCAATGGCACGGAAGACGGGTACAGGCGGTAATTTCCGTTCTCTTCCCAGTAGTGAAGCGCCCGCGAATCGATATCCACGAGGATGGCGCCGTTGGTCAGGTTCGTGAAATAGGGGCGCCAGTCGAGCGTGCGGAAACTCGAAATGTTGCGGCGGACGACCTGCGACAGATCGCGCTCCATCTCGACGGTGGAGCCATCGTTCACGTTCTGCGCCAAGGCAGGCGACGCGACAAGCGCGGCCGTTCCTGCCAGGAAACTGCGTCTGTTTACGGGAAAACGCGGATTATTTGCCATTTCATGGCCTCTTCGTCTGCAAAAAATATGAAAGCTACCTGACATTTATATTGCGTGAATGCCTCAGTCGCAATTCAAAGGAATGTCATATCGGCAAATCTCGGCTTTGTGTGTTTGCTCCCACCCAAGACAGAGGATAAGCCCGGATACGACCAAACTTGGGGCTGATCATGAAGCGTTCGACATTTCTTTTGGGTGCAGCAGCTTTGGCATTATCTGCCTGCGCAGGCGCACCGCCCCGGCCGACGCTTGGTGCGGATGGCAAGCCCCTTCCCAAGGTTTATCGCATCCGGGCCACTGACACGGGACGTATCCAGTTCCGCATGCTGGACGCGATCAACGCGCTGCGTCAGGCATCCGGTGCCCCTGCGCTGGAACTGAACGCGCAGCTAAACGCGGCCGCAGCCACCCATGCACGCGACATGAGCGTGCAGAATCGCCCTTGGCACTTCGGTTCAGACGGGTCTTCGCCCATCACACGCATCCAGCGTGCCGGGTATTCGGGGCGTTTGGTCGGAGAAGCGATCTCGGAAACCTACGAGACGGAACTGGAAACTCTGGGCGCGTGGATGGAAGCACCAAACACACGCACGGTTATCCTTGACCCATCTGCACGCGAATTGGGCTTTTCGTGGTTCCAGGAAGAGAACGGTAAAATCTGGTGGAACCTTGTGCTCGGCGCCCCGAATGAAACCGGGTTTACCCCTGTCAACATTCCCAGCTGAACAACTAACCTCTTGATTTTCTAGGGGTTGATGTTGATGGGCGTACCGTCTCTCACCATCGAGTAAATCTCGCGCATTTCCCGGTTTGTCACCGCGATGCAGCCCCATGTCCAATCGCGCCCACCCTTACGGTTCTTCCACGGCCGCCCGTGAATAAAGATGTCTCCGCCGGGCGATTTTCCGATGCTGCGCGCGTAATCAATGTCGTGTTGACGCGGGTAGTCGATACCGATCGACAGGTAAAAATTGCTGTTCGGATTGCGGCGATCAATCATGTATTCGCCTTCGGGCGTTTTGCCATCGCCTTCCACTTGCTTGTGCCCCTCGGGCGCAAAACCAAGGCCGATGTCATAGGTTTTCAGCACCGCGTTGTGATGCAAGAGGTACATCTTGCGATCCGCCTTTTGCACAACGATCCGGGTCACTTCCGGGCCGGTATAGGTTGGAAACTTCCCACAGGCGGTCACACCCAGAAGAAGTGCCAAGAAACAGAAGAGTCGCAACATTGGTTACACTGCCCGATTTGTTTTTTGGACAGTGTACCAGACTGTTCAACCATCGGTAAAACGAAACCGTGAGCGCGGGCAGGCAAATTACCGCTGATCCAGCCGCTTTTCGATGGCTTCCAGTCGGGCCAGAACCTGGTCACGATAGGCGTCTGTCTTTTCGTTCGACTCTTCGGCATGGGCATCCTGCATCGAATTCACGATCAGACCCACAAGAAGGTTCACAACCGCAAAGGTTGTAACCATGATAAACGGCACAAAGAATGCCCAGGCCCAGGGGAACACCTCCATGACGGGGCGCACGATCCCCATGGACCATGATTCCAACGTCATGATCTGGAACAGCGAATAGGCCGATCTGCCCAGATCGCCGAACCATTCGGGAAAAGCGTCGCTGAACAACTTGGTGGCCATCACCGCGCCGATGTAAAAGATCAGCGCCATCAAGAGAAACACACTACCCATGCCGGGCAATGCCGTGATGAACCCTTCGACCACGCGGCGCAGACGCGGTGTGGCTGAAATCACCCGCAACACCCGCAGAATCCGCAGCGCCCGCAGGACCGAGAACCCCTGCGTTGCCGGAACAAGCGCAATCCCGACGATCACGAAATCAAAGATGTTCCAGCCGCTTTTGAAGAACCGAAGCCCATGAGCATAAAGCTTGAGCGCAATTTCGAGCACGAAGATCGCCAGACACAAGCTATCGAGCGCGAGAATCACTGGACCCGCGGCTGCCATGACCGCATCCGACGTCTCCAATCCCAGCAAAACAGCATTGAACAGGATCACGCCGATGATGAAATTCGTCACCCAGGCCTGTTCAAGAAACGCTGCCACCTTGTCCCGCATTGCCCTGCCTCGTCAGTTATTTCGGCGCAGAAGCGCCACCAGTTCCACATGGGTCGACCACCGGAATTGATCAACCACCCTGATCCACTCAACATCGTATCCAGCGCGGATCAGCGTGGCGGTATCCCGCGCAAATGTCGCCGGATTGCACGAAACATGGGCAATGCGCGGAACCGAAGCCCGCGCAAGTTCTGCAACCTGTGCCGCAGCCCCTGCCCGCGGCGGGTCGATGACCACGCCATCGCATTTGGCCAATTCCTCTGGCTGCAGCGGGTTGCGGAACAGGTCCCGCACCTCGTGGGTGATCCGCTTTAGCCCTTCGGCATTGCGCCACGCATGGTCCAGCGCATTGGTCATGTCACGGTCGCCTTCGACCGCGTGAACCATCGCATCCTGTGCCAGTGGCAGCGCAAATGTCCCACAGCCGGCAAACAGGTCAGCCACCCGTTTTGCCCCTGTGAGAGCCTGTTTGACCGCGTCGATCAGCGCCGCTTCGCCCTCGCCCGTGGCTTGCAGAAACGCGCCCGGAGGCGGCGTCAGGTCTGCCGGACCAAGACGCAAAACAGGCGCGCGCCGTTGCAACGCGATGTCATCGTCCCACGCGATACGGGCTAGATCGTAGTCCCGCGCGAGATCGGACAGCGCCTGATGCAACGAAACATCCATTTCCTTGCCGCCAGTTACCGTGACATCGAGGCCGGTATCCGTCCGCGTCACAAGTACCGACAATTCGCCCTTGCGGGACGCGCCCAGAACGCCAAGCGCTTCGACCATCGGCAAAGCGGCAGTCAGTTCTGGATGCAAGAGCTGGCAATTCGGAACCGAAATGATCGTGTCCGAGGCCTTCATGTGAAACCCGGCCAAGGCCCCCTTCTTTGTCCGCTTGACGGAAAAGGTTGCTCTCCGACGAGACTTCGCAGGAGACGTAATTGGCGGTTCCAGATCAACTGCGATCCCATGCGCGGCCAAGGCCTGCCGCACCACATCGCGCTTCCAGTCCGACACAAACGTATCCGAGGCATGTTGCAACTGGCATCCGCCACAGGACTTGGCATGGCTGCACGGTGGTTTGACCCTGTTTTCCGACGGTGTGTCGATCTTGGGATCACGCAGATGCTCGCCATCAAGAGTGCCGCTTACCACCTCACCGGGAAGTGCGGCGGGCACATAGATCGGTCCGTCGGAAATGCCGTCGCCCAGATGGCCCAATCGTTTGATCTTTACTGTTGTCATGCCGCGGCTTTTGCCTCAGCGCGCCGCATTGGTCGAGGGCTATTCGGCGGCCTCGGCCCCGATAAAGCCGCCTGACTGCCTGTCCCAATAGCGCGCATAGAGTCCGCCCTTCGCAAGCAGCGCGTCATGGGTGCCGACTTCGACGATGCGTCCCTCGTCCATCACCACGATCCGGTCCATGCTGGCGATGGTGGATAGGCGATGCGCGATGGCCAGAACCGTCTTGCCGCGCATGACGTGATCCAATGCGCTCTGGATCTCGGACTCTACCTCTGAGTCGAGCGCTCTGGTCGCCTCGTCCAGCACAAGGATAGGCGCATCCTTCAGGATCGCACGGGCAAGCGCAATGCGCTGCCTCTGCCCACCCGACAGCTTGACACCCCGCTCCCCAAGATGGGCGGCATATCCGGTGCGCCCCCTGTGATCGACCAGACCCAGAATGAACTCATGCGCAGAGGCACGTTGTGCTGCCTCGAACACCTCTTCGTCAGACGCACCAGGCCTGCCGTAGCGGATGTTCTCCATCGCGGATCGGTTGAACATCGAAGTTTCCTGCCGGACAACGGAAATGTCCGTCCGCAGCGCAATCTGGGTCACGTCGCGGATATCAGTTCCACCCACCGTGATCCGCCCCTTTTCAACGTCATAGAGCCGCAACAAAAGCGACACGACCGTCGATTTGCCAGCACCGGACGCGCCCACAAGCGCAACTTTCTCACCTTCCGCAACGGTGAGGTCAAAACCGTTCAGCGCCCGAGCAGCGCGGCCATACCCGAAAGACACATTGTCGAAATGGATTGGACCCTTCGGTGCGCTGCCCTGCGCAGAGGCGCGGTCGGTGATCCCATGTGTCGGCGTCAGCGTTCCGATGCCGTCCTCGACCTCGCCAATGTTGGTAAAGATCGACATCGCGACCCGGCCCAGACGGTTGGTGAGCATGGACAGGCGTGTGGTGATCATCGCAGTCATGGCGATATCGCCGGCAGTGGCGCTGCCCGCGCTCCAAAGCCAAAGCGCACCGAGAATAGCAAACAAGGGCAGAATGCCACCCAAGGTCATCAGGACCATGCGGAACACCGCCGACAACGTGCCAAACTCAATCGACCGGTCGCGGTAGGCATCAAGCGCCCCGCGTGTTGCCGTATCCTCGTCCGCATCCCGCGCGAAAAGCTTTACAGCCGCAATGTTGGAATAAATGTCCACCACCTGTCCGGTCACGTGGGTGCGTGCACCGGCCCGTGCCTTGGACCGTTTCTGAACTCGGGGAATGAAATACCTCAATGCGGCCGCATAAAACCCTGCCCAAACGACGAAGATCAAAAGCAGTCGCGCATCAATCGTGACCATCAGAATGAACGCACCGATGAACATCGCAATCGAATAGACCACGACATCGGACACTTCGATCACCAGATCGGTCAACGCCCGAGCTGTCTGTATCGCCTTTTGACTCAGCCGCCCAGCAAAGTCGTTCTCGAAGAACTGCATGGAATGGCCCAGCGTGTGCTGGTTGAGCCGCGCCAGAACCATCGGATAGAGGTTCGGCCCCAGCAAGATGCTGGTCACACCCGCGTCCATCACAAAGATCAGCGGTCGGATCACCACAAAGAACGCAACGCCCACAACGACCACTGGCCAGAACGTGGCCCAGAAGGAACCCTGTTCGGCAATCGCGGTCTGGTCGATCACCCAACCGGTAAAGCGGGCGGCAACAAGTTCGGACATGCCGGTCACAAAGGTGATCGCAAAAGCGATGAGAATAGCCCGCTCGGCACCCCGCAATGCCCAGCGCATGAAGGGCAAGATATCTTGCGGCGGGGGGCCCTCTGCGGGATCGAACGGTTTGATGAAATCCGCGATCGCCTTCACTCGGCAGCCTCCGCGCCGATGAACCCGCCGGACTGCCGATCCCAATACCGCGCATAAAGCCCGTTCTGCGCCAGTAGCGCGTCATGCGTACCGGTCTCGGCGATGCGCCCGGCATCCATCACGATGATCCGGTCCATGCTGGCAATCGTCGACAGACGATGCGCGATGGCCAGAACCGTCTTACCCTCCATCACATGCTCGAGCGCCGACTGGATCTGTGCCTCGACTTCAGAATCAAGCGCGCTGGTTGCCTCGTCCAACACAAGGATTGGCGCATTCTTGAGAATAGCCCGCGCAAGCGCGATGCGTTGTCGTTGACCTCCCGACAGTTTGACCCCCCGCTCGCCTAAATGCACCGCATACCCGCGACGTCCACGGGAATCCTCTAACCCAAGGATGAACTCATGCGCCTCCGCCTTCGCGGCAGCGCGGATCACTTCGGCCTCTGTTGCATCGGGGCGGCCATACCGGATGTTGTCCAGCGCCGAACGATTGAACATCGCGGTCTCCTGCGTGACCATACCGATCTGCCGCCGCAAGCTGTCTTGGGTAACAGCCGCAATGTCCTGTCCGTCTATCGTAATGCGGCCTTTTTCGGTGTCATAGAGCCGCAACAAAAGCGACACGAGCGTCGATTTACCCGCACCCGACGCCCCGACCACGGCAAGCTTTTCACCCGCCGCAATATCCAGCGTCACGTCTTCGATCCCGCCGTCGCGTTGTCCGTAGGCGAATGACACGTGGTCAAAACGGATGTGCCCCTCTGTCACGATAAGGTCGCTCGCGGTTGGAACATCCTCGATCCGCTGCGCCGGGGCCAAGGTGTTCATGCCGTCCTCAACTTCGCCCACATGGCTGTAGATCACCATGATCGTGTAGCTGATCCACCCAGTCATCTGAGACAACCGTATCCCGACCGCACCGACGGCGGCGATGTCTCCTGGGGTCACGTTCCCATTGCCGCGCATGGCAATGGCCATACCCACCAATACAATCGGAAGCGCCCCCGCGATGAACATCAAACCGAGGCGAAACAGGGTCTGTGCCTCGCCAAAGCGCAGCGCAGTGCCGCGCAGATGTTCCATCGCGCCCAGCGCTTTTCCGTCCTCGTGCCGATCCCCCGCAAAGAGTTTGACGGTCTTGATGTTGCTGATCGTATCAACAACCTGTCCAGTGACCTGCGCTTTGGCCTCGGCACGGGCAGCCGACCGCGCGCGGATGATCGGGAGCATCACCCGCAGAAATCCCAGATAGACGGCAAACCAGACAGCGAGTGCGAGAATCATCCAAGGGCTGACAGCGCCTACCAGAAACGCTGTGCCCAGGATTGTGGCCAGACCAAAAGTCACCGCGTTGACCGTTTCGATAACGATCTCGGTCAGCGAATTCGAAGCCTGCATCTTCTTCTGTGCAAGTCGTCCCGCGAAATCATTGTCAAAGAAGGTGACGGATTGCCCAAGCGTCCAGCGGAACATGCGGGCCATGACCTGCATCCCAATATTGGGACCAATCATCACCGACTGCGTCAACGCGAGTCCCCCAAAAAGC
>NZ_JAEPMO010000234.1 GCF_017643905.1 Marivita sp.
CAGCACCAGCGCGCCCAGCCCGGCGAGCGAGAGGCTCATGGCGATGAAATCGCCCAAGGCGACACCGCTGGCCGAGGCGATGGCCACGCGCTTGCCCTGGCTCAGCGCGTAGGACAGCACCAGCAGAACGGTCGGTCCGGGGATCAGCAGCAGCGCGGTCGAGGCGGCGACAAAGGTCAGCCAGAGGTCGATGCTCATATGAAGTCAGCCTTGGATCATGTGCGCCCAGAAAGCACGCGGGCTGCAACCGCGTCCAGCTTTTTGATCATCTCCGGGTCGCGGGCCTCGGGCGCGGTGATCAGCGCGTGTTCCAGCGCGGTGTCGCAACCTTGGGGGCAGGCCGGGCGGTCGGTGCCCAACAGCGCGGGCAGGGCCTTGATCATCCGCCGTGCGGCGTCGGCATTGCCGGTCAGGACGCGGATGATGTCGGTCACCTCGACCGCGTCATGGCCCGGGTGCCAGCAGTCGTAATCGGTGACCATTGCAACGCTGGCGTAACACAGCTCGGCCTCGCGGGCGAGTTTGGCCTCGGGCATATTGGTCATGCCGATCACCGAACAGCCCCATTGATCGCGGTAGAGGTTGGACTCCGCCAGGGTCGAGAACTGCGGCCCTTCCATCGCGAGATAGGTGCCGCCTTCATGTACCGTGACGCCGGCTTGACGCGCGGCCTCGGCACAGGTTTTGCCAAGCCCACCGCAGACCGGGTGGGCCACCGACACATGCGCCACGCAGCCCGCGCCAAAAAAGCTTTTGGCGCGGGCAAAGGTGCGGTCGATGAACTGGTCCACGATGACAAAATCGCCCGGCGCCATCTCTTCGCGGAAGGACCCGCAGGCGCTGACGCTGATCACGTCCGTCACCCCAAGCCGTTTCAACGCGTCGATATTGGCGCGGTAGGGCACTTCCGACGGGCTGTGCACATGGCCGCGCCCGTGACGGGGCAGGAACACGATGTCCAGCCCATCCAGAGTGCCGCAATAGAGCTGGTCCGACGGCGCGCCCCAAGGGGTGTCCACGGTGTGCCATGCGGCGTCTTGCAGCCCGTCCACGGCGTAAAGCCCCGATCCGCCGATCACACCCAGTTTGCGGCTTGCCATATGCGCCTCCGATCCGGTTCAGCGCAGTCTTGCAGCGTGGCCCCGCTGCATCAAGAGCGGTCAGCCCTGACGCGGCAAAAAGGCCTCGACCGCGGCAGTGGCGATCACCAAAGTGGAGCCGCTGTCGGGGTTGGTGACGTTCAGCCCGCCTTCGACCGCTGTGACCGTGGCGCGGCCACGGGGCAGGCCCTTCGCCAGTTCCGCGCAATCCACTTTGTCGGGCTCGGCCACGCCCACCGTCACCTGAACGCGCATCTGGTCGTGCGGCAGACCGGTGGCGTCGAACAGCGGGATCGAGGAATGGCGGATCGCGTCTTCGATCGCGCGGGCGGCGGCCTTGGTGTAGTCCATGCCGTATTGGTCGTTGCCCATGCCCATTTCGATGATGAAGCGCTGGTCGCTCATGCCACGCCCTCCAGATCGAGTGCGACCGAGATCGCGACATTGGCGATCACCGTCGGCTTGCCGCCATCGCTGCGCGGCACGTCCAGCCCGCCTTTGCGGGCGATGACAGTGACCTGGCCATAGGGGAAAATCGCAGCAATCGCACCCGTATCCAGCGCGTCGGGGTTCTGCACGCCGACTTCGACAGTGATCTGCATGTCGGATTTGTCCTTTCCGTAGAGTTCCGCAAGGTTGATCGAATTGTGCCACAGAGCATCTCGCACAGCCCGCGCGGCGGCTTCGGTGTAATCCTGTCGGCGCAGGGAAGACCCCATGCCGAATTCGGTCAGCAGACGTTTGACGGCCATATCGTGTTAACCTTTTGCTAAAGGACCGGATCGGACCCAATGTTTCGCGCGCGAAACAATAGGGTGCAAGACGTGACCTATTCTCCGGGGCGCTTCAGGCTGAACTTTTCGCGGATCACCGAATAATCGCGGTAGCCCATGCGCGTCAGCGGGTTGAAGCGCAGCACGTCGAATTCTCCGTCCACGATGCAATCGTCGCGCATGTGGATGCCGGTGACTTCACCGAAGACGGCGAAATTGGCCTCGCCGGGCAGTTTGACGATCTGGGTCAGTTTGCATTCCAGCGTGGCGGGGGCGTTCGCCACGCGGGGGCAGTTGATCGTGTCGCACTCCGCCTTGTCGATGCCCGCATGGGCGAATTCGTCCACGTCGCGATCCCATGCGCCCGAGGTCAGGTTCATCGCGTCGCGCATGGCGTATTCGACGATATTGACGGCGAAGACACCGGTGTCGCGGATCTGGGCCACGCTGTCCTTGGTGTCGCCGCGATCCGGTTTGGCCGAGGTCGAGGCGAACATCACCTGCGGCGGGACGTAGGCCACGGCGTTGAAGAACGAATAGGGCGCAAGATTGTCCTGCCCGTCGCTGCCCCGGGTCGAGATCCAGCCGATGGGGCGGGGGGTCACGATGGCGTTGAACGGGTTGTGCGGCAGACCGTGGCCGTCTTCGGGGCGATAGAACATCTGGGCAAGCTCCCTGTTTGCCGATTGTTTCCCTGCGTGATAGGCGGTTTCGCAGCGGAATGCACGGGGGTGTGCCGCGCATCAACGAAGAGCGGTTCTATGTTCACCCTGAGACCGGAAACCAAAGACGACTGGTGGGAGGTCGAAGCCCTCTACGACCTGTGTTTCGCACCGGGCCGCGAGGCGCTTTCGTCATACCGTCTTCGGGACGACATCCCGCCTGTGGCCAGCCTGAGTCGGTTGGCGCGGGACGATCAGGGGATGCTGGGCGGTGCGATCCGGTATTGGCCCGTGCGGGTGGCGGGGCAGAGGGTTCTGCTGCTTGGCCCGGTTGCCGTACACCCTACGGCACAGGGCGAAGGCTTGGGCGGCGCACTGATCCGGGACAGTCTTGCGCAGGCGCAGGCCGAGGGCTGGGCGCGGGTGTTGCTGGTGGGGGATGCGCCCTATTACCAACGGTTTGGCTTCTGGAAGATCGACGGGGTCGAGATGCCGCCGCCGACCAACCCCGACCGCGTTCTGGCGCTGGAACTGGAGCCGGGTGCCTGGGACGGTGTGACGGGTATCGTGCAGCGTGACGCTTGAACCGTACGGAAAACGTCCCCACTTGTACGGTATGACAGGAACCGATCTCGTGCCGCTTGATACTCAGACTGCGATCACTCAACTGGCCCGCCGCCACAAGGCAGCGGGAGGAGTGGGCCTGCAGGTGCTCAACATGATCGGGGGCCGGGCCGAGAACCTGCTAGAACGGTTACCGCAGCCGGTGAAGCTTGGTCTTGAAAGCGCGACCGAGCGCGCGCTGAAGGTGGCGATGCAAGCGGCGAAACAGTCGCGCGGGGTGGTGCCGGACCAGAAGGGCTGGCTGAACACAGCTTTGACAACCGCCATGGGGGCTGTTGGCGGGGCAGGTGGGCTGCCGACGGCGCTGGCGGAACTGCCGGTGACGACGACTGTTTTGCTCCGCGCCATTCAGGGCATCGCGGCGGAGTATGAGTTTGATCCCAACGATCCTGACGTTTTGGCAGACTGCCTGACCGTGTTCGCAAGCGCCGGACCTTTGGCCGATGACGACGGGGCGAACATGGCGTTCCTGACCACACGGGTAACACTGACCGGGACCGCCGTGCACGGGATCATGAAATCAGTGGCCCCCAAACTGGCGACGGTGCTGGGGCAGAAGCTGGCCGCGCAGACCGTGCCGATCCTTGGGGCGGCCGCCGGGGCGGCGACGAACTATGCCTATACCAGCTACTATCAGGAAATGGCCCACGTGCATTTCGGGCTGCGGCGGCTGGCGATTGACTCCGGCATGTCCGAGACCCTGCTGGTCGAGGAATTGCGCCGTGCGGTGAAAACCGTCTGAATTTGGCGTAAATCGTCCGAACGGTTCATCCTATCTTAACGTTAATGACGGATTCTGCATTTGTTCCCGGTTGAACTCGGGGGCATGAGCGGACGGGGCGTCATGATCCAATCATGATCCGGCACCGGAGCATTGCGCACCCGTTCGCCTCACAGGCTCTGACAGCACGCGGGTCGGAAAACCCGGCTTTGGTCAGCCAGAATGGCTTGGGCGTGCTGTTAGGGTGGCGGGGCTGGGAATGTCCGTTATGAGCCGATTCTGTGGAAAAACAGGCGTTCGCTGGCGCAGAATATCGACGGCTGAACGTTGCGCGAGCACCTTTTCTGTCAGGCGTTTCGCGGTTGCTGCGGTGCAGGAAAGATCTTTGCCAGTTTGCGGAGGTTCTGGGCGG
>NZ_JAEPMO010000265.1 GCF_017643905.1 Marivita sp.
CTTGTGACCTTGCTGCGCGAATACCCCGAGCGGTTCGATGGCGCGGTCGGCACCTATGATGTGCGCGACAGTGGGCTTGGCTATCTTTTTGCGACGCAGGAGGCCCGGTCAACCGATGCCTATTGGCGCTTGTCCGAGGTACTGGGCCGACTAAACCCGCAGCTGTATTGCTGTTCCGGCCAGATGATCGACGATGTGGCCGAGGGTCGGCTTGCGCTCGCCTACAATGTGCTTGGGAGCTATGCCGCCGAACGCCTCGCACGGGATTCAGGTGGACAGGTGCAAATTCTTGGGATGCAGGACTTCACCAATGTCATCCTGCGGACCGCGATCATCCCGACCACGGCTCAGGAAACCGCTGGCGCTGGCGCGTTTATCGATATGCTGGCGCGTCTGGGGCAGCGCGAAGCGCCCGGCACATGGCCATTGCCACCGCTGGGGCAAACCGGTGCGGATAATCTGGTGGGGTTCGGACCCATCCGGCTGGGTCCTGCTTTGATGGTCTATCTCGACCCGCTGAACCGGCGGGCATTCTTGACGGAATGGGAAAACGCTTTGGAACAACGCTAGGGCGCAAATCCACGAAAAACCGATGGCTGGCTGAGGCCTTGATCGACCGCTGCGTTCTCGTCGGAAAATCCGTATGCGATTAAGAATTCAGCATTCCGGTGTCTCCTTTGGGCGCGAACCCGTAAAAATTTGAAAAGCGGCGAAAGCCATGGTTCTTTGACTCATGGCACAAGACGCTTTGAACAGAGAGAAAACTCCCGCGCTGAGCCGTGCGCTTGCCACCAAAGTGACCGAGATCTACCCCGATTTCGACGCCGATATCCTTGCCACCAAGGTGATCGACGCGTTCTGGCCAGACGGGACCCACCGCCGAAAGCGCGGTCGAAAACCCGGTAACGCGCTATGGTCGCAACGGGATGCGCTGCTCATCACCTATGGCAATTCGGTGATCGACGGTGTGCACAAACCACTGGACCTGTTGAACGATTTCCTGCGCCGATACCTCAAGGGTGTGGTGGATGGGGTGCACATACTGCCCTTCTTTCCGTTCACCTCGGACGATGGTTTCGCAGTCACGGATTACATGGCGGTCAATCCGCAACTGGGAGATTGGCCCGACATCAATCGCATCGCCTCTGAATTCAAACTGATGTCCGATCTCGTGCTCAACCACGTGTCGAGCCAAGGTACGTGGTTCAACGCCTACAGGCAGGGGCAGCCGCCCTATGACCGGTTCTTTTTCGAGGCGGACCCGTCAGATGATCTGAGCATGGTTGTGCGACCGCGGACCACACCGCTCTTGCAGGAGGTCGAAACCAAAAGCGGACTGCGCCATGTCTGGTGCACGTTCAGCCATGACCAGATCGACCTTGATTTCCGCAACCCAGAGGTTTTGCTCGAATTCCTTAGGATCATTCGGACCCATATCGACAACGGAGTTCAGATCATCCGCCTCGATGCGGTGGCATTCTTATGGAAAGAGGCGGGGTCGCCGTCGATCCACCTGCCGCAGACCCACGCCATCGTGAAGCTGATCCGATTGCTGTGCGACTACGCCATCGAACCGATCGTCCTTTTGACCGAAACCAATGTGCCCAAGGCCGAAAACCTGAGCTATTTCGGCAAACGGGACGAAGCCCATGTGATCTACAACTTCCCGCTGCCACCGCTCATTCTGCATGCACTGCTATCGGGAAGCGCCAAGAACCTCGACAAGTGGCAACGGTCGATGCCGCCCGCGCCGTTGGGTTGCGCTTACCTCAATTTCACTGCCAGCCATGACGGTATCGGAATGCGCCCGGCGGAGGGGCTTTTGTCAGCCGAGGATCAGGCGGAGATGATCAAGGCAGTCAAAGCCGCAGGCGGTCTGGTGTCGATGCGCGCACTTCCTGATGGTGGCGAAGCGCCGTACGAGTTGAACACGACCTATTTCGCGGCGTTGGGTCAGACCTTTGACGGCCCGGATGATCACCACATTGAACGGTTTCTGTGTTCGCAGACCATCGTGATGTCGCTGGAAGGGATACCGGCCTTCTATATCCATTCGATGCTGGCCACTCCAAATGACACCGAAGCGGTGGAACGCCGCGGTATGAACCGTGCGATCAATCGGCATCGTTGGGATTACGAGACGCTGCGCACATATTTGGCTGATGAACGTTCGGTCCACGCGCAGGTGCTGAACGGATTGAAACGGCGCTTGAAGATACGTCAAAGGCAATCAGCGTTTCACCCGAACGCGACGCAGTTTACGGTCAACACCAGTGATCCGCGCGTTTTTGGCCTCTGGCGGCAGAGCCTTGACCGGCACCAATCCATTTTTGCGCTGCACAATGTCAGCAAGGACACGGTGACGCTTCCGGTTAGCACGTTGAACATCATTGCAGACGAAGACTGGCGCGATCTTCTGTCAGGCGATGTGATCCCTGATGAGGACATCGTTCTTGCACCCTATCAGTGCCGCTGGATCAGCAACGCGGGTCACTGATAATCCAACACGTCCGCCGCCGCCGCGGCCTGCATGTCGCGCAGAAACTCTGGATCAGCGGCATGCACCCGGTTCCATGTGGCAATGAACGGGGTCTCGTGCGGATTGTCGAGAAAGGTCTGCCCGGCACGCATGATGTTCTCGGCAAACAGTTCGATCGAGGCTTCTTCGGAATGCCGGTCCAAAGACAGGCCGTTCATCTGGGCATCGCTGTAATACGCATCCAGAAGATCAAGCGCGCTGCGGTAGTATGTGGCTTTCAACGTGCGAAACACGTTTGGCGTAAAGATTGTGCCGTCGGCTGCCAGCTTGCGGAAGATCGCCTTGCAGATGTCCGTTGACATGCGGTTCAGCCCGGTCGCCGCGTCTTCAGAGCTCAATGCCTGATGCTTGTGATCATAGGCATCTGCGATCTCGACCTGGCAAACCGCCTTGGGTGCCAGATTGCGCCACGCCTCGGACAAGACACCGATCTCAAGCCCCCAATCGGATGGGATGCGCAGA
>NZ_JAEPMO010000205.1 GCF_017643905.1 Marivita sp.
GACACCACTCAAGCTAGGGTCGGTGCGGCGGGCTTTGAATTCACAGCTCGTGCACACTGGCTCTCGCAAAAGTGGACTTGACGTGGAGCGCCGCCGATCACCCCCTGCGCGGGGCTGCACAGGCTTGGTGCGGGTCAGGATTTGCTGGGGGTTCAGCGCGTGATCGGCGGTAAGATTTGACACCGACGCTTGACTGGAACCACGGGAATTGGCATGTCCCATGACGTATCAAGAAAAAGTGACGCCCGCAAAAAGCGTCATTGTTTCAACAGGATCACTGGAGCGCGAGCCAAAACGGACCCTGCGTGATGCGTTGTAGTCCAAAGCGTGGCGATTTGGGTGCGGGCGAAGCGCCATGCTGGTGGTGTACGAGATGCGCTTTGGAGCCTTGGCCGACGATCAAACCCGATGGAGCACGCCATAGTACGCCTGGGACTGCTGCTGGCGGCCCTTGCATACCAGGTCGAGGGCATCGTTCTCGTGTGAACACCTCGGCCCAAGGTCGCGTTTACAGTTGTCCCAGAGCGCGGCGAAGCGGGCGAATGTCGCGGTGAGGATTTTTTGCCGAAGCTTTGGTTTCTGGCCCTTGATTTCACTCAGGCGTTGGAATACCCGTCATCTCGGCCTTAGGGGTATAGCTCAGCTGGTAGAGCGACGGTCTCCAAAACCGTAGGTCGCGGGTTCGAACCCTGCTGCCCCTGCCAATTTCACGACAATCCCTCAGAACGACAGGCTGCTTTCCAGCAATTGCGGACCGTGGCGCATTAAAAAGGCCGCCCCTTACGGGACGACCTTAGACGTGCAAAATGCAGATTTTAATTCAACAGAGCCTGAATGCGCTCCGCTGTTTCAGTGCGTGTCATGTCGCTGTTGATGTAGCTCATCGCGATCGAAAGTTCTTCTGCCGTCAGACCGGTGAGGTCTGCATCTGGTGCATAGCGGCGCAGGAGGCTTTCAACGCCCGAACCAACAACAATCCGTGTCGTTTCATCGTCACCGTCCAAGATGCTGCGAACGCGCTGGGTGACTTCAGAATGCGAGTCACTTGCGTAGGTCGCGGCAATCGCCATTTCGGCCTGTGCCTGCGAAATCGTGCTCAGGTCTGCATCTGGAGCAAAGCTCAGAAGGCGGTTCATTTCAGCCTCGGTGATCATCGGCATGCCTTGGCTGATCTCGTTCTTTGTTGTCAGTGCACGCAGCTTCGCTGCTTTTTCGCTGAACGAGTCGCCGGATGTCACGATGCCATAAGCGATGTCATACTGCGCGTCTGTCAGACCGGACGTGTCGATGCTTTCATCAAAGGTCTGCACTTGCTGGATTTCCGCCTCGGTCGCAGCAAAACCTGCGGTGCCGATTGTGGTTGCGAGTGCGGTTGCAATCATCATGCGTTTCATTGTGAATTCCTTTCGGTTCAGTACATTTTGGTTTTGGTAGTGCTTGCGGTGCGTTGCCCCGCCGGCTCTGGGGGACAAACAGGCGGGAGGCGTGATCGTTCCCACAAGTTGTTGGAAAATAAGACACATATTTGTGAGAGTGGGTGTTGGAACCTTTTTGCCGCCGATGCCATAAGCGCGTTCATTGAAGATGTTTGTTTCGCGGTCTTGAAAGGACGGGCGGCTGTTTGCTTGAATTCGAACGGCGTCTTCGCTAAGTGCGGGTCAGAGCAAACGCAAAGCGAGACTTCAGTCATGGCAACGACCAACCCACTTCAGTTCATCCAGCAGGTTCGCGCTGAGGTGTCCAAGATCGTCTGGCCGACGCGGCGCGAAGTGCTTTTGACCACTGTGATGGTCTTTATCATGGCTGCTTTGACCGCTGTGTTCTTTGCGCTGGTGGACATTTTGATCCGTAGCGGGCTTCAGGGATTGCTTAACATCTTCGGGTGACGCGGGTCTGCTCTTGAAAAGGGCAGGCTAAGGCGGTAACTGACCGCCTAAGACGGAATGAGGCGTGCATCGATTCGAGTTGCACGCCGCTTTTTTATTCCGGAGCTGGCGTGGCAACAGGTCAGCCAGAAGAAATCAGACGGCGTCTCAGCCGCACGGACAAGAAGGTTTGCGACCAGATGGCGAAGCGGTGGTACTCGGTCAGTGTTCTGTCGAATTTCGAAAAGAAAATCGCAGAGCAGATCCTTCAGAAGGTCGAGGAGCAGGGGCTTCAGGACCAGATCGCTGAAGTGATGGTGCCGACCGAGGAAGTGATCGAAATCCGCCGTGGCAAGAAGGTGACGGCAGAACGTCGGTTCATGCCGGGCTATGTGCTGGTGCGGATGGAGATGTCGGATCAGGGCTATCACCTGATCAACTCGATCAACCGCGTCACCGGGTTTCTTGGTCCGCAGGGTCGCCCGATGCCGATGCGCGATGCCGAAGTGCAGGCGATCCTTGGCCGAGTGGCCGAAGGTGAGGAAGCGCCGCGCACGCTCATCCATTTCGAGGTGGGCGAGAAGGTCAAGGTCAACGACGGTCCGTTCGAGGATTTCGATGGCATGATCGAGGAAGTGGACGAGGACAACCAGCGCCTGAAGGTGTCGGTGGTCATCTTTGGCCGGGAAACCCCGGTCGAGTTGGAGTTTACGCAGGTCACGAAGCAATAGGGATCTGCGACCGTGGGCAGAATTGCCCACCTTACGAGATACGGCAGGCGACTGTCGTACGGTGGGCGGATCGCCCATCACCAGAGAGTGGGAGGCGAGGGCATCGCGATGTCCGGACCGGACCACACAACATGAGTGACCTTGGAACGCGTTCCCTGGTCGTTGGAAAAGGAGAGGCCTGATGGCCAAGAAACTTGTCGGCAAGATGAAGCTGCAGATCCCTGCAGGTAAAGCCACCCCGAGCCCGCCCGTTGGTCCTGCATTGGGTCAGCGCGGCATCAACATCATGGAATTCTGCAAGACGTTCAACGCCAAGACGCAGGACATGGAAGAGGGCGCTCCGTGCCCGACACAGATCTATTATTACCAGGACAAGTCCTTCACGATGGAAATCAAGACGCCGCCCGCGTCTTATTACCTGAAGAAGGCTGCTGGTCTGAAGCCGGTCGGCAAGCGGAACCGTCCGCGCGGTGCAGAAAAGCCGGGTCGTGAGACCGTGGCCACCGTGACCGCGGCACAGGTGCGCGAGATCGCAGAAGCCAAGATGAAAGACCTCAATGCAACGGACATTGAAGGTGCAATGCAGATTATCCTGGGCTCTGCGAAGTCCATGGGCATCGAGGTGAAGTAAGATGGCTAAACTTGGAAAACGCACCCGCGCCGCCCGTGAAGCTTTTGCAGGCAAAGACGGTCTGACCGTTGCTGAGGCTGTTGCCCTGATCAAGAGCAATGCCAACGCGAAGTTCGACGAAACTCTGGAAATCGCAATGAACCTCGGTGTTGACCCGCGTCACGCCGACCAGATGGTTCGCGGCGTTGTCGGCCTGCCGAACGGCACCGGCAAAACCGTTCGTGTTGCCGTGTTCGCACGTGGCCCCAAGGCTGACGAAGCCAAGGCAGCTGGCGCAGACATCGTTGGTGCAGAAGACCTGATGGAAACCATCCAGGGCGGCACGATCGATTTTGACCGCTGCATCGCAACCCCGGACATGATGCCGATCGTCGGCCGTCTGGGTAAGGTGCTTGGCCCGCGCAACCTGATGCCGAACCCGAAAGTCGGCACCGTGACCATGGACGTCAAACAAGCTGTCGAAGACGCCAAGGGCGGTCAGGTTCAGTTCAAGGCTGAAAAGGCCGGTGTTGTACATGCCGGGATCGGTAAGATTTCGTTTGACGACGCCAAGCTGGTCGAGAACGTCAAGGCGTTCGTTGACGCTGTGGCCAAGGCCAAGCCGACAGGCGCCAAGGGTACCTATATGAAGAAGATCGCGCTGTCTTCGACAATGGGTCCGGGCGTGTCCGTGTCTGTGGACGACGCAGCCGGTCACTAAGGCGTAATCGCAAAAAATTTCGGAAGGTGGGTCAGCGATGGCCCGCCTTTTTTTGTCGCTGTGTTTCCGCAATCCGCTCATTCTTCTGCCGGCCTCTGCCTGTAGTTTGATGTCGGACCACACAAAGATGAATGGGGGCAGTGCCATGCGGTGCGGAATTGCGATGACGACTGTGGCGGTGTTGGCCGCTACCACCGTGCAGGCCGAGGAAGCGGTTAGGCTACTTTCGTTTATGTCCATCAAGGATCGTGGATGGGTGGTTGAACAACCAGTGCCGTGGCAGGCGCAACGGCTTCGCGATTTAGCGGTCTGTCGCGGCAATGCGCCCGCGTTGACGGGGGAAAGTGCGGATGCATGGCGTCAGGCCTTTGAGGCCCGCGTCGTCGAGATGACCAAATCCGAAGCAGAACGGCGGCTTAAACCTTTTGATCTGAATGGAGACGGACAAATCCTTGGGCCGGAGGCCGTTCCAGATGAGGTCGACCTTCAAATCGCGCGCCGCGCCTATGATGCCAATTACGACAGGGAGATTACGACCGCGGAAATCGAGGCTTATGCGCAGGAGGTGCTTGGCAAACAGGCGCGTTACCTCAACGGATGCCACGACTTGTTCGCGCTAGATATCGACCAGGACGGTACTTTGGCGCCCGAAGAGATCGCAGAAATCGCAGCGATCGTTTCTGCGGCTGTGCGTGATCCGCAAAGCTGCGTTCTGCCGAAGATCGACTACACGTCGGACGCGCCTTTGGTCTTTGCAGTTGGCAAAGCGGTGCAGAATTTGGAGGGTATACCCGAAGTCGAGATTGTGTCGCAGAACGACAATGTGATTCCTTATGTCGTGTTTTCGGAAACGCCAGTTGTGTGGCGGTTCAATGCGGATCCGAAGAGCGTACAGGTGTTCATCGTGGCCGGAGAGTTCATAGCCGTTGAGGGCGTGCCGTCTGACAAAGTCATTGCCGTGCCGAAGTCGGATTGTACGCAATTTCGCGCGGTAGACGGCACATCGCCCGAGGGGTATCTGGCTAGGGCGCAGATTGGGCATGCGCTGGGGCGCGCTCTGCCAACCTACGATGCGCTTGTCGAAGCAGATCGCATGCCGTCGCTATACGCGAGTCGGCAATAGCCGCGGAAGAAACCACAAATTCCCTTCGTCAGTCATGGAGCATTAAACTGCCTGAAAAGGAACCATTTTGCGAACTAAGACGAATGTGCCATCGCCCGGCGGCGCACGACCGAAACAGTGCCGATATGCAAACAATGGCCCCTCTGCGACCATTATTGATGGCTCTTTTGCCAGGTATCGGTCAGGTCGGTAAAGTTTGTGAGAGGGCAGGGCATGTCACTTGCGGAACAGGAACAGCGCGCGCGTTTCGGGCTGGTTGGTTTTTTCTTTGGCATCGGCGCTTTGGTGGTTTCGATATTGTTGATCTCTGGCGCTTTGATGCCCGAGCCGCAGCAAAGTGTCGGCACCAGCATCGGTGAAATCGCACGCGACATCAAAGCGGCCGCACAGGGCGTTTTTGTCGAAAATTCAGAACCGGTGGCCCCGGAGTCCAAACCGTTCAACCCGACCAAGCTTTTGATGATCCTGACGCCGGTTCTGGCCGGAATTGCAGTTGTGCTTGGAGGGATCAGTCTGTTCCGGCACGAACCCACGGTGTTGCCGTAATACGCAATCGGTCTCGGGATTGGTGCGGTGGTCATGCAATTTGCGTTCTGGGTCGCGATGATCATCTGTGCCACGCTGATCCTGACAGCGATCATTACGAATATCGGCGATATTTTCGATCTGTAGCGGGTTTGGTCGCGGTTTGAGGCGATGTCCTGACCCGGCGCGTTTGAAGTTCCGGGCGAAGTTGTCTCCAAGCAGTTAAATTAACCATTTCAAATCAAATACTTATTTTCCAAAAAAACCAACTCTGAGCAAAGATCCCGCGAGAATCAGGGCAAGAGCCCACGACAGGTGCAAAACTACACCAAAATCGAGACCAACCGAACACGAAAAAGCCCGCCGAAGCGGGCCAGGTCGATGTGCATTTTTGGAGTGATCAGGC